>JAVYLW010000015.1:0-7553 GCA_038740375.1 Candidatus Pacearchaeota archaeon | reverse complement strand
AATAATTAAATAAAATTTATAATTAAACTCTTGCAAGAAATTCATCGAGCTCTTTCAAGAGTAAGATGAATTATGTCATATTTCTCGCTAATTATTTATTATAGTTTTTTATTGTTAGAGGTAAGTTAAATGTTAACTTAATGAAGTATATAGAAAATCAAGAAATACATCATGGTTTTAAACAATACTAAGAACAGCTGTTCATTTTAGTCCACTTCATTGGACAGAAGATGTTACATAATATTTTAATAATTTGTTTATAGAATTATTTATAGATATAAATAATAAAAATATTTAAAAACTATGTTCTTTTTAAACAAAATATGAAAATAAGAAAAGGATTAATAGGATTATTAGGAAGTTCTTTAATGTTATTTGGAATTAATAATAATATTGATGCAGAAACATTAGAAACTAGATTTGGTCCTTATTCAGGAGTAAGTTTATGTAAATTATATATAAATCATAGAGAGGGTTGTAGTGAGGATTATGATTCTAGAGATGGTTTTTTTTTAGAAGCAATGCCTCCTGCTATTGATTTTTATTCAGAAGTTAATTTTTCTCCTTATAGATTAGGTATAGATGCAAGACCTTTAGATAGTTTAAGCACTATTTATGCACCTATTTATGGAAGAAGTCTTTTAGATTTGCATAATGATGTTTTAAAATTTAAAATTATTGATCCTTATAATGATAATGCTTTTAAAAATAAAGATATTTATTTTTCATTAAAAGAGGTTAGCACAGGCAATATAAGTTTTTATAATGTTAAATATTTAGCTTCAAATTTATTAGAAATTCCAGTTACAATAAGAAACGGATTATCTTATAATACATCATTTTTATTTACTATTAATGGATTTGCTAAAGAAATAGGAAATATAAACACTAGTGGAAATGTTCTTTTTTCTTCAAATACTGATTTTATATCAAATGGAATAAATTCAAAATCATTAACTTTAGATTCAGGTTCTACTTTAATTGTTAATGGAAATATTAATGTTAATAATTTTATTAATGTTTATTCTGGTTCATCTTTAAGTTCAGATTATATTAATGCAGAAACTCTTTTTGTTGATAGTAATTCAAGTGTTAAACTTAATTCAACTATAAATTCAGGTAATGGATTAAACGGATTTTCAGGCAATGAATTAAATAATAACAATTATTCTTTAAATTTTTCTAATGTTCCTGAACCTTCTACATATGTTCTTTTTGCAGGAGCAGGTTTAAGTGCTGGAGCTTTTTATGTTTGTAAAAGAAAAAAAGAGCTTAATAAAAAATAGAGAAAATAATTTTTTTAAATTTGAATCCCTGCAAGAAATTCTCAGGCGCCCTCCTTTAGAGAGAAGAGATTAATTTTTAAACCCTTGTAGAGGAATTTAAAAAAACTCTTGCAAGAAATCTTGATTCTTTTTAAGGGAAAAATGAATTTAAAACTCTTGCAAGAGCAAGGTAATTCTCCGACTTTTTAAAGAGAAGATGAATTTTAAAGTTTTTAGCAAGAAATCTTGATTCTTTTTAAGGGAAAGATAAATTGAGTTATGATTAATGCTTCTTCTCTAAAATTTCTAAATTATTTATTTTTCGATTTATTATAAAAAATGAGCTTGATTTTTAGCTTATTTAATTTTCAATTTCTAATCAAAGATCAAAGATAGCATCACTTTTCATAATTTTCATAGGATGCTTTAACTTTATCTAATTTATCTAATAAACAGATCCGATAACAGAGTATATCACAATATTGTAATAAATTATATGTTAATTAGTAAATTAGTGATTATATTTTAATAATTTTTAGTTTTGATTTTTTGAATTCGGATAAAACGTTTGATTTTTTAAAACTTTGATAGAGAATATAAAATTATATATTAATTAAAGATAAAAACAATATCTTTCATAATATATATTTTTATTTTTTTTAGATAAAAAGTTATTTTTTTAGAAAAAGAAGATTTATTATATTTGATTTATTCTTTTATCTTTTTTAGTATCTCTTCTGTTATTTTATTTATTTCTTGGTCTCCATTTATTTTTATTAAAATATTTTCATATATCTTTAAAATAGGTTCTGTTTCCTTATGATAAATATCAAGACGCTTTTTGATTTCTTCAGGATTGTCATCTTTTCTTTTATATAATTTTTCATTGCATTTATCACAGAAATCTTGTTTTTTTGGAGGATTTGTAATAGTATTATATACAGCACCACATTTTTTGCAAGATAATCTAGATGATATTCTTTCAACAGCCTTATCATCGTTTAAATATATTTCAATTACTTTGTCTATTTTTGTTATTTTTTCTAATGCTTTTGCTTGAGCAATATTTCTTGGAAATCCATCTAAAATAAAACCTTTTTTTGAGTCAGATTGATTTATTCTTTGCTTTAATAATTTAATTGTTAATTCATCTGGAACTAATTCTCCTTTGTTTATATAATATTCAATTTTTTCTTTTAAACTTCCTTTTATGTTTCTAAATAAATCTCCTGTTGAGATATGAGGAATCTTTAATTTTTCTGAAATAATCTTTGCTTGAGTGCCTTTCCCACTTCCTTGCGGACCAATTATTATCAATCTCATAAGTTAAAATAAAAAATTTATTGTTTTTAAAGATTCAGTTTTTATATTCTTTTTTGCACCTCTATTGTACTAATTAATTGATAAAAAAAATGAAGATAAACAATATAGATAAATAATTTAACATTTTCTGATAAAATAAAATCCTATCAAGAAATACTATGACTCTCTTTTAAGGTTCGGACGAATTGCGTTATTATTAACACCTCTTCTCTAAAATATTTATTCTATTTTTATTGTGAGAGTAAGTTAGATGTTAAACTTAATGAAGTATATAGAGAATCAAAAGATACATCATGGTTTTGCTATCGCGGTTCTGCGCAATACTTGAGACGCAATCTACTTCAGTTGACAGAGGACGTCACTTTTAATTATGTTATCTTTGTTCATTCTTATGAAGTTTTTAAGATAATTTTTTATACTTTAATTTTTTATCTTTGTATATGAGCGATATATTATATTCTACAGGTGAACTTGATGTTTTGCAATATTATTCTAAATTTTTTAAAGTTTTGAAGAATTTTCTTTATAGAAAAAAGATTGCTAGCAAAGTGCATTTGTCTAATTTATTTTTTTTAAAAAGAGGTTCAAATAGTCCGGCGCTTTATATTGATGATTTTTCGGAAGTAGACTCAAAAATGCTTAAGCTTAGAACTGGAAATCATTTAAAAGATGTAGAATCTAAACTTACTCCTAAACAAAGACTTATTTGGGAATATTTTCCTCCAAGAAAACTTTCTCAATTGTTTTATGCTACTAATGATGAGGGAATAGGTAAACCTATTGAAAGAATTTTTATTGATATTGACAGGAAAAAAAATAGTGCTGATGATGCAAGAAAAGTTGCGTTATTTTTATTAAGATGTATTCAAGATGATAGAGAATTTAATAACCTTGTTGATGTTAAAAAAATAGTTATTTTATGGACAGGAGCTAGTTTTCATATTTATATTTTATTAAAAAAAGAGATTGAACTAAAGTTTTACAATAAATATTTAAGTTATGGTTCTGAAAAAAAGAGAGAGTTTAGTTTTATTATGAAATGGGCTAAGATTATATCTGATAAAACAGATATACCTGTTCTTGGAGGGCATGAAAAAACAGAGAAAAATATTGTTTTAGATAGTTCAAATACTCCTTCAGGAAAACTTGCTCGTTCTCCATTTTCTCTTCATATTAAGGACTGGCAGAATTGGGATGGAGTTTGTGTTCCTGTTTCAGCTGAATCTTTAAGTAATAAAAATTTAGTTAGCGAATTAGAAAAGCTTACTCCTGATTTAGTCTTGAAAAATCTTGATTTTTATAAAAGTTTATTATAATTAAATCTTTAGCAAGAAATTCAGGCCTTTTTAAATCGAATCTTTTTAAGGTTTGATAAATCTTAGAATTGATAAAAAATATTCAAAAATACATTTTTTGAATAAAAAATAGAATAAAAGTTATTTTCGTGTTAGTCCAAAAGTAATTAAAAGGATGGCAATAGAGCGTATAGTTAATAAAGAGATATATTATGTTTTGCGATTAGGATTCTATGCAATACTAAAGACACTATCCATTTCAGGGCTCCATCCACCTCAGTAGATGGAGGATGTCGTAAATATAATAATAAACAGTATTTTTGAATTATAAAAATTAATTTTTCTTTTTTTAATTTTTTTGAGATTTTCCAATTTATACAAATTTTTTCTAATATAAATAATTACTATAATAAATGAAAAAACATATTTTAATTTTTGTTTTAGATTATTCTCGAGTTTCATAATATTAAATTTAGGACAAAAAC
This sequence comes from Candidatus Pacearchaeota archaeon, assembly GCA_038740375.1. Lineage (GTDB taxonomy): Archaea > Nanobdellota > Nanobdellia > Pacearchaeales > GW2011-AR1 > ARS1285. The sequence goes on along the minus strand of JAVYLW010000015.1, from coordinate 3,185 downwards.
AACTCTTTTTAATAAATTTAAAATTAAGAATTAGATTTTAATAATTAAATTGCTTGCAAATATTTGTAGAAATATTTTTATATTTTATTAAAATTAGAAATTTAAAAAGATGTTTTTAAATATAAGAGTGTTATTTTAAATAACTATGGGAATAAGCTATGAACTTGCACCAGATTTGCAAAATATTGTTAATGAATTATCTAAACTTTTATTTCCTCATATAAAGATTGATTCAGTAGTGGTTATTAGAAGTTATGGAAGCTCTTCTAAAGGAACAATTGCAAGATGTCATGCACTTGGAAAGGCTATGCAAATAGCGTTAAATAGGAAAGGATTTTATGTAATTGAAGTTATTTCAAAAAGATTTGATAAATTATCAAGTGAAGAGAAAATTAAAACTCTTATTCACGAATTAATGCATATACCAAAAAGTTTTGGAGGAGGTTTTATTCATCATAATATTGTCCATAATAAAAATGTAGAAAGAGTTTATGAACATTATATTAATCTAAAAAAAATACAATTACAAAATTTTTCTGAAAAAGTTTCTGATAATCAAAAAGATGATTCTTATGAATTAGATATTGTGAAAAATCAAAATAATATCAATGATTTTTTTATTAAAAAAAAGAAGAAAAGTTTTTGGTTTTAAAACCCTTGCAAGAAGTCCGACTTTTTTAAAATTAAACCGATCATTTGCCTCTTTAAAAGAGGCAGATGAATTATATACTATTTGTTTTTCTTTTGTTAATTATTTATTTTTATTTTGATTAAGATATAGTTTTGAAAATCTAAATAGATTCTATATATGACTTGAGTTTTATTAATATTAAGATTTAATAATTATAAAATATTAAGATTTATACTTGATAGATTAAATTATTCAAGATGGCAAAATTTTTTTTTCGTTATAAGGGAACCGAATACAATTTAAACGTTATTGTATGTAAAACGATTTTTCAGAAGATGAGAGGTCTTATGTTCAGAAAAAATTCTAAGCCCTTATTATTTTTATTTAGTAAACCTGTTTTTGAACCTATTCATTCATTTTTTTGTGTTCCTTTTATTGCTATTTGGTTTTTAGGAGACAAAATTATTGGGGTAAAATATGTGAAACCTTGGAAAGTTTATATTCTTCCTAAAAAAAACTTTGATAAGCTTCTTGAGATACCATTTAACGACGAAAATTTTAGATATATCCTCGGAATGGACAGAAAGATTTAAATAGTTTATATTCTAATTTATAATTAATTATATTCGATAAAGGAGGTTAATTTATCAGATGGGATCTGTTTTAATAAAAAACGCTGTAAAAAGAAAGCCAGGATATCTTTACTACGTTGATGGAAAAGGAAATGTTTGTGAAGCTAAAATGGCTAGAGGCGGAAAAAGAAAGAAAAAGTAAACTACTTTTTTTTAATTATATAATAAATTTATTTACTTTTCTGGAGATTAAGAGGTGAAATTAACTTTGCTTTTTCTTTTTTTTAAAATTTTTTTTATCAAACTTTCATATTTTTTATGTTCTTATATTTGCAGATTTTAATTTATTTACAATAAATAAAAAAGTAAAAAATTAAGTTAAATGATTTAATTTGTTATTTAATCAAAAAACAAAATCATTGAATTTAATATGGATATGATATTATTTAATATTAAGTTAAAAAATCTTTTATAATTCTTTTATAATAAATCTATATTTTAAATAGAATTAATTTACTATTTTTTTACTAAAATATACAAAAATAATATATTTTATTATAAAATGAATTATTTTAATATCTTGGTAGTTTTATTATACTTTGATTTATTTGATAGAGATAATAACAAGATAAATTTAATTTTATAGTCTTATATATATTTTAGTGTTCAACTATATTTATAAATAGGAATATTTTTAATTTATTAATGAAAAATTGGGTTATAATAATAGGAGTGTTAATTTTAATATTATCTTCTTTTTTTATAGGTTATTATGCTAATTCTAATAATAATGCTTTAAATGATTTAAGAGAAAAACTAAATCAGTCATTAAGAACAAACGCTAATTTAAATGCATATGTTGTTTCATTAGAGTCTCAAATAGAAACTCTTAAAAATTATAGCAGGTCTGTTAGTTCAGGCACTGTTTATTTTTGGAAAAATGATGGAATGCAAGTTATTAATGTAAAAGTTCCAATGGATAGTATTTCTGCTAAAAAATCTGTTTTAGATGTGATAAAATTAAATACAGACAATTTTAATGAAAAAAATTATCAAATATCTTCTATAAAAGTTCAAAATAAAATTTGGACTGCTAATTTTTCTTGTAATAAAAATATTACAGAGACTAGTTTATGTTCTGGGTTAGTTAAGATTTACGAGAATAATCGAACTTTTGAGTTAATTCCTCTTTAAAGTTTCAGCAAAAAATTACAGACCTTTTTAATCTATCTTTTAATGTTTGATAAATTTAAAACCCTTTCAGAGGAATTTAAAAAAACTCTTGCAAGAAATCTTGGTTTTTTAAGGGAAAAATGAATTTAAAACTCTTGCAAGAGCAAGGTAATTCTCCGACTTTTTTTAAAGAGAAGATGAATTCTAAAGTTTTTAGCAAGAAATCTTGATTCTTTTTAAGGGAAAGATAAATTGAGTTGTGATTAATGCTTCTTCTCTAAAATTTCTAAATTATTTATTTTTCGATTTATTATAAAAAATGAGCTTGATTTTTAGCTTATTTAATTTATTAAATTTTGATCTCTAATTAAAATCTAATCAAAGATCAAAGATAGCATCACTTTTCATAATTTTCATAGGATGCTTTAACTTTATCTAATTTATCTAATAAACAGATTTATCCGATAACAGAGTATATCGCAATATTGTAATAAATTATATGTTAATTAGTAAATTAGTGATTATATTTTAATAATTTTTAGTTTTGATTTTTTGAATTCTGATAAAACGTTTGATTTTTTAAAACTTTGATAGAGGATATAAAATTATATATTAATTAAAGATAAAAATATTTTTTTGAATCTATCTTTTTTTTGAAAATTCCTGTCAAGGACAAAAGTAAACAAAAGATTTATAAATAAGAACAAATTATTTATTTTATAAATTTTAAATTTATAAAATAAAAGATGGTGTCAGAGAGGACAATTATAATATTAATAACAATTGCCATATTATTATCAATTATTTCT
>JAVYLW010000014.1:0-8292 GCA_038740375.1 Candidatus Pacearchaeota archaeon | reverse complement strand
TGTAAAAGAAAAAAAGAGCTTAATAAAAAATAGAGAAAATAATTTTTTTAAATTTGAATCCCTGCAAGAAATTCTCAGGCGCCCTCCTTTAGAGAGAAGAGATTAATTTTTAAACCCTTGTAGGAGGAATTTAAAAAAACTCTTGCAAGAAATCTTGGTTTTTTTAAGGGAAAGATAAATTGAGTTGTGATTAATGCTTCTTCTCTAAAATTTCTAAATTATTTATTTTTCGATTTATCATAAAAAATGAGCTTGATTTTTAGCTTATTTAATTTATTAAATTTTGATCTCTAATTAAAATCTAATCAAAGATCAAAGATAGCATCACTTTTCATAATTTTCATAAGGATTTTTTGGCTTAAACTATAACAAAAATCTTGCAATGTTATAATAACTTATATGTTAATAATTTAATAATCTTGTTAATAATTTTTAGTTTTGATTTTTTGAATTCTGATAAAACGTTTGATTTTTTAAAACTTTGATAGAGGATATAAAATTATATATTAATTAAAGATAAAAATATTTTTTTGAATCTATCTTTTTTTGAAAATTCCTGTCAAGGACAAAAGTAAACAAAAAATTTATAAATAAGAACAAATTATTTATTTTATAAATTTTAAATTTATAAAATAAAAGATGGTGTCAGAGAGGACAATTATAATATTAATAACAATTGCCATATTATTATCAATTATTTCTGTAGCTGTTACTATTTCAACTGTTAATACAAAGATGCTTCCTAAAGTATCTCCTCCTCATATAACTTATAACAAAATCCCTGATACAAAAGGAGCTCAAGTTAGTTTGATTGTTGGAGCACCTACTAAAAAGTGAAGTTATTTAATATGAAAATAATATGAAAAAAAAGACAATAACAATAAAAAAAGAGGAATCAAAAAGTATTAATAATGTTTTAGCTGTTTTAGCAATTGCAGTAGTTTGTGTTGCTTTTGTTAATTTAGTTTTTACATATGTAAAAATTACAAATTTTAATAAAATAATCACCGGATGGGCTACTACATATGGTTATGTTAATATTTCTGTAAATACAACTGTTGGTGTTAGTGCTAATCCTAATATAATAAACTGGAGTATTGGATTTGTTACTCCTGGATTAACTCATGCAAATCTTACTACATACGGTCCTGCTGGAACAGCTGTTGTTTCAGGAGGAAATTGGTCTACAGCAGGAGTTACAGGAATAAATATATCAAATACAGGAAATACTAACTGTACTTTAAAGATTAATGGAACTAAAAATTATACTGATTGGTTTGGAGTAACTGCTCATCCTGCTAATTATTCTTGGAATATTTCAAATAATCAGCCAAATAGCTGTTCTGGAGGAAGTATAACTTTAGGAACATGGATTCAAAGAAATCATACTGAGTGGACTGCTTGTTCACAATTTGGATATTTATCAACAGCAAATACAGTTTGGCTTAATGTTCAATTTCAAGTTCCTTCAGACACTGAAGCTGCTAAAACTAATACTCCATTAAGTGAAACTATAACAATAACTTGCAGTTAAATTTTAAAGTTTGAGCAAGAAATTCTTGCTTTTTTAAGGGACAGATGAATTTTACGGATTTTTTCTTTAAGTATTTATTCTAATCTTGATTGTGAAATGCGAGTTAGATGTTAAAAATGCGAGTTAGATGTTAACTTAATGAAGCATATAGGTAATCAGGAGATAAATCGCTGTTTTGCGATTAGGATTTTGTGCAATCAATACTAAGAACTTCGTTCACTTTAGTAAATAAAGATATTATATTAATACTACATAGTATTTTTGAATTATAAAACTTAATTTTTCTTTTTTATGATTTTTAAATAGTTTTAGTTTTTTCTAATTTATTTATGTGACTTATTATTAAGTTTTTATTCTCTCTCTTTTTATCTCTTTTCACATTATTTAGAATTTTTATTATTTAAAAAAACATAAGATAATCTTTATTAACAATTTTATTTAATCTTTTTTTTAAATCAGAAGCTTTGTTCAATAATTCTTTTCTGCTTGAAAAAAGTCAGACTTTCCAGAGATTATTCGGGTAAAGCTTAAATCAGAATAGATAAAATAAACTTAGCTTATTTATTTTTTATTTTTACAAAACTTTTAAAACATTAATTTTTTTATTTTATTTATGATTATTGTTGGAATTGAATCAACTGCACACACATTTGGCGTTGGAGTTGTTAAATATGGAGAAATACTTGCTAATTGTAAAGATAGTTATACTACAAAATCAGGAGGAATAATTCCTATAGATTCTGCTAAGCACCATGTAGACTATAGTGATAAGGTTTGGGAAAATGCTATAACTAGTGCAAAAATTTCTGAAAAAGACATTTCTGCTATTGCTATTTCTAATGCTCCTGGACTTGCTCCTTGTCTTTTAGCTGGAATGAAATTTGCTAAAAAAAAAGCACTAATTCTGAATATTCCTATTGTTCCTGTTAATCATTGTATTGCTCATCTTGAAATAGGAAGAATTACTGGTGCTAAAGATCCTGTTTTGTTATATGTTTCTGGTGCAAATACACAAATAATTGCTTATGCTGAAGGTAAATATAGGGTTTTTGGAGAGACTTTGGATATTGGAATTGGAAATTTTATAGATAATTTTGCAAGATATTGCGGAATAGGATTTCCTGGAGGACCAAAGATTATGGAACTTGCTAAATATGGAAAATATGTTGAAATTCCTTATTCAATTAAAGGTATGGACGTTAGTTTTTCTGGAATTCTCACGAATTTAAAACAAAAATATGATAAAGGAGAAAAAATAGAAAATCTTTCTTATTCACTTCAAGAAACAACTTTTGCAATGTTAGTAGAAGCTAGTGAAAGAGCACTTGCACATACAGGAAAAAAAGAACTATTACTAGGGGGTGGTGTTGGTTGTAATGAAAGGTTACAAAAAATGTGTGAAATAATGTGTAAGGAAAGAGGTTGTAATTTTTTTGTTCCTGAAAATTCACTTTTAGTTGATAACGGAGCTATGATAGCTTATCTTGGTGAAATAGAATTTAAATCAGGAATAAAATTTTTACCAAAAGACTTTGATTCTCTTGATATCAATCCTAAAGAAAGGACAGATGATGTTAAAGTTATTTGGAGATAATTTTATATACTAAATTTTAGCAATATATTTAAAAAATGTTATATTTGAATTATAGGCAATAATAATTTAAAAATAATATTACTTTTTATTAAATTTATTCAATTAAAAAAATATTTTTTTGGTTTATTAAGATAGAGTAATATTTTTTAAATATTCTGATAACTAAACTTTCTATTATTATATAAAATTAGAACAAATTTATTTTAATTTTGATTAGGTGATATATCTACTTTATTAATTTTTTCAATTAGAAGTTTTTTTAGAGAATTTTTGAGAATAAAAATAAGAATTTTTTAATTTTTTTAGGCTTTAGTAATATTATAATCCTTACTATCCTATTGTGTTACTATGAATTGTTAGAATCATTTTTGAGTATTAAAAAATGTAAAAAAATTAATAAAATAAATAAATTGTTACAATCTTTACTACTATATTTTAAATATTTTTTTAAATTTCTTATTTATGTTTATTAATTAGATTTTTATTAAAAATCAAATGATGAAAAATTTTTTTTAATAAACAATGAATCTTTAACAAGAAATTCTAGCCCTTTTTAAGGTTCGGATGAATTGCGTTATGATTAATGCTTCTTCTACAAATTATTTATTTTTTATATAATGTCCAGATTACGCCTGTGTTAAAAAATAAATATTGAAGAGGAGATTTTTGGAGTGAAGGTATAGGTATTTTTTGTTTAAGTTATAAAGCGATTATTAAAGAGAATGAAGTATATAGAAAATCAAGAGATATGCCATAATCCTAGTTTAAGCTACTAATGACAACAACCGTTAATTTTAGTCCAATTTAGTGGACGAGAATGTTGCTTTAATTATTATTTACTAAGAGAATAAAGTATATACTCAAGCAGATTTTTGTTTAATTTCAAAGAAAATTTGTTTAATTTAAAGAAAAACTATTCTGTTTTTGTAAGAAATTAAAATTTATGATTAATTATAAAATATAAAAGATTATATTTAAGTATTATAAGATTCATGTTAAAATACTAAATTTCTATAATAGTATTACTACCGCTAGGTTTATAAACTGTAATTTAATTGTTATTCTAACATTTGCAAAAGTATTTAGCTATACTAAATTGTTAAAATACTTTTGTAATAATTGCAGAGACATTTGAGTAAAAAAATGCTTGAATGTTTTTGCTTACCAATGACCTATTTTAGGGAGGGAAAACTTCTTTATTTAGGTCATATATAATAAATAAATGGATAAATCAAAAATGGTTTCAATATATGACTTAATTGAGAAAGCTAGGAAAACTGGAAAGATAGAGAAAGGAACTAACGAAGTTACAAAAGCAATTGAAAGAGGCACTGCTAAACTTGTTGTTTACGGAAGTGATGTTAATCCTAAGGAGATTGTTCAGCATTTGCCTATATTATGTAAGGAAAAGAAAATTCCTTGTGTAGAAGCTGATAAAAAAGAAAAATTAGGAATCTCTGCAGGGTTATCTGTTGCTTGTGCTTCTGTTGCTATTATTGATGCAGGAGATGCTGAAAAAGATCTTGAGAGTTTTGTTAAGAATCTAAAAAATTAATCATCTTATTTAAGGAGTTAAATCAGATATGGGCGGAGGTAAAAAGCAAAGACAAAGACAAGGACTTGGAAGTGCTTCAAAAGAAGCAGAATCCATATTATTAGAATCAGCTGTGCCTGCAATTGTTGAAGGAATTTTAGGAAGAACTGGAGCAAGAGGAGAGGTTACTCAAGTAAAATGTAGAGTTTTACAAGGAGCTGATAAAGGAAAAGTTATGAGAAGAAATGTTAAAGGTCCTGTTAGGAAAAAGGATATATTAATGTTAAGAGAAACTCAAATTGAAGCAAGAAGAATTAAATCTAAAATGGGTAAGGGTAATTATTAAAAATAAATCTTTTTTAATAAATTAATAAAAATAAAAAATGCCAACATGTTCATTTTGCAGAAAGAATTTTAAAGAACCAAGAGGTCTTACAGTTTTTACTCTTGATGGAAGAGCAATATATTTTTGTTCTAGTAAATGTAGAAAAAATATGGAAAAATTAAAAAGAGATCCAAGAAAGACAAAATGGGTTAAAAAAAGAACTGATTTTTATTTAGATTCTGAAGAGATTACAAAAGAGAATAATGAAACGTCTTAAATTTTTAATTAATTTAATTAAATAAAAAATTAAAATCTTAAGGTTTTTAGCAAGAAATTCAGGCCTTTTTATAGATAGGGATTTCAACATTTTTATATTTATATTATTTCTATAATTAAGAAAGATGTGTTCAAAGAAATAAAGATATTTTGAAATAAACGTATATTTCTGCGTGAGTTGTATAAGCGATTATGAAAAAGAATGAAATACATAGATAAAATCAAGAGTTTCATCATTCAGTAGTTTTTTAGTTAGTCGTTTCAGACTCCGTCCACTTTAGTAGACTGAGGACATCACAAATATAATATAAAAAATAAACTTCTAATTATAGTGATAAATTTAAAAAATAGAAAATAAGGCTTTTTTATTATTTTTTTATATTCATTAAAAGCACTATAATAAAATATTTTTAATATATCTTAAAAAGATAAGGGTTTTTATTGTATTATGATTAATATATTTTTAATGTTCTTAATGTTTGTAAGAGGTTATAAGTAAAATCTATACTATATTTTAACTAAAAAAGCATTATTTATTAATAAAATATATTTTTAAAATTCTTGCAAGAGCAAGAAATTTTGATCTTTTTAAGGAGAGGATGAATTATGTTATAATTAACGCCTCTTCTTAAAATATTTATTTTTTATATAATATTCAGGTTGTGCCTTGCATTGAAGAAGAGATATTCTAAAGGGCATCTTTGGAGCAAGGGAAGTTTTGCTTATTTAACTATATTTGTTCAAGCAAAAATTGTAAGAACCTATGTGAGAACTCTAGAAAAGAGTATCACAGAAACCTAAACCTTTAGGTGTAGAGGATATCCTTTTAAAAGTTTAAAAATGCTTTATTTAATATTTTTAGAAATGTAGAACAACTAATTATTTAAAGCAAGATTTTTAAACTTCATAATCTCCCTATATTTAATTTTAATAATGAAAAAAGATGGTGTATAAAAAATTTGTAAAAAAAGGTAATAGGATTTTTGGTCCTTATTATTATGAAAGTTACAGAGATGGAAACAAGGTAAAAAAAATTTATATAGGAGGAGAAAAAGAATATAAAAGTTTTTTAAGGAAAAAAAAATTTAATTTTTTAAAAGAAAAAAAATTTTCATTTGTAGAACAACCTTTTAAAATATTTAATTCTGATAAAAAAAATATTAAAATTTTTAGAATGTTTTTATTTTTTATTTTTTTATTTATTTTAGTTTTTATTTTAATATTTGGTTTTATATTCTTTTATAAAAAATCTAATGATTTATCTTTAAGGTTTTCAGGTTTTGTTATATCTGAAAATGTTTCTGATATGTTAAATAATTCCTTATACTTAAAATATAAAAAAGAATTTGTTGAAAGTTCTTATAATACTAGCAATGTTCTGCTCGAAGTAAGAGTTCCTGAAACTGCTGAAAATATAATAAATAAAAACAAAATATTGGATTTTAAGACTAATTACGGAGATGTAATAAGATTATATTTTGATTTATTAAATTATTCTGAATTTATAGAAAATGTTGCTCAAACTTTTTATTCAGAAAATATTACTAATTTTACTTTTTTTGTTAATTACACTTTAAAACAACCTAATGAAACTTTAAATCAATTTAATGAAACAAAAATTATAACTAATTTTACAATTAATGATACGAATGTCACAATTCCTGAAATTAATTACACAGTAAATCAAACTATTAATGAAACAAATGTTATTAAACCTGAAGTTAATGTTAGTGAGAATTTAACAGAATTAGAAAATGCAACTAATAATAAGGAAAATTTAGAAAAAAATAACTCTTTTGAATCTATAAATAATACAACTCAAGAATCTTTATACACAAATGAATCTGAAAGTGAAACAATTTCTGAAAATTTTGTTGAATCAAGCGGATTATCAATAACTGGAAATACTATTAGAAATTTGTTTATTATAACAGATAGGTTAATAAGTGGATTTTTTATAATTACAGCTAAGGTTGTTGGAATTGATGTTAATGCGAGTTTTTTCAAGGAACCCGACGAGAACAATTTTAATGAAACAAGTAATATCATTAATCAAACTTATGAGATAAAAGAAGTTAGTTTGGGCGATATTAAAAAAGTTTTAACAGAAGTTGAAAATGAGAAAATAAATGAATTATCAGAAAGTTCAAAAGTGATTGCTGAAAATTTTGATATAATCATAAATAAAACTCCAAATATAGAAGAATCTAAGTTTAAATGGGGTTATAAGGTTAAATTAAAAGATTTAAAATTTTTAGCTAAAATTGAAATAACTTCAAATAAATCTATTTTAATATATGATAATGAGAGTTTAGTTATAGGAGATAGTTATCTTATTACATTTAAGGATTTGATTTTACAAGGATATAATATAAAGTTTGAAAAACCTCTTTTAGAAATACCTATAGACAATGTAACTTTGGTTAAAAATATTACTCAGATTACAGTTATAGTGCAAGATGAAAATTTTTCTAAGACAGAAAATATAACTAGTGATGAGAATCAGTTTTTGAATAAAACTTATGAAAATTTAATTAATGAAACAAATCTGGAAAATGATTCTGATTTATTATTAAATACAAGTGCTGATTATGTTAATAGAGAAAAAGATAATAAGGAGAATATAGACAAAAAAACATCAAAAGAAAATATAGAAGAAAAGGATAATCTTGGAATTACAGGTAAAATAATTAAAACAATATCAAAGATTACTTCAAGAGTTATAGACAGCAATTCTTATAATTATAATAATATTGAAAATATTAAATATAACTCTACTTTTGTAGTTTACATAGAAAGAGATTTTAGTAATAGTTCTTATAAGATAGGTGATATAATCAATTTAGATCCTGAACTTATTTTATTAGAAGAACAAAAACCAAAAATTAATGTAACTGCATTTGCTACTACAAAAAGATGGAATGTTAAATATTCTAATGATAAGGATTATGAGGTTTACATAGAAAATAATAACAAGAGAAATACTGAAATTTGTTTAATACCAAAGAATGAAAGTAAGTTTAAATCAG
>JAVYLW010000013.1:0-11402 GCA_038740375.1 Candidatus Pacearchaeota archaeon | reverse complement strand
TATGACTGGAAGTTTTTCTGTTGTTGACATTTATCTAGAGGGTTTGACACCTAGAGTTAATAAAGAATGGGAAAAAATTGGAAAAAAACCAAAAAAAAGAGAAATACAATTAATATCTGAAGAAGAAATAAAGAGATCTATTGAAGAAGCAAAAAAAGCTAGGGAAAAGTATGAGCTTGAAGAATCTAAGAAAAAAGCTCAATTAAATACTCAACAAGTTTCTGAAGTTAAAGAAAATATAGAGATTAAAGAAGTTAATCCTTTAACTTTTGATAATGGAGTTATGGTTTCTAGTCTTAGAGAATTAAAAAACTACATTCCTAATATGGGGCTTGATATTTTTAAAGTTCATGTTAATGAAAACAAAAATGATATTGCGGAATGGATAGGAAAATATATTTCAAAAGAATTTGGAGAGAAATTGAAAAATGTGATTTCTAAATCTGAGATGATAAAAATCTTAAATGAATTTGGAAAAGAAGAAAAATCTAAGGAACAAGAAAAAAACGAGAATAAAAATAAAGAAGAATCTAAAAATAATGAAAATAAAAAAGAGGAGATAAAAAATGAAAATTAGGGATTGTACTTAATTTATTAAAAATTAAATATATATAAAAAAATAATTTTGCTATTCATTTAAATTTTTTTATTTAGAAAATATGAAATTTTAAAATTAAAAAAAGTTCCAATATATGGAAAAGAAAACATAACTATAACATAACAAAATTATAAAATAATAAATGATGTGTAAATAATATGGACTTAGATTCAATAAAAAAGAATGATTCTGTTAGCAATATAAAGGAAGGAGATGAAAATAAAAGACAAGATAATAAAAAATTAATGTCAGATATTTCGAATAAGATTCAAAATAAAAATATATTAAATATACTTGAATTTTTAAAAAATAAAAATTACCAATTTTTTAATAGTATTTTTATTGATGAAAAAAATATTGATAAAAAAACTTTTGTAAAAGAAAGTCTAGATGATTTTATAAAAAGACAAATTCTAAATTTTTTAAAATATCGTTTAGAAGACCTTAAATCAGAAATTTCTTTTTTAAGAAAATCTGGAAAAGATGTTGAATATTTGAGTTTGAAAGTGATTTCTGTGCCTTTAAAAATAAAGATTTTTGAGGCAAGTTTTGAGAGTAAAGATTTTTTTAAAGTTACTGAATTATTAGATTTTTGTGAAGAAGAATTAAAAAAAATTAAAGAAGGAATTAAAAATTCATCTGGATAATTAATTTTTTATTACAGAAATAATACTTTGATTCTTTTTATTATATAAATGAAAAATTTGAATTATAAACTAATTATTTTTTAATCTTCTATAAGAAGAAATTCTTAACTTTTAAAAAATAAATAAATTGCTGATTATATTTATTTTTAATGACGCTTAATAATAAGTTTATTTGATGTATTGAATTTTAATGTTAGTTAGTTTTTTAATAAATAGATTTATTTCAAAAATTGAATAAATAATTTTATTAACAATAACTTTGTAGAAAAATATGAAAAGAGGAGTCGCATTATTTTTTCTTTTAATCTTCTTTTTCTTTTCTTTTAATTAAGAAAATTATAATTATAAGAATTATAATTATTACTATTAATATAATTATAACATATGTTAAAAATGATAAAGTTTCTATTCCTAGCTTGATTTTATCTATAACTAATTTATTTACTAGTATGTCTTCTCTTTCTCCGTAATATAGTGTCATTTTTATATAATCATTTTTTTCTAAATCTGAGTCATCTAACTCTTCTTTAATTGTAATATCTTTTGTTTTCTTTGATAAAATTAAGATAGGAATACCTGTAACTACGTTTTTTTTGGTGTATCCTATTATTATATCGTTTAATTCTAAATCAATATAACAATCAATTGGATTTGGATTTTTTATTCTTATTATAAATGCTTTTTTTTGTTTGCTATACTTTACAAATTTTATATCTTCTCTAGAAAATTTACATCTGTCAAGCACTTCAATAACACTAACATTAATTGTTCCTGTTAATACACGATCTAATGAGCTTGGTGTTTCTCCAAAGAGGGTATATACCTCTGCGATTATACTATCTGTGTATGTTAAATTTACAGAATATAAGATAGTTTTAAAATCACCTGGAGCTATAAAAAGTGCATCAATATCTCCTAGTCTTATTCTTTCTCCTCCAGCATTTATTGTAAAAGTACCTTTTAAGTAAGCAGGAGCATTTGAATCACTTTTATATGTAACTTCTAGTAAATTAGTCGCTTTATTGTACTTTATGGAATGTATAGTAAGTTTTAAATAAGGACTAGGTATTGGAAAAAGATCTAAACCTTCTACTTGAGAAACTCCACTAGTTTCAGTTCTAGCTCCTCTAGCAAATTTTACCATTACATTTACTCCTGTTGATCTTTTAATGTTTGTTGCTGCTGTTACAAGATCATTACCTATTAAAACTCCTACTTCAATATCTGTTGATTTTAAATAATTACTTATTTCTGTAGGAACATTCTCTTTTCCTGTAAATAAAACAGGTTCTCTTCCATTCATTAATTCTTTTTCAATAAATTCTCCATTTGAAAATGCTATCTGCTTTACAGGATTTATTTCTCTATATTTTTTTAATATTTGAACATTGTCCTTGAATCTATCTTGATTATCAATTATTTCAGGATTATACTTAGCCAGAGTATTTCTTACTTCTTTATCAACATAACCGTATATTATTAATTTTTTAATGTTTCTTTTAGACAAAATTTCATCAATATCATATATATTTACTTTATTTCCTAAAAATACCCATGAATTTGTTAAAACTGCATAAGGAGCTACTGCAATTGCATTAAATCCGTAAGAATCTCCAACTACTATGAAACTATCAATATTAGGCATTTCGTTTATAAGCTCAGTGTTTGCGTTATTAACAATTATTTCACTAGGTTCTGCAAAACCTCTATTTCTTATTGTCGATGGATAATTAAAAACATAAGGATTAGTTCTAGAGGTTATAACTCTTATCCTAAATTTTTTATTGATACTATTTAATAAAATATTTCCATGAGCAGTTGTAACCAAAAAGTCACTATCAACTTTGTTTAAACTTGCAAAAAGCATTGATGAATAAACATCTTGCCATTTTTCAGAATTTGAAATAATATAATCAAAGTTCTTTTCTTGTGCGTAAACATATGGTAAAAAAATTAAAGTTAATAAAATCCCTATGATAAAACACTCTTTTATTTTTAATTTCATATTATTATTCTTTAAAATTAATTTATAAAGCTTTTGTTATCTTAATAATTATTTTTGATATTGTTAAGTTTTAATTTTAGCTTTTACAATTAAGAAATAATTAAATTTTTTATTTTTTAATATTTTTTTAATATTTTTTAATATTTTTTGATTATTAGTTTAAAAGAGAAAGTTGTTTAAGACATACCTTTATTTAAGGTTATATTTTTTTACATTTTTTTTAAAATTAAAACATTTTTAAAGATAACAAAAGTTCAATTTTTCAAATCCATAATTTTATAAATTTAAACTTATATTTTTAAACATGTTTAAAATACTTTTTAGTCCTAAGAGAGCGCAGAGACATCCTTTAGAGATGATGCTTATAGGAACATTTTATTCGTCTATTTCAATTTTAGTGGGAGCTTTGTTATTCTCAGAATATAGTTCTATTGTAATGATATTTTTAACAGTTCTTCCTTGTGTTTATGTTATTCAAGGAGCTTTAAAAATTGAAGAAGAAAGGGACAAAAATTATGAATCAGAAGCAAGATTATTAAAAAAACACTCTAAACTTATCATTCTTCTTTTATTTTTATTTATAGGTTTTGTTTTTTCATTTATTTTTTGGACTATTGTTCTTCCTAATGAAAAAGTTTCACATTTATTTAAATTACAAGAGTCTGTTGTAGATGGGATTAAAAAAAATATTATTACAGGAAATTTTGTTAGTGCTGATTCTATTTTATTTAAAATTATTTTAAATAATTCTAAGGTTTTGTTGCTTTCTTTAATATTAGCCTTTTTTTATGGTGCAGGAGCTATATTTATTTTAGTTTGGAATGCAAGTGTAATGGGCTTTGTTATAGGAAATTTAACTAAAACAAGTCTTGGAATTGTTGGATTACCTGTTGCTTTTACAAAATATTTTATTCATGGCATTCCTGAAATGTTATCTTATTTAATTGCAGCTTTTGCAGGAGGCATAATTTATACAGCAATATGGAGGGGAGATCTTTTTAATAAAGAGAAAAATAAAAGGATAATATTAGATGTTATTACTCTAATACTAATATCTTTTTTTTTATTAATTTCTGCTGCTTTAATAGAGGTTTATATATCTCCTATTATTTAATTTTGATATATTGTTATTTTGAAGTTTTAGAAAGAAATTTGATCCTTTTAAGTGGCTGATGAATTAAGCGGTATTTCTCCTAAATATATAGAAGTATAGAGAATAGGAAGATACATCAGGGTTTTTTAAAATAATAAGAATATTCTTTCACTTTAGCAGAGGGGATATTTAACCTTTTATACTTATTAATCAATAAATAGGATTTTAATATTTTAATCTAAAAAATATTTTTTTGGATAATTATTTTTTATATAATTCTTAGTTAATTGAAGAATTATTTTTTAATCGAAAAATATTTAAAGAATTTTTGATATCATAAAAAGATAGGTGATAAAATGGGTTTTTTAAGTTTTTTAAAAAGAGAGTCTGTTCCTGAAGAACTTCCTGATTTAGTTACAGATGATACTTTTGAAAAAAATTCTGAATCTTCTGTTCAATCTATTAATCTTAACAATAATCTCAATACAAAGGATTTGAATAAAAATGAAGTTAATCAAAAAATCTCTAAATCTTCTTTGAATTTTGATGATTCTTCTTTAGTAAATGAAAAAAATTCTGAGAAGAATAATTCAGAAATAGAGATTATTAAGGATTTTACTAAAGATTTTACAGAAGATAATAATAAAGCGAATACAAAATCTTTTTTGAAATCAGAATCTGAAATTAATTCTGATAAAAATGAAATTCGTGTTTTGAAAAATTTTTCAGAATATGATTCTGTTAATAATGAAGGTTTTTTTGTGGAACTTGAAAATAATATCAATAAAGAGATTAATGATTTAAATAAACTTGAAAGTTGGTATAAAAATAAATTTTTACCTAGAGATGTAGTAAGTGAGATGAGAAGACACTGGGAAAGTAAAAAAAACATTTCAGTTATAAATATACTTGGAAAAAATTTTAAAGAAAGAATAAATGAGAAAACATTAAAACTTCAACAATTGGAAAGAGAATGGCAAAATATATATTTCGATTTGATAGAAAAAGAAGAGGAGATACGCAAGTATGAAAGAGAACTAAAAAAAATGCTTGCTGAATTTCTTGAATTATGCAAGATGAAAAACAAAACAAAACAAGAAAAAAAATAATCAAAAAAATACTTTTTTTAATAGTTCTAATTTTAATTTTAATACTGATTATAATTATATTTAAAGAATATAATTTTTTTAGCTATTTTAAAAGATTAGTCAGTAAACCTACTTTGTTTGTTATAGAAGATAGATGTTCTTTAATTATGGATAATATTATACACATTATTAAAAATGAAGGTGATTGTAAATTGAATTGTAATAATGAGTGCTTATTAAGGAAATTAAAGTTTTATCGTATAGAATTTATTAAAAACAACAAAGCTTGTAATGTTTGTAATTGTTATTGTAAATAATAAAATGGAAATTTCAAATGAAATAGATGAGTTTTATGAGAAAGAAATTGAAAGAATAGATAAAGAATTTTTTGATAATCTTAAGAAAAATAAAGAAAAAGATGTCGTTATTAAAAACTATAGGGATAAACTAAATTTAATAAAAAGAGATTATGAGAAAAAATATAAAAAATTTCTTGAAGATCAAAAATTTCAAATTCAAAAAAATAAAGAAAGAATAATCAATAATAAAACTAAAAAAAAAGATGAAAAAATTGAAAGTTTTAATGTTAAAAAAATAAATTTTGATGACATATCAAAAAAAGAAATTCCTAAGTTAAAAAAAGATATGTTTTATTTTAGATTAAATTTAAAATTTAGAAAAATTTACAATAAAATTCCAATTTCTTTTCTGATTTTTTATTTTAAATTTAAATTTTTATATAAAAGATTGATTATCCATACAAAAAAAATAATTTTTAATATTTATGATTTTTTGAAAAAGAAAATATTAGATTTCTTCAATTACATAAGAGATTTATTTATAAAACTATACGAGTTAATTAAAAAATTAATGTTAAGCATTAAAAAACTTTTTTTAAAATTAAAATTAAAAAAAGGTGAAAAATAAATGTAAAGAATGAATAAAAATTAATAATTTATAATAATTTAAATTAAACTAAATCATAATAAAGATATATTTTTGAAATTTCAGAATTATCGTATTGTCTAAGTCTTACAGGTATAGATATTTCATAATCGTAATATCCATATTCTCCATCTTTTCCTTTGTTTAATTTTGATACAAAAATTAAAGGTTCTTTATCTTCAGTGTCATATTCTCCGTTTCCTTTATCTTTTGAATAATCCCATAATATTCCGGTTATAAAATTAGAATTATTAGTCGAGTTAATTACTGGAACATTATCTATATTTTTTTGATGTACTAAAAATGTACTTTTTGCTTTTGGATTTCCTGAATTTGTATAAGTCTTATATATAGAGTCATTAAAACTAACAGTATTTAATAAAAGATCTATATCTGTGAAATCGTTATTAGCCATCTGGCCAGACTTGTTTATTCCAATTGCTTGCAGAGAAAACCAGTTTATTTGTAACTCGCTATCAGATATAAAAATATTTCCAGAAATATTTGTGTGATTTAACCAAATAGATAAATTAAATTTTTCGTAATCTGATAAAACTTTAATTCCAGAAATATTTCCATATATTTTCTGCCAAGAAGTTAGCCAAAAAGTTTTATTTTTTATATTGTCATTTTCATCTACTTCTGAATAAGTATTATTTATATCTACAAAAATAAAAATGTTTGTAAAACCTATTTCTGCGTTCCAACTTATACTTGAAACATTATTTGAATAACTTTGAATAGATATTGTTTGATTATTTCCTATTTGATTTCCAAAAACAGGATCATCTTTAAAAAATCCTATTAATAAGTTACTTACGTTACTACAACCTATATTGTATACTTTTGCATTTATATTTATTGTTTCAAATTCTAAAGGATAATAATTAGAAAATTCTATTTCTGAATAATTAACGAGTAACTCTATAGGGCTGTTGATTATTAATTTATCTGAAGTTAAATTTGCCTGATTTCCAAAACTGTCATTTGCTATACAGTTAAATGTCCAGTTTCCTATTTGATTAGTAGGTATATCTGCATAGTAAGTGTCTCCTGATAATAAAGATGCAGTATAATTCTCTCTTCCAGAGGGTTTTATGGCTTCTATTATAACTTTATTTATTCCTGCTAAATTATCAGTTAAGGTACAATTTACTCTTACATTTCTCGTTCCGCAAATTATTGTTTCATTTATTTTTATACTGGTTATATTTGGAGGAGTAGAGTCTATAGTAAACGTGTAATTGTTCTTTGAAAAACTAGATAAGGTTAAGTTATCTCTGACTAAACAATTCCATTCATATTCTCCATCTTTAAGATTTTTTGTAAATATTAATGAAGTAAAATTTTCTTGAGCTTTTTTAGTTTCATTTTCATGCCATTCTCCAGACCAATTTCCATATAAAGTTATATTTTCTAAATTAAAATCTAAATCTATTCCAGAGCAATTAAAATTTAAAATATTCGAAGTTAAATTTGCATGATTTTCTGGAAAATTTAATGTAGCATTCGGAGGGCTGTTTAAAAATAAATCTTTTGCTCTGTCAAAACTTGCTCCAGTTACTGTGACAGGAATTGTGTAACTTATACGATTATCTCCATTGTTGATAACTTTTATGTTTAATATATCTCCAATTTCGCATGGATAATCTAAAAGTTCACAATCTATTAAATAATAATTGTTTAAACCAGAATTTCCAAGGGGTCCTATTATATCTGTTAAATTATCATGTATTCCTATAGAAGGATTCCAAAGAACTACCTCACGTCCATTTGCAGAAATTCCGTCTTTGGAATCATTCACTCTTCCAACTATGTAATGAGCTGCTTTTATATTTAAAACTAATATAATAAAAAATAAAACAAAAAATATAATTATTATATAGTTTTTATATTTCATTTTATCATTTATTTTTCCTTTTAATTTCTTTTTCTTCTATTTTTATAATCATTTGTTTTTTTTCAGCATTAAAATAAAGAATTATTCTTTGTCCGGGCTTTATATTCAAAGTATCCATTATAGGTTTTGGTATTTTAATTCTATCTCCTGTTTGTATTATTCCACCTTTAAAAATAACTTCTGACATTTTATACTTTTAAAGTACTTTTAAAAGTATATAAATTTATTGTTTTTAAATTTAAATAACGTTACGAAAGTATTGAGATATTTTTGTGAAAATTTTTTGATTTAGGAAGATTTATTAATTCTTTTGATTGTTTTTAAATATGAAGGATATGGAAGAATATTAAAGAGGTATTTGGAAATTTAGAGGATTAAAATTCTCTAACCAGAGTTTTAGTTTATTAAACTCTTGTTTAAAATTTCTATGATGAAATTTGATAAAAAAATAAAAAAAAACAGAACAGTTTTTAAAATTTTAAGAGAGGAACTTAAAAGAGAAAGAAGAGAAAGAAACTTAATTTTAATATTTTTTTTTATAACTCTTTTTGCAGTTTCTTTTTTACTTATTTCTTTCGTAACCAAACTTTTGATGACAGGATATGCTTCATACATATCTAGTCAGGGAGGTTATGTTACAGAAGTTAATATTCATAGAAGATATCCTTCTAGTTTCTGGCACGGTGTTTATGGACTTGCTTTAAGAGTTTCTGGATTTACTGAATTACTTTATGAAGATGCTAGGGAAGGAGATGTATCAAGACTTGACTTGTTTTTTGATTGTTTGCAAAGCGGTGCTGTTGGAGGTAATGAAGTTTATGCATCTAATTCAAGTTCGATTAACTTTGATAATTTAGTTCCTGCAAATATAACTTTGGTAGATAGGTATGTTAATTGTAATGATACTCCTGATTGTCCTTCTAATACTTTTACTAATTTTATGAGTATACTGGTTGGTAATAGAAATATCTCAGGAATACCTTCTACTTTTACAAATCGTTATGATGGTGATAAATCAACATTTGATATCGGAGCATTGACTGATGGAGATAATCTAGTTTTTGTTACACATTTGTCTTCTATTCAAAGAGGATATAATTATGAAAAAATAGTTAATTATCAGATGTTAATACCTATGCCTACTAATTCTACTCAGAGATTATACTTTTTTACAGATCCTTATGATGAATGTCCTCCTGGAGGATTAGGTGAGAATATAAATGCTTCAATGTATGGTTATGTTTTTGATAATAATACAGGTTTAGTTATTCCAAATGCTACTATTTCTGTTGCAGGATATAACGTCTTATCAGATTCTTCTGGATTTTATAATGTTTCTTTTTATGTAGTATCCGGAATTTATCATGTTATTGCTACAAAAACAGGTTATAAGACTTACATATCAAATGTTTCTGTTGATTTCAAAAATTATAATATTCATAAAAATATTACTATGGATCCTGAAGTTCAATTTGCTCCAAATAAGACAGTGCTTATTTACGGTTATGTTAATGATGAAAACGGAAATTATTTATCTGAAGTTAATGTTTCTATGGGAACTTCTGTAAACAGCTCAGATATAAACGGCTACTATCAGATAAATCCTTTAGTTTATCCTGGAACTCAACCAATAATTGCAATTAAAGAAGGATATAACAATTATTATCATTATTTAGATATTTATCCAAATACTACTTCTATTAATCATAATATTACTATGACATTTTCACAAGTTAGGTATGAATATCCAACAGGTCCTTATACTTCAGGACCTTATCCAACAGGACCTTATACACAACAAGTTCAACAACAGATAATTACTACAAGAAAAAGAGGAGATGATTATTGGATAAGTGCAAGAGAAATTAGAAAGGAAGTTAGGCAAAATACTTTTGTCGAGGAAAGAATAGGAATATACAATCTGAAAGGAAGCATTATGAATCTTAGATTTTCTCTTTCTTCTAATTTACAAGATTTTGTTAAGATAGATAAAAACTATATGTCAATTAACCCAAACACTTTCTCAGATTTAGTAGTTACTATTTATGGAATAAAACCCCTTGGAACTTATAACGGAACTTTGACTATTGCGGGAGATATTCAGCAAGTTATTCCGATAACTATCACAGTTGTTGAAAAAAGAGCTTTTGTTGAAGCTCTTTTAATGGAACTAGATATTTTTAATAAGATTGCAAGACCCGGAGAATCTTTAAGATATAAGTTAAATCTCCAAAATCTTTTAAGAGAACAGGAATATAAAGTCAATTTAAAAATATTTGTTAATGAGATGAATAGCACCTCTATTTATGCAAGTGATACAGATGAATTAGAAATTGCAAATTCACTAACTTTATTAAAAGAAATTGATCTTCCGAAAAATCTTTCTGAAGGTCAATATTTATTAAATGTTGAGGCGAGATATTTAGATTATGTTTCTAGTGTTGCTGCTCCTTTTAAAGTTTCACAACCTATATATCTTTATTCTATATCTGGAATTCCTTTGTGGTTAATATTTGTTTTAATATCTTTTTTTAGTTTTGTTTTGTTAAACTTTTTGGTTTACAAACATTATAAGGAAAAGAAAAAAAGGTATAGAATAATGCTTGATTATAGTACTTTGCCTAAGCCAGGTCCAAGAGTTGTTAGAATAGGAAATATTGCTGAAACGAATTTACCTGCTTATTATGAGATTGAGAGACTTACAACACATTGTATAGTTGCAGGAGCAACAGGTATGGGTAAATCTATTTCTGCTCAGGTATTGATTGAAGAAGCATTAATGAATAATGTTGCAGTTATTGTAATAGATCCTACAGCACAGTGGTCTGGAATGCTTAGAAAATGCACTGATAAAAAAATGTTATCTTTTTATCCAAAATTTGGATTAAAGGAAAGTGATGCTAGGGCATTTAAAGGAAATGTTAAACAAATAACTAATGCAAGAGAATTAATTGATATAAATAAATACATTAATCCTGGACAAATACAGATTTTTTCTGTAAATAAATTAGAACCTAAAGATATTGATTTTTTTGTTGCTAATTTTATAAGGCAGATATTTAGATCAGATCCAAAAGAATCTCCTACACTTAAAATGTTATTAGTTTTTGATGAAGTTCATAGGTT
>JAVYLW010000012.1:0-12290 GCA_038740375.1 Candidatus Pacearchaeota archaeon | reverse complement strand
TAATTATTAATAAAATTAGTGTTAGTTCTAATTTTTTTAATCTATTTTTTTCCCTCTTTTTTTTCATTTAATAAGAAATTTTTTATATTATTTAAATTTTTTTAGCTCAAATAATTAAAAGTTATTTTTTATTATTAATAACAATTATATTTTTAATATTCTAAAACCTTTAAATCCTTGATGATTTAAGGTTTGAACTTCTAATTTTCTTACTTGAACATGTTTATTTCCTTTTTTACATATTTCTAACATTTCTTTGACTTTATCATCAATACCCTCAACTAATACTTCAACTCTTCCATCTTCCATTTGTCTTACAAATCCTCTAACACCTATTTTATTTCCTTGTTCTTCTAAGTATTTTCTGTATAAATGACCTTGCACAGTTCCATATATATAAATCCTTAAAGTTTTCATAATATTTATTAAATTTATTTATATATAAGTTTTTATATTTAAACTTAAATTAAATCTATTTTAGATAGTTTAAAAGAAAAAATAAACAAACAACGTTTAAAAATAATAAAAATTTAATCTATTTTTCTTCTGTCAAGTTCGTTTTGAAGTATAGTAAGAACTTGAGAAGCAAAATAAGTGGTTTCTCCAACACTAATCTTCTTGATTTTTAATTTTTTTAGTCTTTTTATTTCATCTTTTGGAATTCCTTCATGATCTCCTAATATAAATACAGGATTTTTTTTAATATCACAATTCCTGATATCTTCACCTTTTTTATCAAGTAAATAAATCTCTCTTTCATTTGATAACTCATTTAATAAGTCAACAAGACTTTTTTTTTCTATATAATAACCAGGAATTACTTCATTTTTTATTCCAGGTTTATATTTATAAAGCATTTTTTTTATTAAACCTGCAACATCTTTTTTTGAAATAAAAAAATCTGTTTTTCCAAGTTTTTCTCCTGGAAATAACTCAATATGCTTCGGAGGATCAGGAGGGCCATTAAAAATTAAATGTAATCTTACATTTTTTCTTATGTCATGTGAAATAAAAAAACTCATTATAATAATTTGTAAGGCTATATCCATTCTTCCAGCTTTCATTAAGTCATTTCCAAAATTTCCGCTTGTTCTTGCACTAGCTGAGTAATAAATAATATCACGAACCATAAAAATTTAAAAAATTATACATTTAAATATTATTTGTATTTTAAAATTTAAAGAATAATCGTGTTTTTATTTTTTTAAAAGAAAAACTTCTCTTATTTTTATACATTTAATATTTTTTTGAAAAAAAGTGGTTTATATAAATAAAAAATATGTTGATATATTCTTTTATAATTAATTAAAATTTAAAATCAATATTAAAAATAAAATTTTTTATCAATATTCAAATTACTATTTTTTATTATAATTGATATTTTCATTTTGTTTTAATTTTAGAAAAATATTATTAATCTCTTTGTCTTTCCATCCAGCATCTTTAAAAATTTTCTTTATTTCTTCATCAGATATTCCAGCTTCTTTTGATTTTTTTATAAGATTTAAACATTTTGAAATCACAGATTCACTTTCAAGATAGCTATTTTTTGTTTGAGATGTGTAAAAATCATCTTTTCTTTTTGAAATTATTCTTTTTAATATAAATATTAAAAAAATTAATATTAAAATTAAGACAGCAATTATTAAAAATACCCACCAGTAATAAGTTAGTATGATAAATTTATCTTCTTGGTTAACTTCATAGTTAACATCTTCTAATTTATTTATAGCTTTTCCAGTTAAAAAATTAAAATATCCTGCTCCATATAAAAAAAATAAAAAATATATAAAGAGTATAATAAATATTCCAATAAATGCTCTAATCCATAATTTATTCATCTCTTTTGTCATAATACCTGCCTATAAAATTTCTAATAAACTAATATATAAAAATTTAACTTAATTTTTAAATTTACTTTGTCTTTATATTTTAAAATTATTTCTTAATTTAATACAAATTCAGGTTTTGCTAAGATATTATTTTCTTCATGTTTTTTATATATTCCTATAAACTTGTCTTTAAAAAATACTGAAAACAAATTAGAGTTGGGTATTTTTCCATAAATATCTTCTTTCATTAGAGGTTTTCCATTTAATAATCCCTTTACACTTTCTTCTTTAACAGATGTGTAAGTTATAATTCTTTTTATAATCTCAGCAGGAATCAAAATTTCTCTTAATTTTTTTTCACAACCTTTTTTATATTCTTTATAACTTTCAGTAATTTCTTCAATTGAATGTGAATCTTCATATTTAAAAATTCCAGCTCTAATTCTTTTTAATTCTATCATATGCGCTCCTCCTATTTTTTCTCCAAGATCAGAGATTAATTTTCTTATATAAGTTCCTGCTTGAACATCAGAAGAAAATTCTACTATTCTGCCATCTTTTTTAATAATATCAAATTTTTTAACTATCCTTTCTCTCAAAACTCTTTTAACACGAGAACGAACTGGAGGTTTTTGCATTATTTTTCCTCTAAACATTTGCATAATATTTTTTATTTCTTGTTCAGAAACATCAGAATGAAGTTTCATCTTTCCAACATATTCTTTGTCGCAGTTCATAAAATATTTAGAAAGTCGTGTTGCTCTATTAAGAGCTACGGGTAAAACACCGGTAACCATAGGATCAAGCGTTCCAAAATGACCTGCTTTTTTCGCATCAAAAATATTTTTTATTTTTTCACAAACTTTATGGCTAGTAATTCCAGCAGGTTTATTTACATTAATGATACAAAAATTTAACATTTCTGAAATTTTTTTATCCATTTTAATTTTATTGTGCTATTATATTATGTTGTTATACTTCTCCTTTAAGAAATTTTTTTCTTTTTAATTCAGGAAACTTTTCAATAGCATATCGAAGCATAGTCCTTGGCATTTTTTTATAATTATAAATTAAAAAATTCTCGAGAATTCTTCTATCCCTCTTTCCGATTTCTCTAAGCATCCATCCAACAGCTTTATGAATTAGATCATGAGAGTCGTTCAAAAGAATTTTTGAAATATTTAAACAATCATTAAAATCGTTCTGACGAATAAATGAAAAAGTTGACAATATTGCGATTCTGCGTTCCCATAAATTTTCTGATTCAGCAAGTTTGTATAATATATCTCTTGGTTTATCTAATAAATATTTTCCAATAATATTCGGAGCTGTTAAATCAACTAAATCCCAATTGTTTATTTTTTTAGAATTTTTTAAATAGAATTCATAAATTTCTTTTTTCTTGTTATCATCAGCTTTTTTAAATTGTTCTATAAGTATCAAAAGACTAATGGATCTCTTTTCATGAAATTTAGAATTAAGAAGTTCTTGTAATGAATTTAAATCAAGCTCTTTAAATTCTTTTACAATTTTTTTTTGAACAGGAACAGTGATACCTAAAAAAAAATCACCTTCTCCATATTCTCCTTTATTTGTTTTAAAAAATCTGGAAAGTAACTTTGCTTTTTCTAAATTTTTGTTTTCTAAAATCTTTTTTTCAAGTTCTTTTATTTTCATAAAAATAAAATATCAATACTTCATTATAAACTTATCTTTAAGTTTATATTTTTTATTCTTGACATGATTTTATTTAGAAAAAAACTTTGAAAAATTTCCAAGATTTCTCCAAGAAATTATCTTTTCTGTATTTGTACTTATTTTTTTCTCTCTTAATCTTCTTAAATCTTTAAAATTTTCAGTAGCTATTGAAAAAGTTATCAATGGCATATCAATATTTTTTGATATAAATTTTTTTAATAATTCAGGATTATTTTTACCTATTTCTCTTAAAACATAACCATTTGCTTTTTGCAATGTCTCATTTTTAGTGTTTTTATTATTTTCAATTATCTTCAATGCTAGTTTATTATCTCCTTTTTTAACTAAACTAATTGTAGACATTATTGCACATCTTTTAAGCCAGATATTTGAACTTTTAGAATAACTAATAATTTCATCTTGAACTTGAGGTAACTTTATTAAAATTTCAGAAATAATATTTTTAGATAAAGCATCTATTTTATCAAATGATTTTAAATTTTTTATCTTCGATTTTATGAATCTCCATGTATTTATATCAAATTCGTCTTTATACAATTGAAGTGTGTAAATTGCTAAAGATATTTCTCTAGGTTCTTCAGACGCCCAAAACTTATCAAATATTTTATAAAAATCTTTGAGTTTGTGTTCTTCATGTAGTTTATTTGCAAGAATTTTTAACTCAGGAACTCTAGAACTATAAAATTCATGCGAGGATTTTATAAATTTCTTTATATCCTCTTTTAATTCTTTATCATTTAATTTTTTTAATCTTTTTTTTAATATCATTCTGTTTAAATTTAAAGAATTATCATCTTGACATAGCTTTTCTTCTTATCATTACTTTTTTATCTTTTGAAATATGTTTTGGTATCTCGTTTTGTTCTTTTGTTAATTTTAAATTTTTTTCTCTAGATTCTTCTTCTTTTTCTTCTTTTTTTTCTGTTTCTTTTTTATTCTCTCTTTCTTCTTCAGCGGATTTTTCAGTTTTTTCAACTTTTGGTTCTTCTTTCTTATCTTTTTTATTTGTTTTTTCCTCTCTTAATTTTTTGAACTTGATATGGGTAGGTAAATTAATAAGTTCAACTTTTACGATGTCATTATCAAACTTTTTTGCTCTAACTCTTATTTTTGCTGGAGGTTTTCTTATCCCTCTGAATCTTATTTCATTATTCAAAAATTCATCAATTTTTATTTTTCTTAAATCTCTATCGTAAATTTTCATATGTCTTACTAAAAATTGTTTTAAAGCTTTCACAGCTTTATTTGCTCTTTTATATTCTGGAACTTTAAGCCATTCACGTCTAAGAGGTATTGTATATTCTCTTTCAAGCACAATACGAGGTTCAGTTTTTTTTTCTTTAGCCATATTAATTAAATTAACCTAAGTAACGTTTATCATTTTTTCTAGGTTTAATTTTTAGTTTAGTTCTTCTCCAATGTCTTTTAATATGAGTTACTGCTGAAGGATGTATTCTTTTTCCTATTCCAAACTTTTTTATAATGACCCACACAGGAGCCCATCTAGTTCTTTTTCCTTGTTTTGCAAGTTTTATTTTTTTTTGATATTGTCTATATGCCATTTTATTTTATATTTTCCATAAAAGATATACCGTATTTAGTAAGTCTTCTTCCAGCTCTTTTACCGATTTCATTATATTTCTCAATTAAACCAGCCTTTTCAGCTTGCTGCAATATAACTCGAATTATTTTTCCAGAAGCTTTATAAAAATGCTCTGGTTTTACTCCTCTTTTTTTTCTAGAACCATATCTAGTTCTAAGTCTATTAACTCCAACAACTTTTCTGATGTAAATTTGTCTTAATATGCTTGCAGCCCTTGTATACCAAAAATCCGGATTTTGAGGAGGTCTTACTTTTGAAGTACCGGATTTAACAAAAAAACTCCATTCAGGAGGTTTGAATTCAGGAATGTTTTTTAAAGCATTAGCTAACTTTTTATTATACTCTTGAGCAGGCATTACATATACAATTGAAGGTTCTTTCATTTTAAAATTTCAGCCATACCTTAAATACCGGTATTAGAAAGGCTTCCTTACCTTTAAGCTGATATATTTTTTTAATAAAAATAGTTTATAAAGTTTACTATTTAAATAAGATAATAAAATATTAATCATTATGTATTTTAAAAAAATCTTTCTTTTTTATATTTAAGAACTACGATTGTGAATCCTATTATATGAGTATTAAATTTTTTTCCTAAAAAATTAAGAATTTCTTCAGAATATTGCTTAACATCCTTCCTGCCATTTCTCCTTGCACTCTGTAAAACTTTTATCCTTATATTTTTAATTTTTTTATTATCAAATCTTTCTTTAAGGGTGTTCAATAATTCATTAGTAAGTCCTTTTTTACCTATTTGTAATTCAATTTGAGATTTCATTAGATAAATATTAAAATTTTTATCTTTAAATATTTTCTTTTATTTTAATAATTAAATATTTTCATACATTTCATAAAAATATTTTTATGATTTTTATGTTAACTAAATTAATTAGTGTTAGAATAATAAGTTAAAAATAAAAACTACACTTCTTTTACACTCAAATTATTGCTAGGTATTGCTTGCATAATCTCGTCTTTAGATATAGCAAGTTGATATTTATCCTTAATAATTGAAAGAATTTTATTTGTTGCCTCTTCTTTTGATAATTTACCTTGCTTTATATATGCAATAACTTCTTCTTTTGTTTCCCTTGGAACTGCACGAATTTTTCCTTTTTGTATAACTATAGCAAGTTCAGGTTTTACTAAGATATTTTTAATTTTTCCTTTAACACCGAAAGTTCCTGTTTTCATCATCTTATTTTTATAAATTTGATTCCCTTTAAATATATCAACTAAAATTTCTTTTTTTCCCTTTTTCCAATCTTGTGAAAAACTGGCGCAAAATACTGCAGTTTCATTCAAATCTTTTTTTGTAGGTTTGTCAGATAATATTATACAAAAAGGACTTCCAGGAGAATTTGTATGCATAACAGTATAATTAGGTTTTAGAAATTCTCTTATCACAAGTTCGTTTTGCTTATCAGATTTACCACCAACAACTAGGGTTTTAGAAGAAGTAAAAAACCATCTATACTTTTCATAAGATTTGTTTAAAAGATATTGATTCATTGAAGTTAAAAATTAAATATATATTTAAATTTTTAGCAAATTTTAAAATTATTTTTTTCTATAAAAATCATTTAACCCATTTTTCTAAAGCTTTTTTTAATTCTAAATGTTTTTTTGAGTATTCTTTTAGAGAATAACCTTCAATTACTGCTTGTATTGCTTGTCTTGCTGCAATAGCACCTCTTAAAGTTCCATCAGGATGAGCATGAATTCCTCCTCCCATTTGAATAATAATATCTTTTCCAAGATGTTTTATTAAGTAAGGAACATGTCCGGGATGAAGTCCTCCAGAACTAACAGCCATAGTAGGTTTTATTTTATTCCAATTTTGATATAGTCTATTATATGTTTCTTTTACAAATCTTTTTTCAATTTTTTCTTCAACTTCTGAAACTTCTTGAATAGTTCCGTGAAGTTTTCCTACAACAGTTCCTATATGTAAGGTGTCAACTCCGATTAATCTCCACAAATCTGCTAATACCATCATAGATATTCCGTGTTTAGGATCTCTGGTCATAGCAGCATGCATAGCTCTATGTGCATGAATTGCCATTTTAAAATCAGCTTCGCGCAAAGTTTGAAGTGCACCAAATCCTTCTGTAACAACATCAACCATAATAAACTTACCTCCAAGTTCTTCAACAAGTTGGGATCTTTTTATCATCTCTTTTGTTTCAGCAGTGACATTTATTAGATAAGCTTTTTCTTCTCCAGTTTCTTCTTTAGCTCTATCAGCATATTCAAGTGTTCTTGCAAGTCTCTCTTCAAATTGATTAAATTTCTGATTAGAAAGATTTTCATCATCTTTTACAATATCACATCCTCCAATCCATGCATCAAATGCAACACGGGCATGGTGAATAGTTTTTAATCCTAATTTAGGCTTTATTATCGTTCCAAGAAGAGGTCTTTTTTTTATTTTCATAAATTTTCTTATTCCGTAAATTCCATATTTTGGTCCTGAAAAACTTCTTAATATTTTTGAAGGTATCTTAATATCTACAAGTCTAAGTTTTTTTACAATTTTCATTCCAAAAATATTTCCTGCGATTGATGAAAGAATATTTGGAATATTATCTTTTTCAAATAATTCACAAGGATATGCAATTTTTACCATCTTTCCTTTAATAGAAAAAACTTTTGCAGCAAGTTTCTTTAAATATTCTTTTTCAGTTTTCACTTCATCCCATGTTCCAATAGAGCTTTCAAGAGCAATATTTTCAGAAGCTATCCTAATATCAGTTCTATTATTAGGTTCAACTCTAAACAAACATATGAGATCATCTTCTTTTGGTTTATATTTCAAATTTAAAAAGTCTTCTGGTTTCATTTTATTAATACTATTACGAAAATATATCACTTATTAATTTACATTTAAGTTAAACTAATTTTTTTAGGCATGCTGGTAAACTTTTGTTAAATTTATGATACTTTATACATTCGCAACATATGCCATGCCTATTACAATTTTCTTCAATACAAGGACAATCTTGTTCATTTTCGTATTTATTAACACATTCTCGCATAATTATTTATAATAAATTTCTTAATATTTATTCTTTTCTAAAAATTTTTTTAATTAACAAGCCTTACTAAACATTAAAATTAATATAATAAATCTAATCCTTTCATAAAATCACTAAAAACATTATCTTCAATTTTCTTTCCCCATATGTATTCATATTTTTCTCTGTTTATATTTTTCTTAATAATTTTTTTAAGTTCGCTAAATTTTCTGATATCATTTTCATTAACTTTTAATATTTCTAACATTCTTTTATCTTTGGATATATTCTGAGGATAAATGTTGCAATTTTTATTATTTTTGTCGTATTTAGGACAAGGATAACATATGAAATCTCCTCCTATAATAATTCTTATGTTAATATTAGGATTTTTTTTAATTATTTTAAGAACTTTTTCAAAATTATTGCCTTTGATTCCATAATATTTTTTCGGATTTTCAGAACCTATGCTACATATAAGAATTAATAAATGATGTCCTGAAATATCAACAAAAAAATTTTTATTGTCTATCACTTTGTTATTATCCTCATATATGCTTAATTTCAAAAATTTTTAATTTTTTAGACTATTCAAGTATTTTTGAAACTTTAGTTCCTTCTTTAGTATCATCTATTTTAAATCCAAGATTCTTAATCTCATTTCTTAATTCATCAGATTTTTTAAAATCTTTTTTCTTTCTAGCATCTTCTCTTTCTTTAATAAGTTTTTTTACTTCATCAGGTATTTCTATTTCTTCTTTTTTTAATAAATCAAGACCTAGAACAGAGTCCATTTTTTCAATTGTGTAAAATTTTCCTTGAGCTTTTTCATCTCTAATAAGTTTCCATAAAACAGCAAGCGCCGCAGGTATATTTAAATCATCATTAATTGCTTTTTGAAAATCTTTTAAATATTTTTCATTTGTTTTTTCATCATTTTTAATTTCTGAACATATATTCTTTAATCTTTGATATGTATTCTTAGCATTATCAAGTTTTTCTAATGAAAAATCTAATTGACTTCTATAATGTGCTGTTAGACAAAAATATCTGTAATCAAGAGGTTTATATCCTTTTTCTAATAGTTCAGAAATAGTATAAAGTCCGCCTTTACTTTTTGATACTTTTTCACCTTTGCTTAATAAAAAAGCACAATGTAACCAATATTTTACCCAAGGTTTTTTTCCAAAAGCTGCTTCACTTTGAGCAATTTCATTTGTATGATGAATGGGTATATGATCTTCTCCTCCTGTATGTATATCGAATTGTTCTCCTAGATACTTACTACTCATAGCACTGCATTCAATATGCCATCCAGGAAAGCCAATTCCCCAAGGAGAATTCCATTCTTGTTGCCTAATACCTGGTTTAACAGAAAATTTCCAAAGAGCAAAATCAGTTTTATTTCTTTTTTCACCCATATCAACTCTTTTTCCAGCTTTCAATCCCTCTTTAGAAAGTAAAGCCAGCTTTCCATAATCTATAAATTTATTTGTATCATAATATATTCCATCAGAAGTTCTATAGGTATAACCTTTTTCTTCAAGTTTTTTTATAAGTTCAATTTGTTCTTTTATATGTTCTGATGCCCACGACCATATTTCAGGTTCAATTACATTTACTTTTTTTAAATCTTCTCTGAATATATTAAAATAATATTTTGAAATTTCACTTGCTTTTTTACCTTCTTTTAATGCAGCTTTTTCAATTTTATCTTCTCCTTCATCAGCATCAGAAGTTAAATGTCCAACATCAGTTACATTAATGACATGCTTTACATTATATCCATTATATAAAAGAACTCTCTTTAAAATATCAGAAAAAATATAGCATCTAAGATTTCCTATATGTTGATACGAATAAACAGTAGGTCCGCAAGAATACATTCCAACATAAGGAGGATTTATTGGTTTGAAAATTTGTTTTTTTCTTCCAAGTGTATTATATAATTTTAATATCATATTAACAATTACTATTTAATTAAAATTGAATAAAAATATATTTCACATTTTAATTTAAAAAAAGTTTTATAATTAAAACTTTCGGATATAGACTTGTGTATAAATTTTTTAATTTTTATTATATTCATCTAGTTATTTTAAAAAATTTATCTTATTTAGATTTTATAACTAATTTTATTCAGTTACTTATCCTACTTTAAATAAACTTTTTAAAAAAAATTTTAATAACCAAATATTACCTAAGAATAAGTTAATAACTGTCATTATTAAAATTATAATTCCGAGAATTTTTAGTATGAGAAAAATATAATCAATAAAAGTCTTTTTTCTTTTAGGTTTTTTAAATAAATTCGATATAACATCATTAATGTCTTCAACAGCTTCTTTTTTTATTCTTTCTCTTTCTTCTTTTCTTTTTTCTCTTTCAATATCTTCCATACTTTTTATTACCATTTCTAAAATATAGTTGATTTTAATATTAATGAGGGAGGCGAGAATCGAACTCGCGACACCTACGTCTTCAGCGTAGTGCTCTCCCACTGAGCTACTCCCTCAATATTTAATATAAAATAACAAATAAAAAGGTTTTATAAAGCTAATGTGAGCAAAAAAATAAAAGTAAATTAAAGAGTAAAAGTTAAGAGAAATATTGAATTAAATAAGATTTATTATATTGTTTATAAAATTTTATAATAAAAAATGGAGTGGGAAATAGGCCATCTTTTGTTAAACTTCCCGATATACAGGAACAGTTTATGTCAACATTTGACTAAGCGGACATAACTCTTATTAAGCTTATTAAGAGTTTATCCTTGCTCCAGTCGAGTTAGCCGTTTCATCATATCCAGTACTTCCTTGTTCTCCTCAAGGTTCATTACTCAGTATTGGCTGTGTCGTTTCTGTTCTAGAGCTTTCCTTCACAGGAATCAGATTTTCATCTGACGACTCTATGTTTTTTAACATAGTTAAAGGAGGACGGACCTTCCTCAAGAATCAGTTCTCATTTTTAGAACTTGTTAATTTAATAACAGATTCTCGAAAGTTGACTATCCCACTCCAATTATTTTAATATTTTAAAAGTTTTAAAAATTTTCGTTTTCTAAATAATTAATACTATTCTATTTTAAAGAAGATATTCTATTTTTTTATTATTCTTTTTTTTAATAGTAATCATCAAAATAGTCAAAATTATTAAAATTTTTGCAAGAATGATAATTATTCTATATCCTAAGGATTCTAACCATTTTTTTTCAAAATCCATTACATTTTGAAAACCGTAGTATTTTTTTAAGGCATTTTCCCATCCATGCTTAGTTGCGTATTTACAAGCTTCAAATAATTTTCTTTTTCCCTCAATTCCCCCTCCGCCTTTTTCTATTAAATATTCAGATATACTATGTCCTTGTGCATAAAGAGGCCAAAAGTCTTGAGGATATTCTTGCATTCTAATTAAAGTATTTATATCATATTTTCTTCCTTGTTGAAGTAAATTTATCAACAAATCTGCGCTTCTTTTTTTATCAATATCAGATTCTGTTGTTTGTGCTATTCCTTCATCAATAAATCTTGGTAATGGTTGACCAAAATATTCTGCAGAAATAGTATGCATTACTTCATGAGGTATTGTAGAATATAATAAATTATTTCTATTACCATAAATACTCATGCTAATTGCTTTTCCAGTTCTAGTAAGAGGATCAAAGACTAAATCAGTTCTACCTCCGCTACCTTGTCCCATATCTTCTTGAACTCTTATTATAAGAGGTCTTTCAAAATCAGGGAGAGGTTTTCCAATCCATTCAATCGCACTTTTATATCTATTATATTCAAGTGCTTGAGCATATGCTTTTGCATTTCCTCCAGGAGCAATAACATAAAAATTTTTTGTTCTTGCTGTTGTTTCAGGACCTAAATATTTGTTATAATCAGGAGTAGGACCTATCAAATTTTCTATATTTTGTTCAGGAATTGGATTTACAGGAACATTTTGAATAGGATTAATAGATAATTTTATATCTTTAGAAGTCATGGATATAACTTTAACATTATTTTTATCATCAAAAATCAGTTTTTGTGTATTAGGTGATACAGGTTTACCTTCGCTTTTAAAAGGAAGATATTCTAAAGGAACTTGCGTACTATCTTTTAAGATATTTTT
>JAVYLW010000011.1:0-19097 GCA_038740375.1 Candidatus Pacearchaeota archaeon | reverse complement strand
AAAATATCTAATTTTTTTAATCTTTTTCTATTTTTTTTCATTTAAAATAAAAATAATCAAAATTTATAAATATTATCAAATTGGTTTATTAACAAATTTTAAATTTATTAGAGAATATGAATATGTTTATCTTTTAATAAATAAAGATTTTAAATTGTTTATATCTATCATTTTTTAATATTCTGTTATTCATTATATTATTAAAATTTTAATAATAAAACCTTTTAATAGATTATTGAAATAAATAACTAATAAATTTCTTCTGAAAGATATATAATTTTTTTAAATTTAAATTTTTTTATTATATTTCAACTTGAACGTAATTACCTGCTTTATCAGATACTTTTAAAGACAAGTTATGTTCTCCAGGTTTAAATACTTGCATTTTTTCACAAATTCCTGCTAAAAGCTTTGTGCATAATACTCTCCAAGAAGGATTTTTCTCTAAAGGATCAAAATATGAAACATCTTTAAAATTATCTTCTTTAACTTTTATTTTAAAATAAACTCGATTTCCATAAACACTATATAAAGATTCTAGATTTTCTATTACAGGAGGAATAACATCAATTAAAGCATTTATGTTTTTAGAATAAATATAATTTCCAGCAACATCTGTGATTTTAAAATTATATTCAATTTCTTTATTGTTATACTCTGATAAATTTAAATCAAAACTACATATTTGATTTTTTCCAGAAGGGCAATCGTATTTATCAACATGTCTAGTAATATGGTCTATTGTGTAGTATAGAGTAATCTTCTCAAGATTATATTCGCTATATTTTATTGATAGATTAGAGCCATTTGTAAATCCTTTAGTTATAATCTTTGGACTTGATACTGAAGGTTTTTTTGAATCAATAAAAAAGTTAATTGTTTTAATATACATTTTATCTTTAAAAATTGAAATAAATGTCAAATTATGGTTTCCTTCAGAAAATTGTATTCTTTTTGTATATCTGTTGCAATCCGAACATAACTTAACTTCTTTTGGTTTATTAGCTGAATTATCAATCATATTAATAATTTCTGCTTTTTTTTGTCCTGTCGTTATGTCAATTATTATGTTTTTTGTGTCATAAATTGTTTGATTAGGAGATAAAATTATCATATTTTCATAAATTTGATTGCATATATCTTCTTCATCTATGTTTCCATCGCAATCATTATCAAGCCCGTCACATATTTCAATTTCAGGTTTTTTTGCAACAGCTCTGCAAAATGTAGAATTTCCAGCAGAATTACATATCATTTTTCCTTCACTTCTACATTCACCAATTCCTATATAACAAATATCATTTTTATCGCTAAAATCTTCATCAATTTTTCCATCACAATCATCATCTATATTGTTACATTTTTCATTAGCACCTGGATAGATATTTGAATTTAGATCATTGCAATCTTTTAAACTTGAATTTAGGCTATATCTAAAAAATCCATCATTATCAACATCAATATTATCAAAACCATCACAATTCTGATCAATTCCGTCATTTGGAATATCTATTGCATTTGGATTAATTAAAGCATCTAAATCATTACAATCTTCTTTATTTAATGAAAAAAAATTTGGAATATTTGCTCCTATACACATTTGAGTTTGATTTCCAGTTCCAAATCCGTCATTATCTAAATCAGTGTATAAAAAAACATATCTCCAAATATTAGAGTTAGAATCATTGCAATCATTATGAGGTGAACTTGAACTTACATAACCTAGTGGAATCATATTACCGATACATAAATTGATTAATCCTCCAGAACCAACTCCGTCATGATCTCCGTCTATATATACTAATACATTTTGCCATACTTCAGAATTGCTATCATTGCAGTCAACACTAGAATCATAATTATCTCCGTCATTATCTGAGTTTACTATGGAAGAAAAATAATTTTTTTCAGCTAAAACTAATGAAATTACTCCTAATATAATAACAATTATAATAACAATTAGGAATAATAAGATAATACTTCTTTTCATAAACTTTTATCATATATTTTTATATTTAAAAATAATTAAAAATAGTAATATACATTATAACTTATTCAATAGAAAAAATAGTATTCATAATATCAATTAATTTTATATTTTTATAAATATTTAATTTTTTTGAAAAATTATCTAATTTAAATTTAATAGAATTTTTATATAAGAGAATATTTCTATTACGATATTTTTTATTAGTATTAAATTAATCTTGTTGAAAACAAATATTTTTCAGGATTGTAATTTAATAACGATTTATCTACACAATTAATATCAGATGATTTTATAATAGCAAATAAATCCTCCTTATTATCTTTTAACATACATGAATAATCAAAATCAGCTAAATTAAATTTAACTCCTCCATTTTTTGTTGTTTTTCTTGACCTTATACAAATTGGACTAAAAATAGTTTCATTATTTTCAATTGAACCAAGATATACTAATGTATAATAAGTATAAGGTAAAAGTCCATTTGCTATTGCTCTCATTTTGTCTCCTTTTATAAATTCAATTGTTCCTTTTGTATTAGAATCAAAAATAAATCCATATTCATTTATAGGAACAGCTTTTATTTTAAATTTTTCACTTCTTCCACACTCCGGAATTAATGCAAAAATAGGACTTATTAATAAAATTACAATAAAGAATAATATTGCTTTTTTCACATTATCACCTCTTATTATTTATAAAATATATTTTTATTTATAAATATTTATAACTACTTTTAATTAATGAAAATAACAATATTAGAAAAATTTTTATAATTCTAAAATTATATTAATTTTTTAAAATATAAATTTTAAGGGATATATATTTTTTACAGGTTATAATGATTTATAATTAAAAAATTTTATTTTAAAGATATTCTTTAACCAATATAAAAAAGTTGTAACTAAAAAATATTAAATTTTATAATCCAAAGCAATTTTTATACTTTAACATTCCGCTATATTTTAAAGTTAAAAAGAATTCACTTTTTTTAAGTTCATATTCTAAATCGTTATTTTCTAAAGCACTTTTTATTGTTGAACAAAAATCATTATCTTTAATATAATTTGAATTTAAATAAATGATTGCATCAGGTTTATTTGATTCACCTTTTACAACTCTTCCTTTAGTAATAATAAAACTTTCTTCAAAAATTTTTTGTCCATTTTCGTTTTTGTAAAGTTTTAGATTTATTAATCCATTTTTAGGAAGATCTTTTATTATTTGTTGTTGTTCTAAATAACTTGCAAAATTTTCTTTATTAACTTCTCCTCCAGAGTAAATCACATTTCCAGAAACATTTGGATAAATTATTCTTGGCATTAAAAAAATTCCAAGCACAATAAATGCAAGAATAGATAAGATTTTTTTTCTATCTAAGCTTTTATTTTTTTTCTTTACCATCTTTTTGAACTATAATAATTTAAGTTAATATGTACTTTAATCTATTTAATAATGAGAATTAAATCTTTATAAATTTTTTCTAAATGAAATTAGTATAGTAAACTTTTTTTTAATTTTTATTATTAAATCTTAAAAAATCATCGTTCAGCTTATAGAAAAAATTAAACTTTAATGTTAAAATCATATCTTTTTATAAATCTAGTTTTTTACTGAATTTATTTAAACTTATAATTATATTTCTCCATAAACAGAATTTCCAGCTTTATCAACAACTCTTATTTTTAGATTATGATATCCTGGTTTAAATCTTTGTTCTTTTCTGCATATTCCAGATTTAAGGACACTACACAATATTTTCCATTTTGGTTTTTCCATTGAACTATCAAGATATGAAACTTCTTTTAAATTTTCTTCATTTATCTTAAAGTTAAAATATACATAGTTACCTATGACAGGATAACTTATTTCTTCAATCACTGGAGGAATTACATCAACTATTGCAGTTAGGTTCTTTTTTTGAAAACTATTGTTAGCAATATCAATAATTTCAAAACCATAAGTTATTTCTTTTCCGTGATAATCTGATAAGTTAACATAAATATAGCACTTTTTATCTATTCCAGACTCACAATCCTCTTTAATAAATTTTTTATCTTCATAAAATAATACTATTTGCTTTAAATTTTCTTCACTATACGATATTTCGAAAGTTCCATTTGTATAAATCTTGTTTCTAATTCTAGGAAGATTAATTTTAGGTTTTTTTGTATCAATTAAAAATTCATTTGTTCTTGTTAATGAAGTATTATTAATATAAAATTTAAATAAAAGTTTGTTAATTCCATCTTTGAACTTAAAATTCTTTTTATTATAAAACCCATATTCTTTGCATTTTTTACATAAAATTGTTTCTCTATTATTTTTGTCTAAAATATCAATAAAAGTAATTTTTTCAGCATTTTTTTCTTGTAAATTTAATGAAAGATTAATTGCAATATTATTTGTATTATAAATAATATTTTCAGGAGAAAAAACACTTATTTCATAACATACATTTTCTTCATCAATAATTCCATCGCAGTCATCGTCTATGTTATTGCAAATTTCTTCAACAGGTTCTGTTTTGTTTTGTATAGTAATCCATTCTCCTAAATAACAGGCTTTTATTTCAGGTTTACAATTTCCAATTTCAATTCCATCTATAGCATAATCTATATTATTATCGATAATTCCGTCGCAATCATCATCTATATTATTACAAACCTCTTCAATAGGAATAATTTCTGTTGCATTACAATAAATATTTCCAAATTCATCACAATAATAAACTCCGAAAGATTCACATCTTCCAATTCCAAACGAACATAATTCTCCAATTATGCTGTCATTACAAATAAAATTAATACTATTATTCTCATCAGTTTCATTTGGATTAAAAAATTCTTGACAAAAATAAAAAGGTGTTAATACTAATAAAACAATACAAAAAATCAATAAAAATTTTTTCTTAAACATATTCAAAAAAATATAAAAAATTTATTTAAATATTTCTTACTACTTTTAATAAATTAATAATATAATAACTTTCAAAATAACTTTTTAAAAATAATTTTTATAAAAATATTTTATTTGTTTAAAAATCTACATAAAAATTTATTTTTATAATCTATTTAATTATAATCTTAAAATTTTAGCAAGAAATTCTTTTTTTAAGGGCAAATAAATTATATAGTATTATTTCTCGCTCTAAATATATATAGAATCAGGAGATACATCATGGTTTTGTGCAATATAAAATATTAAAGATGCTGTTAATTTTAGTGGATGGAAAATGTCACATTAATTTACTTTTTTTGAAATTTTAAAATACTTTCTACAATAATTCCAATAATTGCTCCAAGAATAAAATATTCAGCTATTAATATTAAAACACCTAATATTATGTAGGTTATTTTATTCATTTGTCCTGATTTGATAAATTCTATGATAGGCCAGGATCCAACAGAGAATACATTATATGAAATTTTAACATAATCTGGAGCGTCAATCATACAATTATCAGCTTCACTGCATTTGCTATTATAGAATAATAAAACAAGCATTGAAATCAAACAAATTAATAATCCAAAAATAGCTCCTAATTTTCCACCTATAATCCAGTATTTCTTTGTGTTTTTCTTATAATTAATTTTAGGTTTTGATGTTTTTTTAATGATTTTGTTCTTACTTTTTCCTCTTTTTTTACTTTTCATTTTATATTAATTTCAATGATTTTTTATTATTAAATCTTTCTATAATTATTTTTTATAATTTTTTAATTAACATATTTAAAAATTAAGAAAATAAAAAAATACTAAACTTAATCAATTTTTAATTTTATATATACTTTATCTCTCTACACCTTAAAATGCAAAAAGAAAAAATTTTGTTTTAAAAATTTTAAACAAAGCAATATTTATAGGAGATTTTATATTATTAAAATCCTCTTCCCAAGGTAATTTAGAAGATATTCTCTCTAAATTTTCTTTATTTTTTATAACTTGATTTAAGAATTCAAGATATTCTTTTTTTTCAAATTTTTCTATTTTTTCATATTCACCTTCAGGATCAAGATAGCTTCTGTAAAGAATCTTTCTTTCTTCGCTTTCTATCTCTTTCCAAAATTTCTCAGCTTTATCTCTAGTTACTTTCCATTTTATATCTGGTCCTTGAATTAGCATAAATTCATCTAAAGAATCATATATTTTTTGTAATTTATCTTCAGTTAAAAATTCTTGCTCTAATTTTTTTTCTAGTCTAAGTTTTTTTAATTTTAAATCTCTATCATTTTCTTTAATTTTTTTATCTTTTTCATAATTTTTTATTTCTTCACAGCATCTTGCGTAACAAGTATAAAAAGAATGATTGTCATTTGAATAAATAAATGAAGTGAAAGCTCCTGTTAAGAATAATTTATATAATAAATTCTTCATGGAAAAAATAAATAACTAAAGTTTATAATTTTTATTATTTTATTTTGTATATATTTAAAATAAAAACATAATATTTATAAAATAATATATATTATATAATGTATAAAAAAGGAGGAAAAATAATTTAATGGAATTTCAAAGTTCTATGATTGGATTGATAATTATAATTATATCTTGGATTTTGCAATTAATTTATTCAAAAAAAGGTGAAATAAGAAAAAGATTTATAATATTTTACGGTCTTGGAACTGCAGTTTTGGTCATATTTAATATGATTAATAATGATAAAGTTACAGGAATACTAAATCTTTTTATTCTTGGACTAGTATGTGCTGTTTTAATAAAAGTTAGTAAAATACAACTAGATAAAATTGAATCAAAAAATAAAATTAAAAAAAAGAGAAGATAGTAAAGACTTTATTTTATTAAGTAAAAATGGTTAAATCAAAAAAAACAATAAAATCTAGAAAAGAAAAATTTCATAAAAATAAAATCAAACCTTTTGAAATTGTTGAAGGAGTTTTAATATTAATTTTAACTTTTTTAATAATTTTTTTTGCTTCTTTTTTTAACCCAAATGTGTCTGCATTTATTTGTTTAATATTTTTGATAATTCTAATTTTTTATGTAATTATTAGATATAAGATGAAAAAGAAAAGTAAATAAGATGAATTTAGAAAAGTAAATAAGATGAATTTAAATTTTAAATCAAACAAAACTATAATCTTCGATATATCAAAATTAATCTAATAAAAAGGTGAAGAGATGGATATTCTTATTTTAATTGAAAAATTAGCACTTCCTGCAATTCTTGGAGCAATAGGAGGACTTACTAGAGGATTTGTCGGACTTCTCAAAGCCCTTTCATTAAGAAGAAAAATATTATGGGGTTATTATACTATTACTGTAATTATTGCGTTTATAATAGGAATTTTTGTAGGACTAATATTTAATTTTGATTATAGATTATCACTTCTTGCAGGATATGCTGGAACTGATATTTTAGAGGGAATATATAAAAGTTTTAAAGTTGACAAAGTGTATGTAACTCGTGGATAAATAAATTTTTTAAATAAAAATTAATCTAAATCTCTTCAGATACAAATTAAAATTTTTGTAAATTCTTATAGTAAGTAACTTAAAACAAAAATAAGATTAATTGTAAAAATTTTTAATATTTTTTTTTGATAATTTGTTTTTACATAGTAGATATAAAAAAGTAATAATACTTTCTTTAGTATTTTAAGTTTTTTAAAAAATAAAAAAATTAAAAAACAATATGCAATTGTTATTATTATATGAAAGATTTTAAATTATTTAGCAAAGTTCCAGAATTATATAAAAATATGCTAAAAGATATTAATAATGCAAAAAAATTTATTTTATTAGAAACTTACATATATAAAAATGATGAAATAGGTGAAAAGTTTAAAAAAGCGTTGATAAAAAAAGCAAAACAAGGTGTTAGAATTAATGTTTTAATCGACGGATGGGGATCTTATGTAGACAAGGATTATTTTAAAGAGCTAATCAAATTAGGTGCTGATATAAGATTTTTTAGAGAAATAAGATATTTCATAAGATTTATTTCAAAAAATCATGAAAGAAATCATAGAAAACTATTAATCATAGATAATGATATATGCTATATTGGTTCAGCGAATATAACTGCAGATTGCTTAAAATGGAGGGAGTTAACTATAAGAATTACTGGAAAAATAGTACAGTATTTTATTTCTGCATTCATGGAGACTTGGGAAATTTACGGAAAATTAACAAAAAAGAAAATTAAATCTTTTTTATACAGGCAATATGAAATACTTCAAGATTTCCCTTCAAAAAATCATAGAATAATTGAAAAAAAATTAAAATTTTTATTTCGTTCTGCAAAAAAATATATCTTTATAGAAACACCTTACTTTGTTCCATCACCAGGGATTACAAAAGCATTAATAAATGCTGTTAAAAGAGGAGTAGATGTAAAAATAATTCTTCCTTATGATTCTGATGTTAAAATAGTTGACTTATTTAGAAACAGATATCTAGGAAAATTTTATGAAAAGGGAATAAAAATTTTTTATTATATGCCTACAACACTTCATACAAAATTACTGATAGTTGATGATAGGTTTTTTATGTTCGGTTCAAGTAATCTAGATTACAGAAGTCTTTTGCATCAATTTGAAATAAATATTTTTGGAAGGAATAAAAAACTTATTTTAGAACTAAAAAAATATTTTAGTGAAACATTAAAAGATTCAAAACCTTTTGATTATAATACTTGGAAAAAAAGATCTTCATTTAAAAGAATTTTAGAAATGATTATCTCATACTTTGAAAATTATTTATAAATTATTAAAATTTTAAAATCTTTAAAATAAAACTTACTAATCATTTATCCTTTTAATATTTTAAATCCTTTAACAAATTTTAATTTACTTTTAACACTATG
Source organism: Candidatus Pacearchaeota archaeon (assembly GCA_038740375.1). Classification (GTDB taxonomy): domain Archaea; phylum Nanobdellota; class Nanobdellia; order Pacearchaeales; family GW2011-AR1; genus ARS1285. Next base: position 10,282 of record JAVYLW010000011.1, on the reverse strand, counting down.
AAATAGTTTGTCAAACTCTTCTGGAGTAAATTCAATCAAGCCAGAAGATGCATCATTTCTAAATCCAATAGCAATTTTTTCATTTTTTGGATTAAACAAATCTTCGTGAAACAAAACTTCTTTTATCTCTGTTTGATTCTCAATTCTTGTTTCTCCGTTTTTATGCAGATATTTTATTTTTATATTCATTTTATTAAATTATATTAAAATCTATTTGGTTTATTGTAGGGTTTTGATACTTGTCAAGAATTACTATCTCTAAACTATGCATTCCACTATTAAAACTTACTTTTTTAGTGCAATATCCGTTCTTTAAACTAGTGCATAACTTAATTGTTTTTGAATTAATATTAGATTTATCAATAAAATAAACTTCTTTAAAATTACTCTCATTTATCTTTATATTAAAATTAACATATTTTCCATTTATAGTGAACATTGAATTTATATTTTCAATGACAGGAGGAGTTATGTCAACAAAATAATCAATAGATTTTGATTTAATGCTATTGTTAGCAATATCATATAGTTCAAACCAAACTTGAATTTTTTCATTATTATAGTTTGATAATTTAGAAACATGTTGTTCATAATTAATTTTCATTTTACAAGAGTATCTTCCACCAGTTCCTTTGTTGCAATCATTATTGATATTAAAAGGAATACTATTATAACCTTTTTGTTGATTTCCAAATTTAATTAGTAACAAAGCAGGATTATCTTCTGTAAAATCAATGTTATATTCTCCAGCATAATCTACTAAAGTTTTTCCAATTTTAGGTTTTTTTGAATCAACTACAAATTTTCTAACTAAACTAGTTTCAGTATTGCAACGTTCATCAACTGCTTTTATTGTTATTTCATTAACACCTTCCCTAAATGATAAAATTTTTTGATAAGAATTTGAACGAGATGATAATCTACTCCACCTGTTTCTTCCAAATATATTATCTTTATAATAAAAGGTAACTAGTCTATCTGAATTTAAACTAAAATTAACTTTTCTTGAATTAAAAACAAAATTCTCTAAAGGTGAATTTACAATAAGTTTTAAAGGACCTGAATTCTTGCATTCAGCAGGAGTTGGCATGCACGGAGGTAAATCATAACAATGAGATGGATGGACTGGAAAATTATTGCTATTAACACATACTTGGCAAAGATCGTGTTTGCACGTGTATCTCGGATTTTGAATAGATGGAATTGATTCTCCATAAGTAAGGCAGGCATTTTTATAACCCTTACTTTGAGCAGCAAAAACAAATCCTGTCAAACTTACTAATGAAAATAATATAAAAAATTCAAATAATATTATCTTGTATTTCATTTTAATCAAAACTAATTTATAGTTATTTCTGTTCTTTTAATTATTTCATTTCCTGCTAAATCACTTACTCTAATATCAACAATATGTTGTTTACCGCTATTCATTGTTATTTTTTTCTCGCATAAATTATTCTTTAAAGAAGAACAAAGTTTTTTCCACATAGGTCTTAAGTCAGAATTATCATAATATTCAACTATTCTTAAATTTGGTTCAGTTATATTTATTTTAAAGTTAACATATTTTCCATTTGTAGTAAACATGGAGTTTTGGTTATTTATCACTGGAGGAGTTGTATCTACATTTAAAAAAACCGGTTTAGAGCTAACAACACTATTTGCAATATCTGTTAATCTAAAAAAATAATCAATATTTTGACCTTCAAAATCTTTTAAATTAGCATTTATAGAACAATAATATTTTCCACCATTTTTTGAACAAGAATTAATATTAATATTTAATACTCTTCTTCCTTTTAAATTATTTCCATAATCTAAAATTAGTGTTTTTGGATTTTCTTCTGTGAACCATATCTCAAATTTTCCTTTGGCAAATCCTTTGCTAGGTTCTGTTTTTGTGATTTTTGGTTTTTGCGAATCAATATAAAATACAATACTTTTTTCTGCTTGATTTGCATTTTCATCAATAGCTTTAATGCTTATGTTATTTATTCCTTCTCTAAAATTTATTTTTTTATTATATGAAAGAGATAATGCTGCAAGTCTAATCCATTTTTCTTGAGCGTTTATATTATCTTTGTAATAAATATATGATTTTTTATTAGTTTTTATATCAAAGAGAATACTTTTTGAAGAATAGACATTATTATTAATAGGAGAGATTAGAGTTATACTAGGAGGTTGAAAATCAAGAATTCCGCTTCCATTGTCATTAACACCTCCATCATTAAATATATTACAACCACTACTTATTTTACTACAAAAATTAGGATTTGTAGGATAATTATTATCAGTTACACATACTTGGCATAAATCATGTGTGCAAGTATATATTGGTTTTTGTTTTGATGGAATAGATTGTCCTTTTGTTAAACATAATCTTTTATATGCACTAACTTCATTTATAAAAAAGAGTAAGGTTATAATAGTTAAAAAAGCTATTATTGCAATTGATTTTTTTATTCTTTTGTTTTTTGTCATTTTGTTTTTCATATTTCCTTATTAATTGTTTATTTTTTTAAATTCCAAAATAGGAATTTTTTATTAAAATCACTCTCTTTTTCCCTTAAAGGGTTAAGATAAAAAATATTTTAAAAAATAAAAAAAATAAAAAAATTTTCTTAAATAGCTTCTCCCCAGAAGTAGATACTTCCAGTATCAAAGTCGCCGTTACATGGTTCTGGCAAACTTAACTTGAAAGTTATAGACATTTCAGCACCTGGTGCTAATAAGTTACCAGGATAATATACTAATGGAGATTTAACACCGCTGTTTTTTACACTTCCAGGATATGCTTGTATTATTTCATATCCATCATAGAATGGATTTGGATTATTAAATCCAATACCATAACCAATGTTTGTGTAACCTTCAGCATCTGTGTTTCTATTTCTACTTCCAGAAGATACTCCTGCATCTTTCAAAGTAGAGTAAGCTCCATTTGTAGCAAAATATCTGAAATTAGACAATGAAAGTTGGTTTGTTAATGGGCATTTAGCACCACTTGAGCTTGAATCATAGAAGTCTGTACCAGATATAAACATATCTAGTAAAACTCCTGATGAATCATCAGCGTCATTTCCAACTAACATAGTGCTTGAGTAAGAATCAGTTCCTGGTCTAACATTTTCAAATGTCATGTCTCCATCAATTGACAATGCAATTACAGGATTTAAGAACCAGTATTCATTCTCACTCATAGTTCCAGATAAACCATCAAGGTCAACAGCTTCAACTGTTATCCAATATTGTCCATACATGCTTTCAGGTGTTTCTACTGTAAATATACATTTGTAGAATGCAGCAGTGTTATCAGGAATGTTTGTCAAAACTTTTTGATCAATTCTTGCATTGCAAGATTCTGGAATTTGGTCTTTGTCTTTAACGATTCTATCTAAGACGCAGTTAACCTCAATATCATTTCCTGCACCTTGAGAATCTCCTATTGTTACAAAGACATCTTGGACTTTTTCAATTCCATTTTTATCCATTACTAAAACATCCCAGATTATTTTTTCTCCCTCAAAAGCATAGTTGTTCACTCTTTCAAGAAGATTTAGTCCAGTAACTTTGTATGATGATACATCATCTCTGTATTCACATAAATCAGGATTAGAACGACCAGCTTCTGTACTACATAATCTTCCAGGTTCAGTATTATCATCAAGAACAACTCTGCCATCACACATCCATACTTGTGGAGGAAAATCCTCTGTATTGATGTTAGGAGAAACTCCACTTCCTACACTTACAGCCATAACCATTGGCATGATAGATAATAATAATGCACTTATTACTAATGCACTATATAGCTTTTTCATTTTTATAAAATCAAACCTCCTTTCACTAATTTAAATATTAAAAAAATTTTTTTATTCATCTTTTTTTAACTCCTTAATTTTTAAAATACCTTTTTTGTTGACTTTTTAGTTACAACTAATTGAGGAATTTTCTTTATAAACAATTTTGCAATATAAAATATGTATTTTCATTTTAGTTATATCGAAATATATATCGCTATGTAAGATATTTGTACTTACTTTAAATTAATGAAATAATTAATTTTAGTATATAAAAAATAAAAAAAATTTCCAGACTTTTTAATAATTTCAAATTAAATCAGAAATTCTTCTGATATTCTGATAAATTTTTAAAAAAAGTTATAAAATTAAATTAAGAATTTATTTGATAAAAAACTTCTTTGAACAAAATAAACATTTATATTTCTATGAATAATAATACTTCAATTAAATATTATTTAATTATCAATAATTAGGAAATTTCACAAATTAATAAGAAAAATTATAAAAAAATCTTATTATTTTATTTTGATTTATTAATTATTGTTAATACTATTATTTCTTCCAGAATTAAATAACTCATTTTTATTATTCATAGAATCTATAGAACTTTGTTTAGTAGGAAATACACTTTTTCTTATAACGTTATTTGTATTTATTGCATTTTCTCTTTTTAAAAAGTCATTAATAAATTTTTTATTTTTTTCATAATCAGTTATTTTTTTAACTTCATAAGCTTCAATACCTACTATATCTATTTTTTCTGCTTTTATTTCAGTCATAGCTTTTTCATAAACACTTTTGGAAATTAAGATTTGTCCATTTTTAGAGTTATCAGCAAGTTTTTTTGCAATTGCTGTAAGTCCTCCAAGAGAAGTAAATTTTAATCTTTTATTTTCAATTTTATTTATAATATCTCCATTATTTATTCCAATTCCATAATCTATTTTATCACTAAACTTTCTATTGTATTCTGATAACTCTTGAATTATATTTTCAGCAGATTTTATTGCTAGTATCTCATTTTTAAAAGTCTTTGTAACTAATGGAGAAAATATTACAAATATATAATCTTTACTTTTATATACAGCTCCTTTTCTACTATAACAATGATTAAGAGTTTTATCAAGATTTTCTTTAGCAAATTTGCTCAATTCATTTTTTATTTTTAGTGCAATTACTGAAACTCTTGATTTATGACCATCCATAACAAGTCCTTGTTCAGCTTCACTTAATGAATCTGGTTTTTTATCATCTTTAATAACAACAATTGAAGGAGAGGGAATATTGCTAATATTCTTTGATTTAATTTCATTATCTTTTATAATAGGCTTTAAAGATTTATCTCCTATTTCTTTACCTATGTTTTGATTTTTAGTTTCAAAACTTATAATTTCTCCACTTTTTTTCATAGCTTTTATTGGTTCTTTTGATTTAATAGGATAGGCAACTGATTTCTTCTTTAATATATCTCTAAACAAAAATAGAATAATAGCTCCTAAAACAATTAGAATTATTATCCAAATAATAGGTGTATTTGATAGTGTCTTAATTCCTTTGTTTATATCCTTAACAGCTATTGCATTTCCTGTTAAAGGAATGTCATTTGCAGTAAAATTTGTTTCATCATCATTTACTTTTACATCATAATAACTATTGTTTCCTTTAAGATAAAATTCTTTAGATTCTCCAGGATACAGATTGTCAATTTTTTTTACAAATTTTTTTCCAGCAATATCAATTTGAATTATTTTATCATAAGGTATATTTCCGATATTAGTAATTATAAGCGTTTCATTTCTAATATCAAAACTTACAAGTGCTTTTTCATTTACATAAAAATCCTTTGTTTTTAATAAGTTATTTGTGTATGCTTCAATATAGTAATATCCAGGAGTGGAATTTGTGTTTAAAGAATATTCTATTTTTTCTCCAGCTTTTACTAATCTTTCAAAAATTCTATTTTGATTAGTGTCTTTTATTATAATAGATATCTCCCCATTCATTTCTTTCTCTGACTGATCTAATAAAATAGGTTTAAAAGTAATTGATTTTCCAGGATCAATTTGTTGATTATCAACTGCAATATCTAGATAACTAGGAACTTGAAAAATATTTAAATTAATCATTTCTATTCCTTCGCTAGTTTTTTCATTTCCTGTTTTTTCATAAGCTATAATATCTATTCTATAATTTCCAGGAGGAATATTTTTTGCAAGAGTAAGGTTAACTAAAAATTTACCGTTAACTATAGGGCCATATAAATTTTCAAAATCAAAATCTTTTAGAGAAGGAATACTTATATTTACTTCTCCATCAACAGGAGCTCCGTTCAATTTTTTTACACTTCCAGAAAAAGTTATTGTTTCACCAGGTTTTGAAAAAAAAGAACTTTTATCTAAGCTTATTGATAATTGTTTTGAAATTTTAAAATTAATGCTGTCTTTTATCTCATTTAAATAATGTGCAGTAAAGCGACAATTTCCAGTCATGCCATTCATCCATAATGTTGTAAGAGGCAATTGAATTTTCTCAGGAGGCGCTCCTCTATAAATTTCAAAGGAACTATTATCACAAATTAAAAAAATTCTAATAGGTCCTGCTCCTTCAGGACTTACAATTATATTTGCCTCAATCATATCTCCGAGATTATAAACAGGTTGTATATTTGTAAAATAAATATCTCCATAAACAAAAGATGTAAAATAAATAATACAGACTAAAAAAATTAATACAAATACGTTTATCTTTAAACCTTTTTTCATTTTTTAAGTTTAATTAATAAAAAAGTAAATTTTTATATATATTTAAATGTTTTCAACATTAAGTAATAACTAATAGAATATATATTAAAATATATATCATAAATTTTAAAATCTAATCTTTAAGTATAATATAAATTTATTTTTTAAAATTTTATCTTTAAGGCATTAATTAATTTAATTTTTTATGATATCTATTTTTATTATAAATAATATTATAAATGTTTTAAAAAATTCATAGATTTATTTTAATTAACTCAATTTTAAAAGTCAAAAAAAATCAATAATAGTCCGAAAAAAAGACTAAAATTAAGGAAACTAAAAACTTGGTTTCATATAACATTTAGATTTCTGATGTTAAAAAACTCCACCAGGGTTTTTTAGCTTGTATCACTTCTCCTGTTTCTGCATCAATTTGAGCACGAACTTGCATCTTAGTTTTAAACATCCATAAAAACTTCGCTTCTTTTCGTGCTTTAACTTCATATACTGCTCTAATTTTTTCTCCACTTCCAACTTCTTTTAGTTCTATAGTGCAATTATTTTCTGAATTGCAAACTTTTAATCTAAGCCTTTCTAAAGCTCTTTCTGAAGCAGTGTTTGGCATAACTTTTATTTCTGCATTTTTACCATTTGAAAGATTTATTCTAAGTCTCGTTCTATTCTGAATAGGATCAAGTTCTGAACCTATCTGCAGGTTAGATTTTGCTTCAACTCCTTTAACTTGCATTTTAATTTCATTTCCTGCTCCTGATTGAATTTGCATTTGCTCTCCTGCTTGATTCATATAAGAACCAGTTTGAACTCTTACTTGATTTTGTAATCTAATGTTTTCGCCTTGATTTTTTGTTTGCAATTCTGTGTTTGTTTGAGTGCCATTACCTGTTCCCTGCCCTGCTTGTGCTGCAGTATCTGAATCTGTTGTAGTTGGAGCATTTTTTCCAGCACCAGTTGTACCTGCTGTTCCAGTGCTACCTTGGGCAGCAAAAACCAAAGAAATTGCCATTAAAGAAACTAAGAGAACCAAAAATATTTTCTTCATTGTTTTTTACCTCCTTTAAATTCATTGTTTTTCTTAGAAAAAATATTCTTCGTCATACATACTACCCAATTCCAGTGCAATATAAAATGAATTATTACTAAAATAATAAATATCATTCCACTCCAAATGTGAATATTTGACCATGTTCTTTTTATTACTCCTAAAAAAGTTTGATAGCCTCCTTGTTTTACACCTGATGGAAGAAAAAAGAAAATAATTAAAGCAGTTATAGTAGTAACTATAAATAAAACTGCCATTAAAAAATCAACTATATAATTTATTTTAGCTTTTTCCATAGGGATATTAGTTCTGAGAAATTTATAAATTTAACTTATAACAAGACAATTTCTATTTTTTAACTTCAGGCCAAAAGTATGGAAGATTATCCTTTTCTCTCCAACTAAATTTAGAATAATATTTTTTATCTTTTCTTAGTAAATTGCTTCTATGGGTTGAATGAAATTTATCATTGCCAAACCATTTTGGAAATACTATTTTTCCTCTAATCCTTTCAAATTTCATGTTATTTTTATAACCTCTTGAGATCCATATTTCTATAGATTTATTAAAATATAGTTTAAGAGCATTAACATAATTTCTCCACATTTTTACAGCAGGATGATTTCTCCATGCTCTTGTTTTTGTTCTATTAAGTAAAATATTTAATATTTGATGAGCTTCAACTCTTTGTTTTCCAAGTCTTTTACTATCTAAACATTTCAAAGATTTTTCAATATCTGGATAGGGCAAAAAAGTTTGCATTTTTATTAATCTTTTACTTTTTTAATAAAATAGCAAAAAAAGTTAATTCTCTTATATTTTTCCTGTAAAATAAATAAATTTTTTTAAAAAAGTATCTTACTTTTTCTTGAAATATTTTTTATTAAGATAATAAGCAAGAAATATTATTATAATTAAAGCAATCAAAGTTATAATAAACTTAATATAATCTTCTGCAAATTTCCAAAATCCAATTACTCCATAAAGGATTACACCAACTCCTCCTGCCATTAATCCTGCTCCAACAGTTTCAAGTCCAAAAATTAAAGCTCCAAGAATAATTACAATTATTCCAATAGGTAAGGTTATTATAAATACCTTAGAGTTATATTTTATTTGAGAATTTTTAAATTCTTTGTCACAATTCAAATAGTATTCAGATAAATCGCAGTAATAGTTATCTTTTGTAGGAGTTGCTAATTGATTATCAATTTTTTCTATTGGATACGTCATTGTCCATTTTCCACCCATGTTCTCGCAGTTTTCTTTTGTGTCAGCTATTTTGCCTGTATAACAAAAATTATCATAATGAGGTGGTTTTCCGTAAAAGGTATATATCCCAAATATAGTTGTAGAAATTGTTAATATGAATATTGCAATTCCCAATAGAAAATTCTTAATTTTCATTAATATTTTTCAGTTTATTATTGTATTTAAAATTAACTATGTAAATTAATACAGAGATTATTAAATGATTCTGAATTCTACTTATCATGTAGTTATAGTTTAATCTTATCTGGATTTTTATTATTTTTGCAAGTATTCCAAATTTCATTGAAACTTGTATTAATTTTATTTGATGATTTAACAAAAGATATATTTGTTGAACTTATAAGAGGAAAAATGTATAATTTGAAACTAGATCACAAAGATGAACTAACCCCTCATCAAATTGAAAGAATTAATTTCATTCCCTCAAAAGTATAAATTGAATTTCAATTCAAAAATTCATCAAACAATTAGGTTTAAAAGGTGTAAACTTTTTATATTTTTGAAGTCTAATCAGATAGAAAATTAAGGGCCTATAGGCTAGTGGCAAACCAGCACGTTTACACCGTGCATTCGGCAGTTCGATTCTGCCTAAGCCCATATTAAATAGATAAAAAAAATTATAATCTTCTTTGTAAAGATTTAATAAACTTTTTTTTATTGAAAAATTATTGAGAAAAAAAGATAAAAAATATGGGTATAGGAGAATTAATTGAAAACTCTTTTATAGAATATAAAAAAATTTTAAAGATTATTTAAAATTTTAATATTTTTATATATAATACCTTTTATTATTTTTATTATTTTGACAGCATCTTTTTTTCCACAAATATTTTATTCTAAGAAAACAAGTTTAGATCTAACAGAACACGGTTCTTATAATCCTTTATATTCTTTAAATTTTTTTCAGGTTATTTTTTTAATCTTAATTTTTATTGCATTATTTTTTATTCAAATTTTATTTTCGTCTTCTTTAGTGTATTATTCTTTATATAAAAAAGATAATAAATCATTAAGTTTTAAAGAAATTCTTTCTGGAGGAAAAAAATATTTTTGGAAATTTCTTGGATTATATATTTTAATTTTTTTTATTATAGTGGTGATGTTACCCTATAAAATAATAAGTTTAATAATCCCTTCACTATCATTAATATTAACTCTTATTTTAATTTGTAATCTTATTTATTTTTCGATAAAATGGATTTTTTCACCATTTGTTTTAATAGGAGAAAATAAAGGTATAATAGAATCATTAAAAATAAGTTCAAGTATGGTTAAAAAAAGATGGTGGATAACTTTTTTTTATGTTTTTTTTGTTTTTTATTATTTTAATGGCAATATTCATGATTATTTTCTTAATTTTATTTATTATGTATATTATTTCTAATTTTATTATAGAATTTATT
>JAVYLW010000010.1:0-19677 GCA_038740375.1 Candidatus Pacearchaeota archaeon | reverse complement strand
AATTTATAAAAAAATTATAAATATTCTATATATTGTAACAAATAAAAATACAGATTTTCTTAATTCTTTTTATTAATTCTTTCATTATCTTTAACTTCTATTTAATAAATATATTAAAAAAATTAAAGAAATAAAAGCGATTGTTCCACCTATAAAACAAAATGAATATTTTATATTTAATAATAAAAATTCTTATTAAATTTTATTTTAAAGGTTAATTTCTAACAGATACAAATCAATTTTTTTATCTTGATTATAATTTATTAAAGAAAAACAAAAAATGAGTGATATTGATAAGTAACAAATATCTAAGATTTTTAAAGATTATTTTAAAAAATGAAAATTAAAAATTATAAAAAGTTTATCTCATTATCTTTAAATTCTCTAGAACAAAAATAGCACTTAAATCCTTTTTGAGTATTATAATATATTACAGGAACAATTTTTTCATGAGAATCATTTGTAATGCAGTTTAAATTTGGACATAAAATTATTCCTTTTAATATATCAGGTATAACTGCTTTAATTTTCTCAACAACACTTCCATTTTTTATTATACTTACACTAGCATCTTTAGCAATTAATGCAATCAAATTAAGTTGATAATCATCTAAGTTAACATCTTCTATTTTAATTACTCCTTTTTTACCAATTTTTTTACTTTCATAACCATCTCCAAGAGAAACTCTTCCTTTTCTTTCCCTTGTAACTCCTAAAATTTCTGCAATTTTCCAAACTTTTCCAATAGGTATATGATCAATAACAATTCCATTTTCTATATATCCTATTATTCTATCTTCTTCTTTCATCTTCTTAAAATTTTTTTATTTTTTAAATAAAAACTATTAAGATTTTGATATAAAACTTTTTACTTATCAATTTCTAATGTCTTTTATAAATTTATACCTCCGATTAAAATTAAAAGAGCTTGCCTTACATAAAGTCCATTTTCAGCTTGAGTAAAATAATAAGCAAAATCTGTATTATCTATTTTATCATCAATTTCTCCAACTTTAGGAAGAGGATGCATTATTCTAAATCCAGATTTAACACCTTTAAGCATATCTAAATTTAGATAATATTCTTTAGAAACTTTTAGATATTCTTGTTCTCCTTCTACACCTTCTGGAAATCTTTCTCTTTGAATTCTTGTCATATAAATTAAATCACATTTTTTTATGATATTATTTATCTCAGAAATATTATACTCTAAATAATTACAATTATTTTCTTTTAATTTATTTAGAAAATATTTTGGCATTCTTAGAGATTCTGGAGAAAGAAAAAAAATTTCGCAATTTTTGTATCTTGATAAAGAAATTGCTAAAGAATGAGCTGTTCTTCCGTATTTCAAATCTCCTGCAATAGCAATTTTTATACCTTCTATTTTTCCAAAAATCTCATTAATTGAAAAAAGATCTAAAAGTGTCTGTGTTGGATGTTGATTTTGTCCATCTCCTGCATTAATAACTGGGATATCTAATAAATCTGCAGCAAATCTTGCAGAACCATCTCTTTTATGCCTAATCACAACAAAATCAGGATAATATCCTGAAATAATCTTTAATGTATCTTTCAAATTCTCTCCTTTTAAAACAGAACTTGATAAAACATCAAAATCAATAACACTACCTCCTAACTTAGTCATAGCTGCTTGAAAACTTGTTGAAGTTCTAGTGCTTGGTTCAAAAAATAATGGAATCATTATCTTTCTATGCAAAGTATTATGATATTTTTCAGGATTTTTTTTAATATCTTTTGCAAAATCTAAAATAATCTCTATATCTTCATTGGTCAAGTCTTCAATAGATATTAAATCTTTATTAAAAAATAAATCAAAGTTTTTCATTATTGCTAAAATTTTTAATTCTATTAAACATAAAATCTCCAAATTTTTCAATAAATTCATCAACAATTTTATCAAGTTCTTTTTTTTTAAATTTTTTCTTTAATTTTATTCTTGAATCAGAAAAATTGTTTTCATAACTAAAATGAAGAACATTAAATAAAGATTTATCATTATTCCAAAGAAAATTAAATAAATAAAAAGGTTGATACAGAGATTTAATTATTTTTTCTGAAAATTCTGTTCTTCTTGAAACCCTACTAATTAATTCATTATAAAAATTTTCTTGAGAAACTCCTGAAGAATTTTCACATTTTTTAAAAATATTCAAAGATTCCTCAAAATATAACCTAGAAAAATATCGCAAAAAATTTTCTCTTAAAATAAATCCTAAATTTATCCCATAATCTGAGATCTCAACATCATCACCAGCGACTATAACAGAAATATCTTTTCTTTTTTTTAAAATTTTTTCCAGTAATAAATCTCTAAATTTGTAAAGATAATCTGATTTATATCCGTATAAAGTAACTTCTTTAATTTTTTTTCTAGCAAGAATATTTTTAATTTTCTGTGATGCAAGAATTTCTAATAGTTCATTATAACAAGGGATATTGTAATCTATCGTCCTTGAGAAATTTCTAACCTCCATTAAAATATAATTTAATATTTTTTATTTATAAATAAATCTCAAATGCAAAAGATAAATTTAAAACAATAAATATTTATATTACTAATATCTTCTTATTAGGGTTTTTGTTTTTTCCTAAAATAAAAAAATCTTGCAAACCTGAAATTTTTATCTTATCCAATTTAATATTTTTCTATAGATAATAAAGAAACTAAAAAATATATTTTAATATAGTATTTGATTTTGAAAATTATGAAAGATTATTCTTCAAACTAAAAACAAAATTAATTAATAAAAATCTATTAAAATTGTAAGTTATATCCTTATTTTTTAATATAATCAAATTAAATTATATTTATTTAAAACAGTATAAATAGGGCCTTTTGAAGTTAAATTAGAACTCATTAAATAAAAACAATTAATTTCAAAATTAATTTCATTAACTTTGATAGAATTAATATATTCAAAAAATTTTTTTCTATCTTTTATATTTTTTATTCTTGCTATTGTAATATGACTCATAAATCTGTTCTCAGGTTCAAATAAGTCACTTAACTTTTGGTCTATAATTTCTTGTAAATCAAAAACTCCCTCTCCATCAAGTTTAATCCATAGTATCCTAATAAATTCAGGCGAAAAAACTCCAATATCTGAAAACTTTGCAAAAAATTTTTTCATTCTTATTTTTTCTAAAATTTTTCTAACTTCGCAAATTTTTTCTTCACTAATTTCTCCTAAAAATTTTAAAGTAAGATGCAAATTTTCTAATCCAGTAAATTTTCCTGAAAATAAATTTTTATCCATTAATAAATCTTGGATTCTTTTTATCTCATTTATAGCTTCATTACTTAAACCAAGTGAAATAAATGTTCTTGTCATCAAATCTTTTAAAATAAACTAATAAATAAACTTTTTTAAAATATTATTGAAAATTATAACCTTTTAGTTTTAATATTTTAGTTACACTATTATCTATTTTTTGAATTTCAATTTCTCCTAAATTAACCTTTTCTTCAAGTTTATCTAATAGTTTTACAAGCTCTTTATAATCAATATAAAAATCAAGTATTAAATTTTCTCCACTATTTATAAGATCTTTATAAAGATCTACTTTATTTTTATAAAATTTAGATAAACCTTTCATATTTATTTCATCACTTATTATAAGAACATTTTCTCTAGATATAGATGAAATTACATCTTCAGAAACAGAACTAGGTTTTCCTTTTGAATCAAGCTCTCCTGAAACTATTTGATGACCAACCATAATAAAAGGCACATTTTTATCTATACAACACTCAAATAACTCTAAATCTTCTTTTTCTATGATTTGAGAATCAGAATAATAATGCAGATTATTAATCATTCCTTTTCCAGGATAATGCTTACAAGTTGGATAAACATTTTTTTGCAATCCCTGAATATAACTTATTAATTTTTCTTTAACATCTTTTTTATTTCCTAAAAAAGTCCTTCCACCATAACTGTTATCAATAAATTCTGCAACAGGAGCAAAATTCACATTAAATCCCATATCTTTAAGAATTTCTCCGTGTTCTAATCCAACTTTATAAGCAACATTACTGGAATTAATCTGAGAAAAATAAATTGATTCATAAAATGGAAAAGGATTCCAAGCTCCTTCCATATCTGTAGCAACAAATAATTTTATCTTCGAACTTTCTTGATATTTTTTTATCATATTAAAATAATCTTCTTTTGTTTTTAGATTATCAAGAAATATTCCACCTATATTTTCATTTAACATAAATAAATTTTTCTTTATATCTCCTCTAACAATAATCATTTGAGCTATCTTTTGTTTTGTTGTAAGAGAACTAAAGTTAATATAATCACCTTTTATAACAATATTTTTCGTATTTCTCATATTGAAAGTAAAAAAAGAATTTAAATAAATTAATGCTATAATGATAATAACTATAATAGAAATTAAAAATTTTTTGATATATTTTTTGTCTTTAAAATATTTTATAATTGAAATCATTTCAATATCTTACAAAAAATTTATATCATTTCAGCAAGTATTTTTGCACCAAGTCTTAAAGTCATAGAGTTTATATCTTTAGTTGAGTCTATATTAACTAAACTAGCACCTCTAAAGTTTTTAAGTAAAACTAATCTTTTTATCAGATATATTAAATCTCGGCTAGATAAACCTCCAGGTTCAATGTTTATAACACCAGGAGCAAAAGAAGGATCAACTGAACTTAAATCAATGGTTATAAAAAATCCAGAAGAATTTCTAGCCCTTTCCATTACAACATCACAAATTCCAAACAAATCTTCTTGTAAAATGTCCATTGTTACAATTTGAATTTTAAAATTTTTTAAAAATTCTAATTCTTCAGAATAGATATTTCTAGAGCTGATTAAAACAATCGAACTAGGAACAAAATTAATTTCAATCAATCTTCTAATCCAAGATTCATTTAAATCAAGAGAATCTAAAAAATTACAATGACTATCAAACACAATCAAAAAAGGATTTTTTTCAACTTTATTAAAAGCTCTCAAAATAGGAAAATTAATAGATTTGTCACCTCCAATAAAAAAACTTTTATAATTTCTTTCAAAAATTTCTTTTGAATTTTTGAATATCAAATAATCACTTTCTTTTACATCATTTATATCTACATGAATTTCTTCTAAATACAAAGAATTATAATTAATAATTTTACTTTTTTCATTGCTCTCAATTTTTTTAAGTTCAGCTAAAACTTGATTTGGAGAAAAAATGCAGTTTCTTGTCTTTTCATTAAAACTAAAAGGAACTTTTATAATTTGCATATTAACTACTTTATTTAATATTAAACAATATTTAAATTATATTAAATTAATCTAATAATTCATAAAATTAATATTAATCAGGAATAAGGCCGACAAAACTATATCCTTTTAATTTTGAAAGGTTTCTAACATCATCTAACTTAACCTTGTTTATTTCTTCTTCATATTTATAATAGTTTTCAGCATTTCCGCCAATTTCTTCTTGCAACAATTCTATCATAGTTAAATCACATTTCTCTTGATTAACTTGCTTTAAACCTATTAATTTCTCCTTTGTTTCAGACAAATCTGTTTGTTTTAATGTTTTTAATTTTTTTATCTCTTTTAAAGCAAGATTTTTAACTTCAATCATTTTATCTTTCATAGTTCCAGAATAAATCATCAAATAAGAATAGTCTCGAGATTGTTCAAGATGAGTTTTTATAGAATAACATAATCCTCTTTTTTCTCTAATCTCTTGAAATAGCCTACTAGACATTCCTCCTCCTAAAATACTTTCAAATATTTCAACAGCATATCTATTTTTATCTATAAGTCTAGGCATGTGAAGACCAATTATCTCATGAGCCTGATCAATACCTTTTCTTTTTTCAATTATCTCACAATTTTTCTTTATTATTGGAATTGAATTTATTTTTTTATCAGTTTTTGGAAATTTTTTAGCTTCGTTTAAAACATCTTCAAAATCTGCTTTTCCAACAACAGCAAATATCATATTATTTGTAGAATATACTGAATTAAAAACTTCTATTATTTCATTTCTAGATATTTTTGAAACAGTTTTTATAGTTCCTGCAATAGACATATTAAAAGGTTTTTCATAGAGCATTTCTTTTATCTTTTCCATCACATAAGTAGTAGGATTATCATGATACATCTTAATTTCTTCTAAAATAACTTTTCTTTCTCTTTCAAGAGCTTGTGATTCAAAAATAGGATTAGTAGCTAAATCTCTTGAAATATCTGCTCCAAGAGAAAAATATTTACTAGGAAGTTTATTCCAATAACATGTGATATCTTCTGCAGTAAATGCATTAATAATTCCTCCTTTATTTTCGATTTCTCTAGGAATTTCAGTAACATTTCTCTTTTTTGTTCCTTTAAAAACTAAATGTTCTATAAAATGAGAAATTCCTTTTATGTTCTCACTTTCAAACTCAGCTCCAAATTTAACAGAAGTAGAAACCGCAACAACTGGAATTTTTCTTTTTTCAAATATAACTGTTATTCCATTATCTAATTTCTTTCTATAAAATTCTATATCGCCTATCATTTTATTGTTTTTAAAAAAATACGAAAACTAGCTTAATAAATTTAGTGTTAACAAAAAATTGATTTTATACAAAAAAATATCGATAACTTAAGCATAAATTTTTCAGTGGTATTTTTAATATTTATTAACCTAAATTTGATAAAACTAAATTTATTATATTGATATGATATTATAAACAGACAATAGAAGCTTAAAATAGTTATATAATATAACATTTAATAATAATCCTTGAAAATTTAATTAATAATAAAAATTAACAATATTAATTATCTATCGACTATTTTTTAAAAAAGAAATTTATAAAAATCGTTTTATTATCTTTTTTTCTCTTTTAAAAAATATAAAAATGCTATAATAATAGCAATAACAACAGCAATAATTGCAAATATTAATATGTATAATATAATATCATGAGAATCCACAGGAGTTTCAACAATAGGTTCAGGAATTGAAACTATAATAGAATCGTTCTTTGTCTCAGAATTATTTATAATAGATTTTAATTTATCTTTTTCTCCACCTATTTTTTCTAATATTTCTTTAATAGTAATATTAGCATAGTTATTTTTAATAGAGTTCAATTTTATATATGTATCATAATATTTATCATTATTTAAGTCAAATTTCTTTTCTTCTCCAACATTAAAAAAAGTTTTATTAAAACTCTTTGATGAAATATTCATAATAATATTATTACTTGTCAAATTTATAATTCCAGCATAATAATATTCTCCATTAATTTTAAACCTAAATCTTTCTCTTTCTTTTAATAATTTTGTAAAACCTTCTTTCAAAAGAACTGGATTTATATCAAATGTTAATTTCCAGTATGAAGAAGATGCTATACCTCCGCTACCGCCTCCACCTCCTCCACCACCAGAAATTGCAGGTTCAGGAGGATTAATTAAAATTGAAACATTTCTAGATAAAGAAATTCCATTATTAGTATAACATTTAATAAAAACATTATAATTTCCAGCTAAAAGAGTAGCTTGAATTAAATTATCTCCATCAATTATTTGAGATTTATTTTCAAATTCATTACTAGGAGTTATAACAGAACAATTAATAATTTCAGAAGGATACATTACTCTAAAGATAAAGTCTATATTCACACTATCTGCAACTGCTGAATAATTTTTAAAAGGAAAAAGTATTATTATTGGATTTATACTATTAGACTCTTGAAAAGCTAACTTTGGATAATCTAACCCATCATTTATATTACTCCAAGGAGGAAAACTCCAGGAATAATTAGTCTCTAAAAAACTGATATTTTTTAGATTATCACTAGATATAACTCCGTACGTATTTGTTCCCAAAGTTATTTTTGTAGTTTCTGGATAAAAAACGTTAATAAAAGTCCCTAAACTTTGTGGAGGAGCTTTTCCTATAAAACCTCCAATATCGTTAGGAGGTGAAAATCCAGTAACACTACCTGCAGAATAAGAATTAATTATACTACCTCCTTGCTCATTATCACCAATAAAACCTCCAACATTATTATATCCTTCAACATCTGACAAAGAATAACAATTAATTATAATTCCTCCTTCATAATTATGACCTACAAATCCTCCAACATCTTTTATAGCATTAACTTTAGTAACTTCAGAATAAGAATCTTTTATAATTCCATAATTTTCTCCAACAAGCCCTCCTACATCTTCACTATTAGATTTTCTTCCTTGAACAATTCCTCCTTTGCTATAACAATTAGTTATATTTCCCCAGTTCTGACTAACAAGCCCTCCAATATTTTTATCTCCTCTAACGGACATTTCACTAAAAGAATTAATTATATTTCCATAATTATATACTACTAATCCTCCACACCAGCTATCAGCAAAAATTGAACCAGTAACACCTATATTTTTAATAACTCCATTTCTTCCAACATAGTAGAATATACCAATACCTTGAGCATCATTTGAGCTATACACAAAATTAAGAATAGAATGACCATTTCCATCTAAAACTCCTTCGAAAGGTGTTACAGCATTACCTATTGGAATAAAATTAAATCCTGAACAATCAATATCATTAATTAATGTATAATTTGATTTTAATGATTTTGAAATATCTTGAAGTTCTTGACAATTACTTATGTTATAATTTCCAATTTCACTAGGAGGAGTTGGAACATTACCTTCTTTAACTTCAAATTTAAGTAAAGGATAATCTACTCCGTCATTAATATTACTCCAAACATTATTAAAATCCCATCCCTGACTTTTTAACCAATCAACACTAATCAAATTTTCCTTTAATTTATTTCTAGGAGTAGTAGCATCATTATCTTTATACACATCTCCAGCTAATATTGTAATATCATCTCCAGGATAAAAACTTGAATAAGCATATCCCACATCGATTCTACCAAAACCTCCAATACTCACAATTCCTGCAGGTCCATAAACATTGCTTACTGCATAACAATTATTAACATTAGCAGTAGTCATCTTTCCAACAAATCCTCCTGATTTTTTATTTGCATAAACGTTTGCATGAGCATATGAGTTGATTACATTTCCTCCACTAATTCTTCCAATCAATCCTCCTCCGTCCTCTGAAGCAGCAGTAACATTACCTCTAGCACTACATTCTTCAGCAGAGCCGTAAAAATCTCCTGCTAAAAGTCCTACTTGATTTCCTCCAGAAACATTTCCTTTGATAGAAACTCTATAAATTGAACCAAGAGGATTTACTAGTCCTGCTAAACCTCCAGTCGAAGTTCCTCCACTACTTCCTTTCACATAAACGTCCTCTAAATTCAAATTCTTAACTTCTCCTGCTTCTAAAGAACTTCCAAGAGCACCAAATAAACCATTATATGATCCTAAATTATTAATATACAAACCTCTAATAGTAAAATTTCTTCCATCAAGATGACCTCTAAAAGGAGAGCCAGGAGTTGACGAAGAATATAAAGGAACCCAACCTGCTCCTGTTCTATAGTTCTCACAACCAACGTCATAAAAACTAATATTATTATCTAAAGCAAAATAAGTTCCAGAAGGATAATTTCTTATGTTATCTAACTCTATGCAATTGGTTATTATATAAGGATCATCAATTGTTCCAGACCCACCAGCCATAGGCTTAATAGTTCCAAGTTCTCCTTCTTTAGGATAATAAATTATCTTCTGATTCTTTTGCCAAATATATAATGTTATAAAAAGAGCAAATAAAAGAACAAATAAAAATATAATTATAGGAACAATTTTATCTTTAGACTTTCTCTTATTTTTTTCAAAAAAATTAGATTTATTATTCAACTTCTTCTTCATAAATTTATCCTCTTTTTTCATTAGATTATAATATTATTATAATAAAAGACTTTAAAAATTTAATTATAAACTTTTTTTATATTTAAATAACTTCTATATTTTCCTTCATCAATAATTTCATATTTAATTTTAATCTCTTCTTTAAATTCTGGCATAAATAAAACAGCACTTTCAGCTTCTCCACCTTCGAAATCCAATCTAAATTTATATTTCTGACTTAATTTTTTTAGTTTATTATATTCCTCTTTATTAATTATTTTTCCTAAAAAATCTTTTGAAATACCTTCACATGAAATCTTTGTCAAAATAACTTTAAAACCACACGTAAAAATTTCTTTCCAAATTTTTTTATCTGAATAACTCCACAACGGAGAAAAAAATTTTAAATTTAATTTATCACATATATTTTTTATTCTTTTTTTTTGATATCTTGAAGCTATTCCGCCAACCAAAACTCCGTCAATTTTATCTTTAACAGAGTTTATTAACTTATACAAATCTTCAATTTCATTATTTTCATCTCCAGAACTATTTATTGTAATTAAATCAATACCGAGCATTTCAGCTTGTTTTTTTAATAAATTTAAATAGGGCTTATGAAACATAAAACTATCAAAATTACTTGGAATTATAGATAACAAAAAACAAATATCATGACCTTGTTTTTTTGCTAAATGCAAAGCTAAACAAGAATCCTTGCCTCCTGAAAAAAGTGCTCCAAGTCTCATATTTAATTTAATTTTATATTTTTTAATATTAAAAATTTTTGATGATTATAAACCTATTCAATAGAATTTAATTTTATAAATGTAATAAAAAGATTAAAGTATATTTTATCTTTAAAATAATAATAATCCGAAAAAAAAACTAGAAATATTCGCAACAAAAGAAATGATCATGGCCTTTTTTAAATTAATAGGTAAAAATTGCCAATAAATTAAAGATTCTATTAAAAATACTGTTACCTCTCCAAGTATAATGTAGAAAGGATATTCAATGTATATTGGAAATATAAACCATAAATATGGAAGAGTAAGAGAAGTAGCGAGAATAGGTATCAATAATTTTTTGTAAAGTTTAATCTTTGGCAAAATAAAATTCAGAAAAATTAAAACAATTGGAACTTCAATAAATAAAGTTAATATTAAAGAAACTAAAAACTTAGTTTCATATAACATTTCAGATTCCTGATGTTAAGAAACTCCACCAAGGTTTTTTAGTTTTTATTATTTCTCCTGTTTCTGCATCAACTTGTGCTTGAACTCTGCATTCATTTTAAATATTCCTAAAAATTTAACTTGCTTATTTCCTATTAATTCATAAACAGGCTTAAATTTATCAGCTTTTCCAACTTCTTTTAATATAATCTGACAATTATTTTCTGAATTGCAAGCTTTTAACCTAAGCCTTTCTAAAGCTCTTTCAGAAGCAGTGTTTGGCATAATTTTTATTTCTGCTACTCTTCCATTTGATAATCTCTTTTTGCATAATCCTTTTTCATTTGTTGAACCTTCCGGGCAGATTTTTATATCTTTTAAAAGATTTGGATCTATATTATGATAGATATTTTCTTCTTTCTCAGTAGAAGAATTAAGAACTGTCTTTGAAAAATTTAAACCTCTAAATAATTTATAAACAAATTGAGAGTTTACTAAGGATTCTAATTGGCTTGCATTCATTACTTTTAACTGTGGTCTTCAGTCATATCAGATTTTTTAATTGCATAAACAGTTATATAACAGAATTTATAATAATTAGAGCTTATTAATCAATCACTTCCTATTATTTTTAAAGGACACATATCAAATCCAGCTAATCCTTTATTTACATTATCAGCAGTTGTAAAGAAAATATAATCTTGATAATCATTAATATTTATTATTCGATGATTAATCGGAATTGTCTTTAAGTCTCCTTTACTTTCATCAGGTATAATAATATCTGCTAAAACAAATTGTAAAAAGAATAATAAAGTTAAGGTAATTATTATTGTATATTTTCTGCTATTCATACACTTCATATTTATATTTATGAAAATATATTTAAAAATCTTTTGACTATTGATTCTGTTAATTTATAGAAGGTTTATATAATCTAATGTTACTTAATTATTAATAAATAGATGATAAAGATAATTTAAATAAATTGTATATATTGTTTTTCTAAGGATATAATTAAAAATGGACATAGAGATGGAGTTCAGCTCTATAAATGCAAAAATTGTAAAAGAGCTTTTTGTGAAAAAAAAGGGTTGTATGTAAAAATTCTTATAAGCATTTTACTGTTTATTCTGCAAGGAGGTTGAGAATTATGTATAGACTTTCATTAGAAGAAGTAGCAGATATATTAAAGAAATTGATGAAGAAAAACCCAAAAATCACTCAAAATCTACAAATAGATAAAGAAGTTTTATCCTACTTTACATAGAATTTCAAAAGTTTTACAATTATAATTATACATCTGTTTGGCATGTTGATGAGAAATTCATTAAAGTTAAAGAAAGCAAAGATGATTTTTTATCCTTCACTGATGCAAGAGAATCGGTTAAATATAGATCTATTAATTACTAAACATATTAATTATTACTAAGAACTTTTCTATATTTTCTTTTTATTGATTCTAACTTTTTTTGCATATATCTTATTTTTTCTTGCGCTTTTTCTTCAGAAATTTTTAATAATTGTAATTGCTTTAATACTTCAACTCTAGCTTTCTTTAAATCTTTTAATTTCTTATTAAGCCTTTTTATTTTAAAAATAGCAAATTTTCCAAGTGAATCAAGTAAAGAATTATCTAAATACATATTAAATCTCTCTTCCTTTAATAAATTTCTTGCATCTTCAAGTATTTTCTCTTTTTTTCTTTCAGTATTTAATAATTTAGTGGTTATATATCTGTTACTAACTTTAAATTTATCTTTATTAACATTTACTAATTTATTCATCCTATCAATAAGAATTTTTTCTTTATCAGCTAAATTTTTTCTTACAACCCTAATCTCGTCAGCTTCTTTTTCTAATCTTCGTAATATTCTTTTTAAATTAGAACTATCTTTAATGTTTTTAGCGTCAATCTCTTTTTCATTGCTAAGTTGTTTAATTTTTTTTGATATATTTTTTAAATGATTAGTTAAATCTTGATGCATTATCTCAAGATTATGCTTTTCTATTCTTAATCTTTCAATTTGCTTTTGAGTAATGTTTACTAAAGAAACAGCTTTTTTCTTTTCAATTTCTTTTAATAAATTATTTGCTTTTTGTTTCTCTTTTCTGTAATAGTTTTCTATCTCTTTCTCAGAATTAAATTCAATTTCACTCTTTTTTTTCATATAAAAATAAAATAAATATTCTTTATAAAATTATCTTATTATTACATGTTTCTATATTTATAAAATTATAAGAGAAATAAGATAATTGAAAAGTAATATATGTTTTTTTAACTTATATTTTATTAAATAAGAAAAATATTAACATCATAAACTTTGTTTTTTCTCGTAAATAATTTTTATTCTAACTTTTAAATTGAAAATTAAAAAATAAAAGAAAAATATTATTCATTTTATTAAAGACAGATTAATTATTATCTTAAGAATAAATAATATTTTACAAAAATAATAAAAGTATTAGATTTATTCAGTATAAAATTCAACGATATCAGAATCTTTAACCACGTGTTTGAGTCCAACTTTTTGACCTAAAAATTTTGAACTTGGCCCAAAAATCTTCGCATATTTAACTTTTTTAGAAAAACCGTGAAGAACTTTCTCTGCTACATCTTCTAACAAAGATCCTGGCCTTAGTATGACTGGATTATTATCTTCTTTTTTTCCAGGTTGTCTTGTATAAACTCTTATTATATCAAAAGACTTAAAAATTTTTTCTTTTAATTCTTCTATACCTTCATTTGTTTTTGAAGAAAAAAGAACAAAATTATATTTTTTTGTTTTTAAAGTTTCAACTATTTTCCTTTTAGTTATTTCATCATATTCATCTATTTTATTAAAGATAATTACTCTTTTTGCTGTCTTATTTCTAACCACTTTTTCAACTTCTTCTATTTCATGAATTTTTTCAACAACAAATAGTATAGTATCTGCATTATTTACTATTCCGTGATCAAATAAATCACTTCCTATAGGAGGAAGATCTACAATTTGGATATTACAATTACCATATATCAAAGTTCCTATTTCTGGCTTAGATGTAGTAAAACCATAACTTGCTATTTTAGGATTAGCATTCGTAAGTGCTTTAAGAATAGAAGATTTTCCAGAATTTGTTAAACCTACAAGAACTGCTTGTAAATCTCCTTTTTTGATACCTTTTTTTGAAGTTTTACCTAATTTTTTTTGTTTGTTTATAGATTCTTTTAACTTTTTTATTCTTAATCTAATATCTCCACGAAATTTTTCACTTCCTTTATGTGTAGGAGCTGTTCTTAACATTTCCTGCAAAGCTAAAAGTCTTTCTTCATCACTTTGAGCACTAAGATATTTTTTTTCAGCATTCGCATACTCATATCCTGCATTTATTGGCATTTTAAATACCTCTATAATTTTATATATTGTATATATTATTAGATTTATAAGAATTATGAAAATTAAAAAAGATTTTTTTGATAAAAATGTAGAAATTGTTGCAAAAAATTTACTTGGAAAAATAATAGTAAGAAAAATAAAAAATAAAGAATATAAAGTTAGAATAACAGAAACAGAAGCATATTATGGAGAAAATGATCCTGCCTCTTGGGCGAGATTTAATGGAAATTGCAGAAGAATAATGAGTATGGAACCTGGAACCATATTAATAAAAATGGTTCACAATAACTATCTACTAAATTTTGTAACAGGAAAATATGGAAAACCGAGAGCTGTTTTAATAAGAGCTGGAATACCTCTAAATTTTAATGTCAAATGTAATGGACCCGGTCTTTTAACTAGATGTCTTAAAATAGATAAAAAATTTAACGAAAAATCTATATTTAAAACTAAAGATTTTAAAATTATAGATGATTTTTTTAAAAAATTTAAAATATTTAAGAGTTTCAGAATAGGAGTTAAAAAAGATTTAAAAAAACCTCTTAGATTTTACATAAAATAAATAGATTGAATTTATATTAATAAAAAAGTTCTAATAAAATTTATTAAATTAGCATTTATGTATGTTTGATAAACAAACAAAAAAATAAAGTTTATTGTTGAATATTCTAAGTTATATATAATATTATAATAAATCAGTTAGATTATTATCTAAAATTTTAAATTTAATAATTCCTTAATTTCAATTAATTATAAAAATAGATTAAAGGAATTAAAAAATATTTATTTAATATTAATAATAAAATTCCTTAAAAATAGAAAGTAATACAAAAAAAATAAACAAATATTTGTTAATTTTATATATAAAATTTAAATTCTTATAATCTTAGTTTGAAAAAAGAAAAAAATAAAAGTCTCGTAATTATAAATTTTAATAAACAATTAAAATAAACTATCAATTTAGTTTATAGTATATACAAAGTCTTATATATAGATTAAAAAATAAAACATTTTTTAAAAATAATTATATTGAATGATTATTTTTAGGATATGCTTTTTCAGCAAGTTTAAGAAGTTTATCTCTGTTCATTCTTGATAAAATCAAAGATATTTCTTTTGCTACAGCTATTTTAATATCTTGTGGATGAAGCGTTTTTGACAAAACATCTCTTTTAATTTCAGAAAAATCTGAATAAGAAACATTTCCTCCAAACTTTTGAGGTCTTTCAACAACAAATTTCTCATTATTATCTTTTTTAATAGTCATCAGAAAATATTCTAAAAAAGCCATTACTCCATTATTAGGATCTCCTTCTAAAAAATATGCTTTATTTAGTTTTTTTTGAACTGTAATAGGATCATCTAACAAATCTATTTTAGATTCTTCATTAGATGAACTCATCTTTTCACCAATTAGTCCTGGTAGTAAAGGATTCATAATTTCAATTCTAGATTTATATCCCATTTTTGGAAGATTTTCACGAGCAAGAACCATTATTTTTCTTTGATCAGTTCCTCCTAATTGACAATCAACACCTAAATATTGCTCATCACATACCTGCATCAAAGGATAAATAAGTCCAGAGAGTTTTGGATTATCTCCCATCTTCACAACATCACTAGCAGCTTTCGTAGCATCATGAACAGAAACAAAAGTAGATAGTTTTAAAACATCGTACATATAATCAGGATTTAATTGCATCTCACTACCCTTTACAAACTCTAGTTCTTTTATATTTGCTCCAATTGCTTTTATCATTTCAGGAATAACTGCAGCATAATAATCATATCTTTTCTCAAGAATATACCACGGAGTATTATCAAGAGCAGCATGTAAATCTGCTATAAGAATTTTAACATGAAAACCTGCTTTTAATAAATCGCATACTTTTAATCCCCATATAAAATAACCTACATGAGGTCTTCCAGTTGGTGCAGTTCCTAAATAAGCAACAGGCTTTTTCTTAGAAGAAAGAATACTCTTAAGTTCATCTTCTCCAATTATTTCAGCAGTTCCTCTTTTAACTAAATTAAATCTTTCTTCAACAGATAAAGAAACATTTTCCTCATTTATTTTAATTTTTTTCGTTTTTCTTACCATAAAAAGACAAAATATAAATGCTTATTAAATCTTTCTGTATAAAAAATAATGAAAGACAAAACAATACTAAAATTATCAATAATAATTTCAATAGTTGGAATATTTACTTTATTATTGCTTTCAATTAACTTAGAACCTAAATTAATAAAAATAAAAGATATAAATAGTTTAGATTTATACAAAAAAATAAAAGTTCAAGGTAAAATAGTTTCAATTAAAAAATTGAATAATCTTGATATAATAAAAATTGAAGATGGTGAAAATAAAATAAACGTGTTAGTATATAACTCAAAAATTAATTTTGAAATTAATAGAACAGTTATAGTTATTGGAAAAATAGTAGAGTACAAAAATAATCTTGAAATAGCTGCAGATAAGATAAAATACCAATAAAATTGACAAAAATAGATAAAATTAACTCTATTAAATTAAGAATTTTCTATTTTAAAATAAATTATTATTCTTTAATATCTTGTAAAATCCTCTTGTCCACTAAAGTGGACAGCAGTCCTTAGTAGCTTAAAATAGGATTGTGGTGTATTTCTTGATTTTCTATATACTTCATCCTCTTTCATAATCGCCTATACAACTTACACAAAAAATACCTTCACTTCAAAAATGACCTCTTATATATCTATTCCTCAATACATGGCATAACCTGAACATTATATAAAAAATAAATATTTTAGAGAAAGAGCGTTAATCATAACGCAATTCATCTTTCCCTTAAAAAGGGTAGGATTTCTTGCTAAAGATTTATATGTTCGTATAAAAAAACTTGAAAAATCTTATAATTATAACAGAATTATAATATTAAATATATTAACTGCAATAACTTTAAAGTTTTAATTTTCAATATACTAGAATTATATAAAATTTTATTAATTTTTCATACAAATTTTTGTAATATAAGATAGTATAATGGTAAATTATTAGATATTTTTTAAAGAAGTTTTATATTTTCCAAATACCATTTTCTTGAACAATTTTTCCATCAAGAATTATTTTTCCTTTTCTCATATCTTTTACAATATCCCAATGAATTGCAGAATCATTTCCTCCGCCATTTTCTTTATAAGCCATTCCAAGAGCAAGATGAATAGTTCCTGAAATCTTCTCATCAAAAAGTAAATTTTTTGTATATTTAGTTATTCCAGGATTAGCTCCAATTCCAAATTCTCCAATATAACTTGAATTTTCATCTGTTTTTAAAACTTCTAACAATAGATTTTCGTTTTTTTCAGCTTTTGCTTCTATAACCTTACCATCTTTGAACCTCAAAAAAATACCAGAAACCTCTTGATCCATATAAATAGCAGGATAATCAAATTTAATAAAGCCATTTAAACTCTCTCTAACAGGAGCCATAAATATTTCTCCACCAGGCATATTTTCTTCACCAGAATCACAAACAGCATTTTTTCCTTCTATAGAAAATTTTAAATCAATATTTTCTCCAAATAAATAAACCCTTTTACCTTTTTCAAAAACATTACAAATTTTCTTAATTCTCTTAGAAAGTTTGCTCCAATCTCGAAGACAAGCTCTAAAGACAAAATTTTCATATTCATTTAAACTCATTTCAGCTTCTTGCGCCATTGCAGAACATGGAAAGCCTACAACTACTCTTTTAATTTTATCTTTTTCATTAGCTATATAATCAGAAATAGGTTTTAGAACTTTCTTTCTTTGCATAATTTTTTTAGGATTACAATTAGAAAGTTCCCTTGTATTTCCACTTGTGTCTATTCCAATATAATATTGACTATTTTTTACTTGATGCATTCTCATATCAGGAAATTTATTTATTTGTTTTTCATTAGCAAATTTATAGAAAAAATCACTCATTCCATTTAAACTAATATTAACTATAGGATGTGCTCCGCGAAGTATTATCTCTTTATATAATTCCAAAATAAACTCTCTTGCTTCCTCACCTCCAGATATAATTACATTTGTATCTGGTTTTACCTTAAGTGAATACCTAACAACAATTTGCGCAAGTTTTCTAATTCTTGGATCCATTTTAGTTCATAATATTAATAAACTTCAAATAAAAAATACTAATTTTTAAACTTTATTAAGCAAAAAATAACTTCAAAAATAATTTTTTAACTTTAAATAAGTAGTAACAATTATTAAAACGATCTTATTTAAATATCATCTATAAGTAAAAATAATGAGAATATAATCTTAAAAATTAACACTATCTTACTAAATTCATATGAGAATATAAGTGACATAACAAAAAATAATGAAAAAATAAAAGAATTTACTTAATATAAAAAAATAATTACATGAGGTATGTTTTATACTTAAATCAATAAATTAAGTAATATCTAAGCAAAAAAATTATTTTTTTAACTTTTTAATAAATTTTACAAATCAGGATTAATAATTATTAATTATTAGGGTTTTAATGTTATATAAATAATTTAATCACCTTTTTTAATAGATTTGAATTCTTACTAAATTTTTTAAAAATATTTTTACTAAAATAAGATTAGTAAAAGATGGTTATTACATCATAAAAAATATAAAAAAATTTAACTTCCTCCAGCTTTTGTTGCTCCAAATTGAATATTACCTTGACAACTTCCAGCAACTCCTATAGGAACATATATTCTCCAATAAGTTGCATTTGTAGCATCATTATATTCATCTTGCTGCCTATAATTTAATCCAAATTTTCTAACAACAGGCAAGCTTGTTAAATTTGTATAGTTAACAACTACTTGAGATAAAGTTAACGGCCCGGGATTACTTGCAGTTAAATTATATTTTTCATGTTCAATAGAAATATTCTTTATAGATCCTAAAGTGCAGTTCATTGCAAGACCATCTGATTCTTGAACAGCCCATCCCTTTAAACTTAAATTTATCCTTACATTTCCAGCATTAGAAATATTTGTTACATTTTCTTCAGAAACATAGGTCGCATTAACAGTTCCATAATTAATAGAATCAGGTAACTCTATTGCTAAAAGTTCACTAATATTAATTGTGCTATTACCGCTATCAATCCATCCTGCACTATCATTAACATAAACTGTACAATTCCATTCAGCAGGATCTGCATAATACCAAACCTGAAAAGAACAATTAGCTGTAATAGTATAATTATCATCTACTCCTGCTCCAGGATACCAGCTTGAATTTGAATATTTAACACAGCTGTTATTTGTATAATG
>JAVYLW010000009.1:0-22729 GCA_038740375.1 Candidatus Pacearchaeota archaeon | reverse complement strand
CTTTAGCGTATCTTAAAAATATTTATTTAATTTTTATTTTAAAAATTTAATTAATAGTTCTATAAATAAGAGTTTATATTTTTTTAATGAAGAAATCTTATATAAGATTGAGATTTTAATCTTTTTATTATTTTAAAAAATAAAATCTTTACTCTTTTAAAGATGATGAATTTCGTAATGTTTTTTACTAAATAATATACAAAGAATCAAGAGATACATCATTGTTTTACAAAATATTAAGCTATTAAGGACAGCTTTCCACTTTAGTTAACAGAGGATGTCACGAAATATCTAATTTTTAGTCAAATTTTAATCTTACTTTCTATTTTATAAATCTTTAATTATGTCTCATTTCATCTTCAATTATAGAATCAAAAGTATCTTCATCTTCATCTCTTCTAAAACTAATTGCACTGCCATCTTTAAAGTCAACTTTAATAAAAATTGCTCTTACATCAGGAGAATGATAAATAGCTTCTCCAACTTTTGATACAAATCTTCTACTTACTTTACTTTTTACTTCTTTTTTAAGCCTTACAATTTTCATAAAATTAGTTTACCTCTTTTATTTTTTACTTCTTTTTTAATAAAAATAAAAAAACTTTGTTTATAAATAAATACGTAAATTAATATAACTAATGTAAAATAATAATTAATTTTTAATAAAAATAATAAATAATTTTATTAATAAAAAAAATAGATTTTCTATTTCATTAAAGTATTATGCTAATTTTTTTATATAGACAAGTATCTTCTTTAAATTTTTTTTAATTAGAAAAACAAATTAATTAAAATTAATTATACACTCTTTAAATTTTTCCAAACAAAATCAAACAATTGTTCCATTGCACTTGCAAAAAAATCAGTAGAAAGCCATACTGCAACATCATAATTTGGATGAACTTTATCATCATCTAAAAGCATGAATAATACTTCTTCTGAATCTACAATTGCAAATCTTGCTCTAATTTTAGGAAGTATTCTTATTTCTGCAACTTTAGATAGTTCTTTAGCAATATCTTTGTTTGTTTCATCAATTTGTGCTGCAATTCTTATTTTAACTCCTCTTTTTTTTGCTTTTTCAAGAGAGGGCATTAATGCTTCAAGCTTTCTATTTAATCCTTGTGCTGTTGTAACTATTGTTACAGTTTTTTCAGCCTCTCTAATCATCATATCTAAATGATTATAAACATTTTGTCTTCCTCTAACGCTTCCAGATAAATCTGAAGGTTCAACAAATTTAACTCCTTGAGTAAATAAAGTGTTTAATTCATTTAATATATCTTCTCCTTTTAATTTCTCTAATCTTTTTGATTTTTCATGAGCAGCTAAAATTAAATTTTTCTTAACTCTTTCAATAACTTCTTCAGGTTTTAATGCAACGAATTTTATAGGTTTTCCAAGTTTCATTACAATAAATCCTTTTTTTTCAAGATTTTCTAAAATATCATAGGTTCTTGAACGCGGAACATCAGAGATATTAGATAGTTCTCCAGCAGTTGAAACACCTCTTGATAATAATGCAGTCCAAACCTTAACCTCATAAAGATTTAAATCAAATATTTTTCTTAATCTATTCAAAAATTCCTCTTTGACTATCATTGTTTTTTTTCTTAGCTCCTCTTTACTAATATTAGTATTTAATCCTACTATTTAAATCTTTTTGTCATTTTAGGATAGTATATTTTTTCAATAATTTATAGAATATAAAATAATCTTTTAATTAAAACTTTTACAAAAGTTATATAATATTCTAAAAATATTTATATTCGTTTTAAAAAATAAAAATTTATTATAATTTTGTATACTTAATTATTCTGAATAAAATTTTTTTATTCGATAAGAATAAAATATTGAAGAAATTAAATTTTGTTAAAAAGTATTTTTATCTCTTTTCCTTTTATTTTATCTTCAAATTTATAGCTATAATCAGAATCTTTAATTTTGTTTATAACAATTTCATCAGCATTAACCCTTTTTTTTATAAAAGATAGATTTTTTTCTAGTAGTTCTTTAATTGAATCATCAATAACTAATCCAAGCTTTATTTTATCAATTTTAACTAGTCCAGATTTTTTTCTTGCATCTTGAATTTTTCTTGAAATTTCTCTTGAATATCCTTCAGCTTCTAAATCAGGAGTAATATTTGTGTCAAGTTCAATAATTATCTCTTTTTCTTTTGAAAGTTTAAATTTAATATCCTTCAAATTTAATTGAGATTTAATAAAATCTTGAGTTTCTTTTGATAATCTAAGATTAGATTTTATTGTTGCAGATTTTAAAGGCCATTTTAATCCTATTTGTGCTCTATCTCTTGCATTTAAACCTCTTTCAATCACATTTAATGCAGATTTAAATTCTTCAATAATTTTATTATCAATTAATTTTTTATTAAATTTAGGCCAAGAACAGAGATGAACAGATTCTTCCTTTACAATTCCAGAATTTCTAAGTTCCTGCCAGATTTTTTCAGTGATAAATGGACAGACTATAGAAAACATTTTTAGAATATCTAAATAAACATCAGTTACTACATATAATACTTTTCCAGAATTTTCTGAATTAACTTTTTCTCTTGTAGATTTTATATAGATTCTTGACAAATCTAAAAATAATGATTCAATTTCTCTGATGACTTCGTCTAATCTATAATTTTCCATTAGTTTAGTTACTTTTTCAATTGTTTGATTCTTCCTTGAGATTATAAATTTTTCTTCAATATCAAATTTTTTAGAAGGTTTAGTTTCTTTTTTTAATTCTTTTAGAAAATTTGAAATATTATAAAGTATATTTAGATATCCTTGTTTTATTTTAACTTCTTCCCAGTTGAAGTTAATGTTTTCTCCAGCAGGAGTTTCACACATATAATATCTTAATATATCTGCTCCATACTTATTAACAACTTCATAAGGAGAAATAATATTTCCAAGAGATTTTGACATTTTAATACCTTGATAATCTAAAATCATTCCATGGCTATAAACATTTTTATAAGAGCTTTTGTTTAATGCAACAGCTGAACAAATCTGTAGCATAGAATACCATAATCTAATTTGTTCAGTAGCTTCTAAAATTAAATCAGCAGGAAAATATTTTTTAAAATATTTTTTTTCAATTGGATAATAAAGACAATTCCATGAAGCTGTTCCAGCATCTATCCAAACATCTATTACATCAGGAATTCTTTTCATAACACCTTTACATTTTTTACATTTTAAAGTTACTTCATCTATCCAAGGTTTATGTAAATCTTCTGGAACTATACCTCCTTTTAATTTTATTTCACTAATGTTTCCAATAACATCTATTTCTCCGCAGGAACACTGCCATATTGGTGCAGGACAACCCCAGTATCTCTGACGAGTTATTCCATTATCCTTTAAATTTTTAATCCAGCTTTCAAAATTTTTTCCAGTAAACTTAGGTTGCCATTTTACTTTTTTATTAAAACTTAAAATTTTAGGTATAAGATCTTCTATTTTCATAAACCATTGTTCAGTTGCTCTGAAAACAACAGGATTATGACATCTCCAACAATGAGCGTATTCATGTTCAATTTCAGTTTCTGTTATTAAAGAACCGGTTTTTTTTAATTCTTCGATAAATATTTTATCATCGACTTTTGCTCTTAATCCTTTAAATTCGTTCATTGATTCTTTGAAGTATCCTTTTTCATCAAGTTCATTAAAAGCATCTATACCATATTTCTTGCATACTTCAAAATCTTCAGGACCACAGCCAGGAGCTGAATGAACAAGTCCTGAACCTGCTGAAGTATCTACGTATTCTTTTGATAATATTACAGTATGAACATTTTTGGATTTTCTTTTAAGTTCATTGTAAATGTCTTTTAATTTTTCATAAAAAGGATGTTCATATTCTATTCCTTCAAGTTTATCTCCTTTAAATTCTTCGAGGATTTCGAATTTTTTATCTAATAATCCTGAAATAAAAATATTAGCAAGAGCTTTTGCAACTATCCATTTTTCATTTTCAAGAGAAACCTTTACATAATCTATATCGGGGTTTACCATAATAGCTAAATTAAAAGGTATTGTCCAAGGAGTAGTTGTCCATATTACTAAATATTCATTCTTAGTTTCTTTAATCTTAAATTTTAGAAATATTGAATTTTCCTTTACATTTTCATATTCAAGTTCATGTTTTGCAAGAGAAGTTTCACAATATCCACACCAATGCATTATTTTTTTTCCTTTATATAATCTTTTTTGTTCCCAAGCTTTTTTAATAAGCCACCATTCTCCTTCTATGTATTCTTTTTTTATAGGTAGATATGCATTTTCATGATCCATCCACACTCCAAGTCTCCATAAATCTTTATTCATTTGCATTGCATTATCAAAAGAAAAATTTAAACACTCTTTGTTAAATTTATCTATTCCGTACTTTTCTATTTCTTGTTTATCCTTTATTCCTAATTTTTTTTGAACAGCATTTTCAGTTGGAAGACCGTGCATATCATAACCTCCTCTATCCCACACATTAAATCCTTTCATTCTTTTATATCTAAGAACAAGATCTTTTAAGCAATTATTCCAAGCATGACCTATGTGAAGTTTTCCAGAAGTATAAGGAGGTCCTTGTAAAAAATAGAATTTTTTACCTTTTTTTACTTTATCTTTCACTTTTTCATATATTCTTTCTTTATTCCAAAATTTTAATATTTCTTCTTCAAATTCTTTTGGATTAATCATGCTAAAACGAATTTTTTTATATTTTTAAATTTATATGCCTTGTAATCGAGATGCTTTTAAAGCTACTCGATATATCCATTCAAATTCTTGATTTTGTTTTAAAATATCTTTTTGATTTTCAGAAAAGTTTTGATATAAGTTTAAAGCTTTTCTATAATTTCTTTCATCAACAAGTTTTTTAAATTTATCAATTAAATTATCTAAGAGATAATCATCTAATGATTCATTTGTCGTCATTTTTATCTTTAAAATTTTTATTTTTTGTTTTTAAGATATAATATCTAAATCCTTTTTCAAGAGCTTCAATACATGAACCTAAAATATTTTTATCAACACCTACACACGAGAATTCTTCTTCATCTTTAAAGTCTATTTTTGTTCTTACAGCAGATTCTTCTTTATTTTGTCTAGCTATACTAACATGAAAATCTACAAGATTAAGTTTTTCTACTTGCGGATAATTTTTTTTCAAAACTTTTTTAATTGTTTTAAAAGCAGCATCAACAGGTCCGCCTTCAACAATCATATTTTCTTCAAATAATTCTTTATCTATTCTTCCAGTTACTCTAAAGTAAGAATATTCTTTTCCTTCCCTAAGCTCGCTCTTTATTTCCCATTCAAATATATCAAAAATTTTCTCTTCTTTATCAAAATATTTTTTTAATAAAAGGTATTGTTCAGCTTTGATTGCTCCTATTCTATATCCAGAATTTTCATATTTTTTTAACTCAATAAATAAATTTCTTATTTTTTCTTTTACATCATTATCATTCTTGTTAAGTTTATAACCAAATTCTTTAGCAAGATGTATTATAGAACTTCTACCTCCGAGAGTATTCATTAAAATAATTCTTTTATTTCCAAAATCTTTTGGATTTGCATGTTCATAACTAGCTCCTTTCATTATAGCATCAATATGAACTCCTGCTTTATGAGCAAAGGCTAAATCTCCAACAAAAGGTCTATTTTCAGGAACTTGTATTCCACATAACCTGTATGCTTCTTCATTTACTTTTTTTAAATTTTTCAGATTAATCTTTATTTTACCTCTTAATTTTTTATTATAAATCGGTAAAAATTCAGAAAAATTCAGATTTCCAAGTCTTTCTCCTATACCATTTATTGTTCCTTGGACTTGTTTTATGTATGGAAGAGAAATAATAGTATTAGCTAATGCAAGTCCAGAATCATTATGAAAATGGACTCCTAGAGAAATTTTTATTTCTTTTTTTAGAAGTTCTTTTCTTGTTTCTTTAATAACTTTTTTAACATAACTAGGAATACTTCCTCCATTTGTATCACATAAAATTAATCTTAAAGCTCCAGCTTCAGCTGCAGATATTAATGTTTTTATTGCATATTCCTTATTTTTTCTAAAACCATCAAAATAATGTTCTGCATCGTAAAAAACATTAATTCCTTTTTCTTTAAGATAAATAATACTATTTTTTATTTTTTCTAAATTTTCTTCAGCAGAAATCTTAAGTTGTTTATTAACATGAACTAAATTTGTTTTTCCAAATATACATGCAAATTTAGCACCTGTATTAATTATAGAGTTTAGATTTTCATCATTTTTTACATCATCAGAAATAGATGTTGAACCAAAAGCAACGATTTTAGATCTCTTTATAATTTTATTTACAATTTTAAATGAATCGAAAATTTCTGAGTTAGAATGTGGCCATCCAAGTTCAATATAATCTACTCCAAAGCTATCTAATAATTTTGCTAATTCAATTCTTTCATTTAAATTAAAACTAGCTCCATCTGCTTGTTCTCCTTCCCTGAGCGTGCAATCATAGATTTCTATTGATTTCATTAGAAAAAACTCCTGCAAGCATTTTTTTATGCTTGCAAATTAAATAATAATTATAATAATTCCAATTATAATACTAGCTATAATAGAAATAATCTTAATTTTTTGGTTAAACAAACTCTTGCTAGTCATATTATATAATATTTGAAATTTAGGGTTTTTAAAAGTTATTGTATAAGATAATTTAATAAATCAAGGGATATTTTTTATTTTCATATTTTATAATAAAATAATTTTTTTATTTTTCTTAGATTTTAATACGATAAAACTTTATTTTTTATTATAATACGAATTAATTCTTTCTGGATTTGCAGTTGCACAATAATTAGGGTCTTCTGAACATACCATTTTTAAAAGACCAAGTCTTGTGCAAGCACCAATACAAGCCATTTCAAGATTATTCTGAATTCTAAGGAACTTTTTGCATCTTATAACATGAACTCCAGGAAGATCTTTTATTTTTACACTTAACTCTCCTTTACTTTGAAGTTTTTCATATGCTGAATTATTATCATTGCTTTTTTTAACAACATAACCAAGAAAATTTCTTTCTATAAAAACTGCATTACAAACTATTTCTTCTTTTGAATTATTATTAAATAGCTTGTTAGATGTATCTATATTTTGTTCATACAATTTTATCATATTTTTTTAGAGTTCCTCCTTTCAATTTTTTTAATAAAATAAAATCTGTTTATATCATCATTCAACCATCCAGTTAATGTTTTTATTGTTTTTATAGTCATAAAGAAAATTCTCCTGCAAGCAGTTTAATCTGCTTGCTAAATTAAAATTAAAGCTACAACTAAAATTAAATTCAGAATTATCAAATTTTTATATGTAGCCATATCACTTTAATTAAATCATGGTTTTTAAATTTTTCTTTAATACTCTTTAATAACTTTTTATTCTCTTGAATTTCAAAATTAAATAAAATTTTATTATGTAATTTTAAATTTTAGTATTTTAATATTAAATAAAAATTAATATGATATTTACTTTCTTAATTTTTTAATAAAAAAATTATACAGAATATCTTTCAATAAATTCTTTTTCTATAAAATGCATTTCAGCAGGAATAATAAAACAAAAAGGAGATTCTATTTTAATCCTTTTTAATTTTTCTAAAGTTCCATAATAAATTTTTGATTTTTTTGTTCCAAGATTACTACATACGATTATTCTATCGATTTTAATATTTTTTATTAAACTTACTTTTATAAGTTGATTAATAGCTTTTTCAAAAGAAAGTCCGATATCAACTAAAATTATTGAATGAGCGTTTATTGATTGATTTTGTTCCACAAAATCTAAAAAACTATGAGGTTCATAATTTTTTTGCCATGAAGGCATTGATGATATTTTTCCAAATTTATACATTTGTAATCCAGTTTCAGCAATTGCATCAAATACACTAGCAGAAAATATAACCTTATATTTTACCTTTGATTTTTCAGCATCAATAATCAAGCTTATATGCGTTGTTGCAAACAAAGGACTTCCATAAATCAAAAGACATATATCATCTTTTTTAGCTTCATTAATAATTTTGTCACTTTCAACAGAAACTCTGTCAAGCTTTTCAATTTTTCTTTCGATTATTTTTTCAATTTCTTTAATTTCATACGGAAAATTAATAGTATAATTTTCTAGATATATTTTTTTACATTTTTTTATTGCCTCAATACCTTCAATACTAATACTTTTTTCATTTAAACCTAATCCTATCAGATATAACATACAATTATTAAAGAAAATATGTTTTTATATTTTTCATTTTATAAGATTTTTATATTAATTACTAAAATAATATTCTAAATGTTTCTAAATAAAATAAAAACTATTTTATTTTAAATTAATATTAATTAACAAATATAATATCTTTTTAACTATAAACTAACTATAAAATAATCTAAATTAAACTGCTAATTAACTTATTTATTAATTTCTTAACAATAATCTCTAAGGTAATTTTTGATTACTCATAAAAAGTATTTGAAATTTTTAAAAAAACAAAAACTTTTTAAATAATTTTTTATTATAAAAAAATATTTTATTTAAAAGAAATGGTTCCAAATAAATTATTTTTAACAAAAGGAGTTGGAATTCATAAGGATAAATTAGCATCTTTTGAACTTGCATTAAGAGATGCAGGAATTGAAAAATGCAATCTTGTTTATGTTTCTAGTATATTACCTCCAAATTGTAAAATTATTCCAAAAGAAGAAGGATTGAAATTATTAAGTCCAGGCCAGATTACATATTGTGTTATGGCAAGAATGGAAACTAATGAACCAAATAGACTTATATCAGCAGCAATAGGAGTCGGAGTTCCTAAGGATAATAATAACTATGGTTATTTATCTGAACATCATTCATACGGAGAAACAGCAAAAAAAGCTGGAGAGTATGCAGAAGATCTTGCTGCAACTATGCTAGCAACAACCTTAGGTATTGAGTTTAATCCAGATACTGCATGGCATGAAAGAGAACAAGTTTATAAAGCAAGTGGTCAGATAATCAAAACTTCAAACATCGTTCAATCTTGTGAAGGTCATAAAGATGGCCTTTGGACAACTGTAATTGCTGCAGCTGTATTATTAGAATAATTTATTTTAAAAATTTTAAATCTCTAAAAGAAAGAGAATGACAAAAGACTTTTTAATAGGGTTCTCTTTGGTAGTTTATGAGATATATTAATATTTTAGATAAAGAAAATCATGATTCTATTTTTCAAAGAAGACATTAATAATTTTTATATTAAAATAATTTTATCAAGCAAATTTTTTAAAATACTAACGGAAAGAGAAAGCATCGGCTCAATTATCAAACACTTAACTCCAGATGCTCTTTTATCCCTCAAAATCCCCCTTCCCCCTCTTCCAATCCAAAACAAAATCGCTGATGAAGTAAAAAGAAGAATGCAAAAAGCAGAACAATTACAGAAAGAAGCTAAAGAAGATTTAGAAAAAGCAAAGCAGGAAGTTGAAAAGATTATTTTAGGTTAGTTCTTATTTGAGGATCACAACCAAACCGTTGGTATCTTAATCCTTAGGATGTCAAAAATTCTTTTGAGTTTGAATTTTTGAGCGCACTCAAAAATCAAGGATTTTTGATGTTAAGTAATCGTGGGTGCATTTATCCTTAGTTTTAAATCTCCTACGGAAAACGAATAAGTAATAAGGGTTTTGGTGCAACGCTACGAAGGAGAGTGTAATTAATTATTTCAATTCTGTAATGAAGCCTTAAATTAACTAGTTAAATATTTAATATATTTAATAACATGAATATTAAATATCATCTTCATTTTTTATAAAAATTAAATCTTTAGCAAGAAATCCGACTCTTTAAAGGGGAAGATGAATTGCGTTGATTTCTTGCTAAATATATATTTCTCGATTTATTATAAAAAACGAGCTTGATTTTAGCTTATCGAATACTTTAATGTAGTTAGAACTTTCTTATAATTAATTGATTTGTTCAAGAAGAAGTTGTAAGAACCTATGTGAGAACTCTAGAAAAGAGCATCACGGAAACCTATACCTTTAGGTGTAGGAGGATGTCATAATCTTATAATAAAAATAAATACTTTATATTTTTAATAGCAAGTAAATAGTAAGTATATTGTTTATATACTTCCTAAAAAAACTAATTTTTTACTATATTATTAATATTTAGGTTATTAATATTTAGGAAGTTTTTTATATTATGATTATTACTAATAATAAAATGAAATTATATGTTTTAATAATAACTCTTATTTTAGTTTTACTTTTTTTTACTTTTTCAATTTATTATTATATAAAAAATACAGAAACATTTAATAATAATATCAAACAAAATTCTACTATTTCTTCAAATGTTATAGATAACAAAAATTATGATAAAAACATAAATAATAATTTAACTCATAATAACTCAGTTTCAGGACAAGACAAAGGTAGTCTTAATTCAAGCAAAGGAGAGAGTTTAAACAATGGAGCAAGTTCTGAAAAAGGAAAGGAAAATAATATTCCAGAAAAATCTAATCCAGTAGAAAATAATTTAAGAAACCTTCCAGAAGATGCTTACACTGTTCCATGTGGTTTTTATTATAATAGCTATCAATTTTGTAATGGAACTTGTCCTGAAGGTGTATGTGTTTCTGAAGATAGAAGCTGTTATTGCAAAAAAATATAAAAAATAAAAATATATTCATTTATTTTTCTTAAAATTTTTATACAATAAGTCCAGTGACATTATAAACTTCTAAATGATCATCATCAATTCTAAACCAGTTAGGCATACCTTTTATATTTCTAGAAGAAGGATTATTACTAGAAAAGTAAATATGATCAATGCAAGATTTAGAATTATCTACACTAATACCTTGAGCTGATAATTTTGGAAGATATACTAAAGATTCTATACCATTAATGTTTGCATCAAATTTTCCTTGAAGCCTTTCTAAGAAACTTGGAGAATCGCTAGAATTAATATACATTGAGTTTTGACTATGTAAATTTAAATTAGTAACATCAGTTCCATTTACAAATGGTAGATATATAGTTTTACGAATTTTATTTGTAACTCTTTTTCCAGTATTTAACACATACAAAGGATCTTCAAAAAATTCTATTGGAATAAAAGTAGTTATATATTCTGTTTTATTCCAAATAGCCAGATTTCCTTTGTCCATCATAAATAAATCAACTTTTAAATCAATTCTAACATTCCAAGGATCTGTTTGACTTACTTTTAATTCAGGATTTGTTAAATTTATAAAAATGTTAAAACTTTCTGCTTTTGTATTTACATTATTTAAAATACTACTATAAGTAACTCCATTCATTAAAATTTGAGGTTCTCCATATAAAGTTCCGTTATAAAATAATTCTTCAAAACTATCATTTAAATTATTTATAGGAATTCCACTATCAATAATTTTTTTTTCAAATATGTATATTATTCTAAATCCTGAAATATACAATTGTCTTGGAAGATCTTTTTCTAAAGAAAAAATATAGTTGTTCATTGTTTCTATTCTTTTATTTATTGATTTTCTGTCTTTTCCAATAGAATAAACAGTATATGTTAAAAGAAAAACTGAAAGTATTATAATTGCAATTATTGTAAATATCATACTCTTTTTATTTTTATAAAGTTTGTATTTTATAACCATCTTCTAACCTGAACTTGTGTGGACCATGAATAAGGTATTCCATCGATTTGTGAAGAAGTTATTACTAAGTTATTTTCTGTTAATTTTAAATCTATTTTACCATCATTATTAAGATCTAATAGTTTTAATAAATCAAATACTGCTATTTCAATAGCATCATTTTCATCAAAAATTTCTCTTCTGTCAGATTTATAATAACAAATGTCTGTTCCGAAATATGAAGAGGGAACTTTTATTGTAGTTTGAGTTTCATCTTGAAATTCTAAATTCCATATACATCCATCTGCTCTTGAAAGAATAGAAGTAAATGAACTTACATTTCTTATTAATCTGTAGATTATTTTATTTGAAATTGAACCATTAGTTGAGTTACTTGGATTAATACCTGTTGTTAATAAAACACTATTATTCTCTTGTATCAAGGAATTTGGAATATTTATTGAATAAGGATCTCCTAATCTAACATAATTATTTCCATATATACTCAAGTTATAAACAACATGATTATTAACTATAACTTTATCTGTCCATCTCGGTCCAGAATATGAAATAACTTTGGTTTCAATAATCGTTGAATTTTCAGGAATATCAAAATATACATTAGTTGAATTTAAAAATTTTTTTTCAAAAGAATTTATTAATCCATAAGGTAAATTAGGTTTATTATAATCAAATTCTATGTAAGAATCTGGATATAATGTTGTTTTAATGTTTTCACTTGCATTAGATAATTGTTCTGAATAAGACAATCTTAATATATCATACGCTATTCCTTCATAAACAGATTTTAGTGAATCTGCATCACTACTTGCATAAAAGCTACCATTTCCACAATCTGCAATAGCTTTTAATGTTTGATTTGCAAATGAACATTGTGCAATTCTTCCAAATCCTATAGAATATATAGTAGAATTTGTTTCATTATTTACTTTGCATGCAGAATATTTAGAATTAAGAGATGAAAACGAATCTGGTTGTAAACAATAATCATCATCATTGCAGTATATTCCATTTGTGAGATTTCCAAAATATGCTTCACTTATATTAAAATTTCTTTTCCAAGTGCTTCCATTATACTCAACAATCATTCCATTAATGCCTATTGTATAAACTTTTCCATTTATTGCTACGACGTCTCTTAAACTATCTGTAGAATAATCATAACTATAAACATTTGACCACGATATTCCATTGTTTTTAATTATTCTCGCACTTCCAGAGTTTCCACCAACTGCATAAATTTCTGTATTATTATAAGAATCAATTCTATAAAGAGTATGTGTTAAAGGAGAACTAACACTTGACCAAGAAGCACCATTCCATCTTAAAATAACTCCTGAGTTTCCAACAGCATAAGCAAGTGTTGAGTTAATTATTTTAATACCTCTTAAATTTGTTCCAGAGCCAAGATTATAATCTTCTGTCCAAGTTATACCTCCATTAATTGTTTTATATATTCTTCCAGAACTTGAAGGAGTGCTTCTTAAACCAACAGCAAAAGCAAATGTTGAATTATAAACACTAACAGAATATAATTTAGGTGCATTTGCTATTGAACCAAGATTTAACCATTGTGTTCCATTCCATTTTATAATAATTCCAGAATCTCCAACACCTAATCCAAAACTTTCATTTAATAAATCAATTCCATTTAATGTTGTTGTAGTTGGAGAACTAACACTTGACCAAGAAGCACCATTCCATCTTAAAATAACTCCCGAGTTTCCAACAGCAAAACCAAAAGTAGAATTATAAAAATCAATATCATTTATTGAATTTGTTACAGGATTTGTTATTTTATTCCAATTAGAATCTGAATTTCTTTGAAATAATATTCCAGATTCTCCTCCTGAAAAAGGATTATTTTCATTAAAAATTCCTTCTCCATACATATTAACACAATTTGTTGTCGCTCTCATGTTTGCAACACCATCTGTCATAACTATAATAAATTTTTTTCTTAAATTTGAACTTTGTTGTTTAAGCATAAGATTTGCTCTATTTAATGCACAAGCAATACAAGTTCCTGATTGTGGTGTATACTTTGAAATAGTATCATTTAACAAAGTAAAATTAGTAGTTAAATTAACATAATCATTTGCATGATCTGAAAAAGA
Organism: Candidatus Pacearchaeota archaeon; assembly: GCA_038740375.1. GTDB lineage: Archaea > Nanobdellota > Nanobdellia > Pacearchaeales > GW2011-AR1 > ARS1285. The sequence goes on along the minus strand of JAVYLW010000009.1, from coordinate 8,917 downwards.
AACAAGACCTATTCTATTTCCATTGCCAGATAGAATGGTTCTTGTAAAATTTATATCAAGACATTTTGCAAGAGATAGTCTTTGTGTAGAAGGATCTGTTAATAAAGGATCATTACACAATCTTCTTGTTCCACTAGTGTCAGCATCCATTCTCCAATCCATGCTTCCAGATACATCTGTTATTAAAATAACATCAGCATTTCCTCCAAAGCCTGACATAATCTCTTCTAATCCTAATCTTATTGGAATAGTTTTATTAAATAAATCACTATAGTTTAAAATAGAAGAAAGATAAGAATTATTCAAATTAACGATAATTTCATTTCCATTACTTGTATCATTGTATACAGTTTTATTTCCAATATTTAGATACATATAGTAACTGCTATTATAGTGAAGATTTATATTTATTCTATTTAATTTTTCAGGAACATAAAAACCGTCATATAAATTTATTATTCCTTCAATTCCAGGAAAATAATATTTATTATTTTCTTCAATATAGCTTGAATTTCCATAAATAATTCTAAAATATCCTCCTGCAATATATAATTTATCACCTACTATTTTTACTATATTATTGCCAGAATGAAAATTTGTTCTATAAGTAGATAAATCATAACGTGCTGGAGTAAATTCTGTAGTTGAATTAGTGTAATGACCAGAAAATATATCATTTATGTATATGTCAAAATCTTTATTTGTTGCAATTTCCATATAAACCTCTGATAAATTACCTGAATAATTAATATTTATAGAAATATTTCCTTCACCAAAAAAACCTCCAAAATAAAAATATTTACTTTGCATTTCATTTGATAAATATGCTCTTGCAGAATATCCTGTTACGCTATCTCCTTGTGCAATTCCTGAAATAATCTGCCTATCTACTTCTACGAATTTAGCAGAATCATAAGGAGAAGAATTCCTTGAATAAATTAAAGTGTTTCCATACCATATTCCGATATTATCTGATATATCAAGTTCTGATAGAACAGAATTTGCTAAATTTCTGGCAATAGTTATATTTTTTACATAAAATTCTCCTATTTGTTCTAATAAACTTTTATTTAAGTCAGTTATCTGTCCTGAAGAAATAAGTTCTTTTATATAATAATTATCTATTTCTCCTGTTTTTAAATTTGAAAGAATCTTAATTATATCACTTTGTATTTCACTTTCTTTATAAGAAGATAAAATTATAGGATAAGCAATTAATAAACTTACTAAAATAATTATCAAAGCAATTAGTGCATCAGTTGAAAAGTAAACACCTCTTTTATTCATAATTTTATTTTTCATTTATCACCTCTATTATTTTGTTTTGTTAAAAAATATTTTATTCTTCCCAGATATATAAATAAACTGTAATAGGTTTGTCTTTGTATATAGTTAATCTTGTTATTTTAATTAAATCAGTTGCTTTATCAGATATTAATGAAATATTTATTCCTGGTTTTCCAATACCTTCAATTTTATTAGAGTTTATTTCCATATTTTGAAAATAAAATAAATAGTCATATTTTGTATTAAAAAGCAATTTTGTTTTATTATAATCTGTTTGACAAAGATTGTAAAATTTTTCTAATTTTTCTTCATCAATCTTATTGTTATTGATTATTCCGATTTTTATTACATTTGTTTGATTCCAGTTAGAAGGATACCCTTCTGATAGAATATTTTTCATAATAAAATTTCCATCAGAAGATAATAAATCTAGTTTTTCTTTTGATTCTAAGGAATGATTTGCAGAGTAAATAAAGAAAATTAAAATACCTATTGAAAAAATAATAATTGCAATAATTATATCCATACCCCATGCTTGAGCTTTATTATATTTCATTTTATAAATTTAAATAAACAGTTCCATTATATTTTTTTATTAGATTATCTCCTTTGACCACATTTCCAGAAATTTTTGGAATAGGAACTGCAATTGCACTTTTTTCATCATAACTCTTTACATAAATCATATTTGCAGTTATGCTAATGCTAAAATTTTTTCCATTAATATCATTCGGAATTTTAAAATGTCTAACATATCCGTCACTTGATTTAAATGCTAAATTTATTTCGTCTTGAACATTATAAGCTATTTCTTTAATTTCAATATTATTATTTTCTTTTATTTTATCACTTAGTTTTTCATTTATTGAGACAAATAAAAGTGCGAACAAGAATACTAATGCAACTATAATGCTTATAAATTCAAGCGCACTTTGAGATTTGTTATTTTTCATTTTTTAACTGCTAGAATTAATTCTAGTTTTATTCTGTTCTGCAGTTATTACTATATTTTTAATTCCAGAGCTTTTTGAAATACTTCCTGTTAACGGAACATTGCTTTTAAAAGAAGTTTTTTCAAGCCCTGAAGATATTCTTGTACTTATTATTATTTCATTATTATTTATTTCAATATTTTCAACACCTTCTGGAAGATAAACTGAAATTGTTGTTTTAGAAGGTTCTCCGTAATAATAAACAGATTCTGATGAACTTATAATTTTATTTGCAAAATTATTTACTTGTGTAATTTTTATTCTATCTTTAATACCATTACTATAAAAAAATGCAATTCCTAAAATTGCTATTAAAATGATACTTACAAATCCTATTATTACAAGATACTCTATACTAACTTGTGAAAATTTTTTTTTATAATTCATTATATATTTTTATTAATAAAAGAAACAAAAATTAATTAATAAATATTGTTGTTTAGAATTTTTCAAATGATAAAACAATAAAAAATCAATAGCTTTATAAAATTAAAAAACATATTTTTCATATGGTAGCAAAGGAGGCGAAACCTATTTTTTTTAAAGTATTATCAATATTTATAATAATACTTATAATAAACTTAGCATATCTTGTATATAAGTCAGGAGGTCTTTCTGAAGGAATAACAGGATTTTCAATTAAAGAGAACATTATAAATAGCTATACAAATTTGCCAATAGCAGGTCAAGTTTTTATTATAACAGAAATAAGTTTTCTTTTCTTAATTTTATTAATAACCTTTGTAAGAGACATTTCAATAATTAAAAAATCTAATAGTGAAATAATTGAATTTCATATAAAAAAAAACGAGGGTAATAAAACAGATTTAGACGCATTATATGAAGCACTAAAAGAGAAAAAAGAAATATCTGTTCCAATAATAGCAAGAGCATTTAATGTTGATAATGATATAGTTTTAGAATGGGCAAAAATCTTAGAATCATCTAATTTAGCAACAGTTGAATATCCAAGTTTTGCTAGTCCTGTTATTAAAATAATTGAAATAGAATCTAAACCTTTAGAATCTACAAAATTTGATATTTCCAAAGATAGTTTAAAAATAAAAAATGAAATAATTAAATCATCAGATAAAAAAATTAACATCAATAAAGATTTAAAAAATAGTTCTATTAAAACAAAAAGAAAAATTGATAATAAAAAAATAATTAAAAAAAAAGAAAAATTCAAGTAAAAAATAATAAAATAAAGAGGTATAGTAATGAGTAAAAAGAAAAAAAAATTAAAAAAACTTAGGAAATATAAACTTAAGGATAAAAAAAATATTGGAAAAATTAAATCAATAAGAAATGCGGAGATTTCAAGCATAAAACACTTTATATCTTCAACTTCAAATATTTCTAATAAAACTTTAGATAGTTATGAAATTGAAGTTGATAAAGCTAAGGTTAAAGTTGAAATTAAAAAAGAAAATTATTCTACAATATACTTCTTAGAAGTTCCTGAAATTAGTATAGCTACTCAAGCTTTGCTAAATGAAATAAGAAATGAGCTTGTATCTGTAACAACGATTGGAATGAAGGAAATTCTCGACCCTAATGCTTTTAATGAAATTAAAAAAAGATTTATGCTAGAAGCAAAAGAACTTCTTGAAGAAAAACTTCCGAATTTAAAAGAAGAAATAAAAGAATTTCTTGTAGGAAAATTAATACAAGATATGCTCGGATTAGGAGAAATAGAATTTTTAGTTAATGATTCTAATTTAGAGGAAATTGTAATACCTTCGTCAAAAGAATCAATAAGAGTTTATCACAAAAAGTTTGGATGGCTTCAAACAAATTTAATTATAACAAGGGAAGATGAAATATGCAATTATTCTAATATAATAGCAAGGAGAGTTGGAAGACAGATTAACGTTCTTTCACCTTTGTTAGACGCTCATTTAATATCAGGAGATAGAGTAAATTCAATTTTATATCCTATTTCAACTAAAGGAAATACCATAACAATTAGAAAATTTGCAAGAGATCCTTTTTCAATAATAGATTTAATTAATAATAAAACTTGCGATTTAGATGTAGCAGCTTTATTGTGGCTAGCTATAGAATATGAAATGAATATAATAATATCAGGAGGAACAGCTTCTGGAAAAACAGTTTTATTAAATGCATGTATGCCTTTTATTCCGCCAAATCACAGGATTATAAGTGTTGAAGATACAAGAGAATTAATGCTTCCTGATTTTTTATATTGGACACCTCTTGTAACAAGACTTCCGAATCCTGAAGGAAAAGGCGAGGTAACAATGCTTGATTTGTTAGTTAATTCCTTGAGAATGAGACCTGATAGAATAATTTTAGGAGAAATGAGACGTCAGGAAGAAGCTATGGTCTTATTTGAAGCAATGCATACAGGTCATTCTGTTTATGCAACTTTGCATGCTGATTCAGCAGCAGAAACTGTAAATAGATTGACAAATCCTCCATTAAATATTCCACCAAATTTACTTAGAGCAGTTAATCTTAATGTTATTATGTTTAGAGATAGAAGAAAAGGTATAAGAAGAGTTTTTCAAATTGCAGAGTTTGAAACATCAGAAGGAAAAGCTAGTGCAAATATTATATATAGATGGGTTCCTGAAGAAGATAAAATAATTAAACATAAAGAAAATTCAAGATTTTTTGAAGACATTTCAAGAAATACCGGAATGACTGAAGATGAAATTGAAAAAGATCTTGAAGAAAAGAAAAAAATCTTAGAGTTTTTAATAAAAAATAATATTAGGGATTTAAATGATTTTGGAAAAGTTATGAGTATTTATTATTCAGAAAAAAAGGATTTGATTAAAGCTATTTCAGAAAATGACTTTAAAAAAATACTTGAAAAATAACATTAATAAATAATTAATGAAAGATGATTTGTCTATTTACAAAATATGAAATTTAAAATACCTTTTACTTTTGGAGATATAGAAATTTTAAAGAAAAAATCAAAATTTTTTTCTTCGAGAATAAAAAGAGTAAAAAAATCTTTTTTAGAAGAGAATCTAAAAAACATAGGTATAAATTTAACTAGAGAAGAATATCTTGGAATATGTTATAGAACATTTATTTTTTCTTTTGTTTTTTTTTATATATTTGGAACGTTGCTTCTTTTTTTATTTAGAATTAAAAATTTCTATATTTATTCAATTTTAATTGCCTTTATGTTTTCAATATTCATATTCTTTATTCAAATTTCTTATCCTAAAATATATATTTCTAGAAAACAACGAGAAATTGAGAAAAATTTAATTCCTGCATTAGAAGATATTTTAGTTCAATTAAATTCAGGAATTCCTTTATTTAATATAATGGTTAATATATCTGATGGAGGTTATGGTGAATTAAGTCAAGAATTTAAAAAGGTTGTTAAAAAAATTAATGCAGGAACTCCTGATTATGTAGCTTTAAATGAAATAGGAAAACAAAATCCATCTATTTTTTTTAGAAGAACTTTATGGCAAATATCAAATGGAATGAATGCAGGAAGTGATATGGGAGTTGTAATAAAAGATTCTATAAAATCCCTAAATAATGAACAAATGATACAAATACAGACTTATGGAAATCGTTTAAATCCTTTAATAGTTCTTTATATGTTAATAGCAGTCATTGTTCCAGCACTATCTATAGTTTTTCTTACTATAATTTCTTCAATGGTAAATCTTCCTGGAGAAATGACAATGATGTTGTTTACTGCAGTTTTTGTATTTGATGTTTTATTTCAAATAATGTTTCTAGGATTAGTTAAATCAAGAAGGCCGAGTTTATTATGAGAGCTTTATCAAAACAAGAAATAAGAGATAGAAGAAGAATTTCAATAATAGTAATAACAGTTGCTTTATTTGTTAGTTCTATTGTTATTTTAATATACAAAAATTTTCTTATTTCTTTAATAAGTTTTTTTGCAATAGTAATATTAAGTTTTATTTTTCTTTACTTTAAAAATCAATTTAAATTATCAGGAAGGATTAAAAAAATTGAAGAAATTTTTCCAGATTTTTTACAATTAATGTCATCAAATTTAAGAGCAGGAATGACAATTGATAAATCTATACTACTATCATCAAGACCAGAATTTGCTCCTTTAGATGAAGAGATTTTAAAAACAGGAAAAGATATAGCAACAAGCAAAAATATAGAATCTGCACTTTTAGATATGTCAAAAAGAATAGGTTCTGAAAAAATACATAAAACAATTCTTTTGATAATATCTGGAATAAGATCTGGTGGAGATCTTGCAATATTATTAGAGGAAATATCTCGAAATATGAGGGAAAGAGAATTTATAGAAAAAAAAGCGTATACAAATGTTTTAATGTATGTAATATTTATATTTTTAGTAGTCTCTATATTAGCTCCTGCTTTATTCTCTTTATCAAATGTATTAGTTGAGATGTTGACAAAAATACTTTCAAATGTTCCAAAATTAGACTCATCTCCTATTGCAATGCCTTTTACATTATCAAAAATATCTATATCAACAATATTTACAAACTATTTTTCAATAATTTTTATTCTTGTTATAGATCTTTTAGCTTCTTTAGTATTAGGTTTAATAAGCAAAGGAGAAGAAAAACAAGGACTTAAATATTTTCCTGTAATTGCAACAATAAGTCTAATAGTTTTTTTTGTTACAAAACTTTTAATATCTAACTTTATGAAAGGATTATTATAAAATATTTTTAATAAAAATTATAGAAATTATATAAAATTTTAGCAAGAAATCCATCTATTTTAAGTTTCGATAAATTCGTAATATTTCTCGTTAAATATATAGAGAATTAAGAGATACATGTAGTTTTTCACAATATTAAAGACACCTTCACTTTAGCGTACGAGAATGTAAAAATATTAATTCTTATTTTTTAATTTTTATAAATCTTTTAGATTTAATTTTTTAGAAAAAGGTCTCTTATTTAGAATTATTCCATTTTTATCAATTTTAAATTCATGAACATAAGGTGAATGATTCGTTCCTCTCATTTTTAATATTTCTAATAATCTTTGCTGTTTTTTATTTCCTTTAATAAAATATAACCTTATTGTTGAGTCAGCTTCAAGCTCTAATATAGGAGGTGTAATTTGTCCATCAATTTCTCCACTACCTTCATATGTTAAAAGTGAAGTGCAGTTCCATTTTTTTAAAATGTTAAATAATTCTAATAAAGCCTCTCTTTTTTCAAGATCATTTTCAAATAAAAGTCCAAATGATGTCATACTATCAATTGCAACTCTGCTTATTTTTTTTCCAAGCACTATTGTTTCAATTATACCTCCTCCTTCTTCAAGCATTGTTTTTACTTTTTCTGGAGTATATTCTAAGAAATAAAATTTTCCTTCATTTTCATATTTTTTTAAATCAAAACCTAATCTTTTCATATTCAAATAGAAATCACTTTTTTTTTCTTCAAAATTAATGTATAAGCATTTCTCTCCATTATTCATTCCACTAACTAAAAATTGTGTAGCAAAAATAGTTTTTCCAGCTCCAGAGTCTCCAATTATTAAATTAGTAGAATTTTTTTCAAAACCACCTTCTATTAATTTATCTAAATTTTCAATTCCAGTAGAAATTCTTTCTATAACAATTTCTTTGAATCTAGAAGGTTTATATTTTCTTTTTGAATCTATTTTTTTTGTTAATTTTTTAACTCTTTTTAATTTCATTAGAGTATCAGGGATTTTAAACTTAAAAATCTATTGTTTAAAATTTAATATTAAAATAAAAAAATAAAAAATTTATTTATGCAACAACCTTTTGCGCAACTGTTCCTGTTGAAGTAAGGTCAACTGCAATGCCAGGCTTTCTATAAGTAATAGTAATATCTCCCTTAATATTATCACCTGCATTTAAAACATGCGCAGCATCACAATTTACAGTTATTGTTAAAACCTGATCAGCTAGTATTGTATCAGGTCCGCCAGTATAAGTTCCACAATTTGAAATAGCTATAGTATTTATTTCATAATTTTCTCCACCGTTATTTTTTATTGCTAGTTGAACACCGCCATTTGGAGGATAACTTGCAGAAGATTTTGCATTTGCAGCAGTTATATAAAAAGGCGGATTTACAACAGCATTACCTGTTATATACTTACCTGGAGAGAAAACTCCAAAATATGCAAGGACTCCTATAGCAATAACTGCAGCTAGTATTGCCCAGCCATAGGTCATCAAAAACTCCATAGCTGCTTGCGCTTTTTTATCTTTATTCATTTTTTTTACCTCCTTTCATATGTTTTTTATTTAATATTAAAATAAAAAAATAAAAAATTTATTTATGCAACAACCTTTTGCGCAACTGTTCCTGTTGAAGTAAGGTCAACTGCAATGCCAGGTTTTCTATAAGTAACAGTAATATCTCCCTTAATATTATCACCTGCATTTAAAACATGCGCAGCATCACAATTTACAGTTATTGTTAAAACCTTATCAGCTAGTATTGTATCAGGTCCGCCAGTATAAGTTCCACAATTTGAAATATCTACTTTGTTTATTTCATAGTCCTCTCCACCGTTATTTTTTATTGCTAGTTGAACACCGCCATTTGGAGGATAACTTGCAGAAGATTTTGCATTTGCAGCAGTTATATAAAAAGGCGGATTTACAACAGCATTACCTGTTATATACTTAC
>JAVYLW010000008.1:0-30631 GCA_038740375.1 Candidatus Pacearchaeota archaeon | reverse complement strand
GGAAGAGTTTATTTTGTTCAAACATTTTTAGAAGATGCTGATTTAACTATTATTTGTGTTTCAGATAAAAGTAAAAATACAGATTATACTAAAGAAGTTATTGGAGAGTCTGTTATTAATGATGTTAAGGATAATATAATAATTCATTCTACAATTTTTTTCTATCCTACAATTTCTTCATGCGGTTATTTTCCTTTTGTAGAATTACATGAAATATTACATTCTCTTGGTTTTAGTCATAGTCAAAAAATATCTTCTGTTATGTATAATAATACAGATAACTGTAAATGGATATATGAAAATAAAGATATATATGGTCCTCCGAGAATTGACGATGATATTGTTAAGGAATTAAAAGAAATATATTATAAATAATTTTAATTTTTTTTATACTAATTAAATTTTAAATTTTAAATATTTTCTTAACTTATTCATAACTAGAAAGGAATAAAAAGTTTAATTTTTTAAGTTTTCTATGGTAAGTGATAAAAAACTTAAAAAATTTTATGTAACAACTCCTATATATTATCCAAATGATATACCTCATATAGGACATGCTTATACTACAGTTGCTGCAGATGTTCTTTGTAGATGGAATCAACTTTTACTTGGAAAAGATAATGTTTTCTTTTTGACTGGAACAGACGAAAATGCTAAAAAAGTTTATCAAGCTGCACAAAAAGCAGGAATTTCCACTAAAGATTTTGTGGATAAACTATCAAAAGATTTTGATTCTGCTTGGAAGAAGTTAAACATTTTTCCTAACAGGTTCATTAGAACAACTGATGAAGATCATGTTGAAGTTGTTAAATTTGTTTTGTTAAAAGCAAAGGAAAATAATGATATTTATAAAGGAGTTTATGAAGGTTATTATTGTAATGGTTGCGAGGCTTACTATACTGAAAAAGATCTTTCTGATATGTGTTGTCCTATACATAAGACAAAAGTTGATTTATTGAAAGAAGAATCTTATTTTTTTAAACTTTCAAAATATCAAGATAAGCTTCTTAATTTTTATAATAAAAATCCTAATTTTATTTTGCCAAGGAGAAGATCATCTGAAATAATAAACAGAGTTAAAGAAGGTTTAAAGGATCTTAGTATATCTAGAAAAGATTATGGATGGGGAATAAAACTTCCTTTTGATGAAAGTCATGTTTGTTATGTTTGGTATGATGCTCTTACTAATTATTTAACTGGAATTGGATTTAATAAGGATAAAAAACTTTTTAAAAAATTTTGGCCTGCTGATGTTCATTTAGTAGGAAAAGATATTTTATGGTTTCATTCAGTTATATGGCCTGCAATGCTTATTTCTATTGGATTAGAACCTCCTAAATCTATATTTGCGCACGGATGGTGGACATTTGATAATGAAAAAATATCTAAATCTAGGGGAAAGGTAATTAATGTTGATGAACTTATTTCTATCGCAGGTGTTGATTCAGCTAGATATTTTTTATTTAGAGGAGCTACTTTTGGAGAAGATGGAAATTTTTCTATAGAAAATCTTATAGAGAAACATAATACAGAACTTGCAAATAAGTTTGGAAACCTTATCAGTAGAGTAAGTGCTCTTGCGGAAAAAATTGGAATAACTAAAACAGAAAATAATTTAGTTAAAAAATTAAAAATTAAAGAATATGAAAAATTAATGCGAAATTATGAACTTGATAAAGCATTATGTTTTATTTTTTCATTTATTGATGATTGTAACTTATACATTCAGAATAAAAAACCTTGGGAAACTTTTAATAAAAAAGTACTTTATGAACTTGTAGATTCTATTAAGACCATTTCAATATTACTCTGGCCTTTTATTCCAGAAACTTGTGAGAAAATTGCTTCTCATATAGGGTTTGAAATTAATTATAAAGAAATTAAAAAACCTTTTATTGTTAAAAAAATTACAAAAAGTGATATACTATTTAAGAAAATTAATTTATTTTAGTTTTTTAATCTTTAATTATTTAAATTCCTTTTTTATTTTGATTATATGAGTAGAAAAAAAAATGAAATTAATAGAGAAAAAATAAGTTTTAAATATAATCTTAAAGAATATTTTAGTTTTGTAAAAAGATATAAATTACTTTTTATTATTTTGTTAATTTTAACTTTTTTTCTGGAAGCAAGCTATATAATTGATAAATTTTTATTTAAATCTGTAATCGATAATGGAACTCTTTTTTCATCAGGTATTTTGAAATATGAATCATTTATAAAGATATTATTTTTAATTGCTTTATTTTATCTTGGTATTGTTATTTTTAGAGTTATTGGAAGATGGATTCATATACATTTTTTGAATAAATTAGAAAGTTCTATGATACTTGATTTAAAGAAAAAATATTTTAATCATATATTGAGTTTATCTTATAATTTTCATTCAACTCACAGAACTGGAAGTATGATATCACGGTTAAGCAGAGGACGAGGGGCTATGGAAGGGCTTACTGATACTATAATGTTCAATTTTATTCCGTTAATATTTCAATTAATTGTTCTTGTGTTTTCACTTGTTTATCTTAATTATATTTCTGCAATCATTATAGGATTTGTTGTTGTGATATTCATTGGTTATAATTTACTTATTCAATCATTACAAAAAGAGTCTAATTTAGCTGCTAATGATGCTGAAGATTTTGAAAAAGGAAATATTAGTGATTTTTTAACTAATATCGAGGCTATAAAATATTTTGGAAAAGAAAAAATTATTAAGAAAAAATTTTCAGATATAGCTACTCAAACTGGAAAAGCCATTGTTAGAAACTGGAATTATTTTAGATGGATGGATTCTGGACAAGCTTTAATTCTTGGATTTGGAACTTTTCTCTTGATTTATTTTTCTATATTAGGTTTTTTAAAGGGAGATTTGACATTAGGAACTTTAGTTTTTGTTTATACTTCGTATTCTACACTTATTTCTTCTATGTATGGTTTTGTATGGGGTATCAGGAGATACTATTCAGTTATGTCTGATTTTAATGCATTATTCTCATACGGTAAAATTAGAAATGAAGTTGAAGATGTTCCTGGTGCAAAGGATATTAAAATTAAAGAAGGAGTAATTGAATTTAGGAACGTTAATTTTAGTTATGGTAAAAAAGTAATCTTTAAAAATTTTAATTTGAAGATACCTAAGGAAAAAATAGTAGCTCTTGTTGGGCATTCAGGATCTGGAAAAACTACTCTTGTTAAATTGTTATATAGGTTATATGATATTGATTCTGGAACAATTTTAATTGATAATCAAGATATTTCTAAGGTTAAACAAGAATCGTTGAGAAGTGAAATGAGTATAGTACCTCAAGAAGCTGTTTTGTTTAATGACACAATTTTTAATAATATAGCTTTTTCAAAACCTAACGCTACTAGAGAAGAAGTTTTAAATGCAATTAAATTTGCTCGTCTTGATAAAACTATTTCTAGTCTTCCAAATAAAGAAAATACTTTTGTTGGCGAGCGTGGTATAAAACTTTCAGGAGGAGAGAAACAAAGAGTATCTATCGCAAGAGCAATTTTAGCCAATAAAAAAATTTTAATTCTTGATGAGGCAACTTCTTCTTTAGATTCCAGAACAGAATCTGAAATTCAAGAAGATTTATATAAATTAATGAAAGGTAGAACTACAATAATTATAGCTCATAGACTTTCAACTATAATGAGAGCTGATAAAATAATTGTAATGGATAAAGGAAAAATAGTTCAAACAGGAAAACATAAAGATTTAATTAGGAAATCAGGGGAGTATAAAAAACTTTGGGAAATTCAAAGAGGTGGTTATATAAAGTAATAAAATTTTGTTTGATAATTTTTAAAATTTATTTTTTTCTAAAAATCTTTAAATAATTCGATTTATTTATAATTTTTATGGAACATCATATAGTTAAAATTATAGATATAGAAAAATTAAACTATAATGTTAAAAGATTTTTTGTTGAAAGACCTTATAATCTTATTTTTACTCCAGGTCAAGCTATTGATGTTGCTATAAATAAAAATGGCTTTGAAAAAAAATTTAGACCTTTTACACCTGTTAATCTTCCAAATGAAGAACATCTTGAATTTATAATAAAAGAATATAAAAGAGGAGGTGTTACTGAAGAGATTCATAAACTTAAAAACGGTGATGAACTCATTATTGGAAAAGTTTTTGGAGACATTAAATATTTTGGACCTGGAATTTTTTTAGCTGGAGGAACAGGTATTACTCCTTTTTATTCAATATTTAGATACCTTGTTGAGAAGAGAGAATTAGACGGAAATACTTTAGTTTTTTCAAATAAAACAAAGAATGATATAATTCTTGAATATGAATTAAATGCTTTTAAGGATTTTGGTTTAAAAATACTTTTTATGTTAACGGATGAAGAATCTAAGGATTATTATTTTGGAAAAATAGATTTTAATTTTCTTTCTGAATTTATAAAAGATAAAAATCAAAAATTTTATATTTGCGGGCCTCCGCAATTTAATTCAGATATATTTAATATTTTAATTAAACTAGGAATTAGTAGTAATGAAATTATTATGTGAATCTTGGTAATTAAAATTTGTTATTAGGGTGTGTTAGACAGTTTCTTTATTTGATTTATTAAAATTCTTTGATTAAGAAATTTTTAGTATAATTTTTTAATCAGATATTATATTAAGTTAGATTTAACATATTTTGCTTCCTATTTCAATTTCACCATCAGGTTGAATAATTTTAACTTCTGAATTATCATCATTTACTGCTGCTAGAATCATTCCTTGACTTTCAACACCTTTAAATTTTTTTGGTTCTAAATTACAGAAGACAATACAACGTTTATTTTCTAATTCTTCTTTTGTGTAATACTCTTTTAAACCAGCAACTAATGTTCTTGTTTCTGTTCCAAGATCTATTTTAAGTTTATATAATTTATTTGCTCCTGGAATATCTTCAATTTCTAATATTTCTCCAACTCTTAAATCTAATTTATTCCATTCTTCAAATTTAATAAATGTTTCTTTATTCATTTTTGTTTCAATTTTTTGAATTTTATTATCTAATTTTATTATCTTATTCCTATTTTGATTAGGATTTTTGATAACACACTTTTATTTATGAACGGTTCTATTTTTATGTTTTCTCCTAATAATCTTTTAGTTGTATTAATATATGTTCTTGCAGCATCACTTTTTGGATGGGTATGAATAACAGCGTTTTTTAATATATGTGATTCTTTTATCGAAGTGTCTTCAGGAATTATTCCTAAAATAGGTATTTCTAGCATATCTCTAATATTTGAGATTGGCATATCGATTTTTTTTCCTTGGTATCTAGTTATTATAACTCCTAGCGCAGGTTTACCTAATTCTTCTGCTAGTTTTATTGTTTTTAATGCATCTGTAACTGCTGATATTTCAGGGTTAGTTATTACAATTATTTCATCTGCTGCTTGCATTGCTGCTCTTGCTTCTTCACCTAAACCTGCTGCAGAATCCATTAAAATATAATCAGCTATCTTTTTTAGTTTTTTAGATATCTCTACTAATTTTTTATAATTAATTTTTTCTGTTTCTTTTAATGACAAAGATGCAGGGATAATCTTTGTTCCAGAATCATGCTCATATATTGCATCTTCAATTTCTGCTTGTCCGTTTAAAACATGATTTAATGTGATTGGGACAATTGGAGCACCAAGATGAATTCCTATGTTAGGAGTTGTTAAATTAGAGTCAACAATTATACAATCATAACCTAGATGATTTAATGCTGTTCCTAAATTTATAGTAGAGGTCGTTTTTCCAACGCCACCTTTTCCAGATAAGATTGCATATACTTTAGCCATCTTTTCTTTTTTTTATAGACTTATTTACTAGCAAGAAAAAGCTTGACGTAATTTATAAATCTTTCTAGAATTTCCGAATAATTTTTTAGTTTTTCTAAATTTATAGAAATGTCGTTTGATTTATACGTAACTTTTAAACATACACCTTTTCTAAATTCTCCTTCTTTTGTTTTTTTTAGAACATCTATTAATTTGAACATTTCGTATTCATTTATTGCATCTAAAATTTCTGGAACATCTTTAAAAAGATTTTTTAATATGTCTAATTTTAGTTTTGGTGCAGAAGGTATTTCTTTTATTAATTTTTTCTTTTTTGCTTTTTCTAATAGAGCATCAAAAGCATAATCCATCATGATTTTCCATCTTTTTATCAAATTTATCATTACATCACATGTTTTTGTATATTTCATACTAACATATAAAAGATGATCTGCACTAATTTTTTCTTTCATTATTTTTTCTAATGCTTCTGTTTCAGCCATTTTAGATACTTCTTAATGCTTCTATTTTAGCTGTTTTAGATACCCTACCCTCTTTTAATTAATTTTGGACTTAATTTTAGAAATTTTATTAATTTTATTTAATTATAAAGGTGCAACTTCTATATAAAGCTTATGATTTTATTTTTTTAAAATTTTTAAAAAATAAGTTTATTTTTAAATAATCTTTTGTTACTTTAAAGTTTTATTTAATATTATTATGATAATACTATTTTTTTTAAATATGTCTTAAATTAATTTAATTTTTTATTTTTTAAATTATTAACAATATTTAAGAGTTCTTTTGCAGTTAAAAGATATTCTTTAATTTTTTTTATATCTAATACGTAGATTTTTAAATCATCATTCATTATTACTACTTTATTTTTTATTATAAATTCAACGGAGCTTAATTTATGCTTATTATATATATTTATAATCTCTTTTATTCTATTTAATTGTGTATCGTTTAATAAATTAAAAGATTTTTTTTTAAAGAATTCTTTCAGTTTATTATTATTTAAAGGTATTTTTGATTTATTTTTATAAAAATTAAAATATAAAATAGCATAAATAGAATATATAACAGATTCATAAATCTCATCAAGAATCTTTAAGAGAAGTTTTTTTTCTTTTAGCAAAGGATACGTTACGTAAGTTATGTGATCAGCTAATTGCAAGCTTCTTACAGCTTTATTAAAATAAAAAATAAATTTTTGCATTTAATTTTTTAATAACTTTTAAAATATATATGCTCTAATAGAGTATAAATATTTATTTTCATTTTTGATTAGAAATTTTTTGAAAAATTTTTATTATTTGATATAATCTTTTCATAAACTTTTTCCCAAGTATCAACTATAACATTTATGTCTTCTTTTTTAATTTCTTTTAGAGTATTTTTTACCATTCTTTTTTTTAATTTTTTGTTAGTTAATAATTTTATTACTTTATTTGCGAAGTCTTTTTTATCATCTTTTTTTGCTAGAAATCCATTGTAATTGTCTATTATTATATCTTTTAATCCTCTTTCATTAATTCCCACACATACAAGGCCGTTTGCTTGGGCTTCTAAAACAGATATTCCTTGAGTTTCTGTTTTTGAGGCTGTTACGAACAAATCAAATGCTTTATATATGTTCGAGTTAATCAATTTATCTCTAGGTATTTTTCCTGTTAAAATAACTTTTTTATCCAAGTTATCTTTTTTTATTTTTTTTCTAATTTCATTGATTAGAGGACCATCTCCTATAATTACTAATTTTGTTTTAGGTAACTTATTTAATATTAATTTAAAACAATCTATCAAGTAAGGAATATTTTTTCCATGTGCAACTCTACCTACAAACAATAATAAATTTTCATCTTTTCCTAAAAATTTTTTTCTTATTAATTTATAATTTTTATTATTTTTTTTTAGTCTTAATTCAATACCATTTGAAATTTTTATAATTTGTTTTTCAAATCCATGTTTTTTTAATTCTTCTTTAGTAATATTTGAAGGACAAGTTATTAAATCACAAAAATTATAAAAAAATTTAGCGTAGTTCCATAGTAATTTTTCTATAATTTTGTAATTAACTCTAGCATTTTTTAGATATTCTGGATCTGCAAATAAAGTATGAAATGTTCCAATAAGAGGAATTTTTAATAATTTAGATATTATAATTCCTTGAAATCCAATAGTTATAGGTGTTTGGACATGAACTAAATCTATTTTTTCTTTTTTTAGAAATTTTAATAACTTAAAGCTATAAGGCATTGTAAATTTAAATCCTTCATAAAAAAATGCAGGAATTGATTTCATTCTTATAACTCTTATATTTTTATAAAAAAAGATTTCTTTTTTTTCGTGTTTTGGTGCAATAATATAGACTTTGTGACCTTTTTCTGAGAGACCTTTAGCTAAATTAACAGTAGAGGTTACAACTCCATCAATTTGAGGTAAGAAAGTATCTGTAAAAATGGCTATTCTCATAATCTTGTAGTGATTTGTATATTTAAAAACATAATGAATTTTTATTATTTAAATTATTTTAGAATTAATTTTTATTATTTAGCTTAAACTTAATATAGCTTCAGTTAAATCACCATTTGCTTTTTCTAAAGCAGATTTTGCTTTTTCTTTTGTTACTCCAGTTTTTTCAATAATAGTTTGAATATCCTCTTCTGTTGTGTCTATTAACTCTTCTCTAATATCTCCTGAAATTTGGAAATTTATTTGTCCTTGCATTTTTATTTTTATTACAGAAGGATTTTCTATTATAATATTTTTTTCATCATTTTCAATTATAACTCTTTTAGCTTCTATTTCTTCATGAGAAATTCCCATTTGTTTCATAACAGATTGCATTCTTTTAGGATCTATTCCTGGAAACATTTTTTTAAATAATTTTTACTGGAAAAAAAATTTTTAAAGCTATAACAAAGAAAATAATTAATATAATAAATAAGATTATGTAAGCTGGTTTAATCATAAATCTACTTTTATATTCTTCATTATAACGCATTAAACCTCCATAACTTGAGGGTAGATTTATGCCTTGATTTGCCATAACCTGTATAGAATATATGTATTTTTAAATTTTTTGATGATTTATGATGATTTCAGTTTAATTTTTTAATATCAATTTCCATTTTTCCAATCAGTTTTAGGATAAGAACCTAAAATTTTTAGACAATTAGGATTTTTGTTTTTTGGATCTAAAGAATATCTTAAGCCTTTTAATGCTATTTGGACATTTCTATCTTCAATATGACCTTCTAATTCTATGTAAAAATAATATCCTCCTTTTCCATCTGGTCTTGATTGTATATAATTTAAATTTATGTTTAAATTTGAAAAAAATCCTAAATAATTCTGCAAAGATCCTGGCGCGTCTACTTTAGGATGAAATACTAAGAAAGTTTTATCATTTCCTGTTTTTTTCGTGATTTTTTTTCCTATTACAACGAATCTAGTTCTGTTATTCGGACATAAGTCTTTATCTAAAATTATTAGACCTTTTTGTGTAATGATATTTTCATCTGCTATAGCTGCTGAGTCAAAAGCTTTTTCCCTTATAATTCTTTCAACTGCTTCTGATGTTGAAGATGTAGCTAAAGTAATTGCATTTGGATAGTTTTTATTTATATAATCTCTACATTGCTCTAATGCAGTATCTTTTGAAAGTATTTTTTTTATTTTTGTATTATTTTTAAGAGTGGCTAAGCAATGAATAATTTTTATTGCTTTTTCTTGTATAATTCTTACGTTTTTTGATTCTGTTAATGAATCTAGAGTATCTCTTATTTCTCCATTATAAAAATTTTCAATAGGAACCACTCCTAAATCGACTTTGTTATTTTCTACTGTTTTTATTACTTTAAAAATAGGCTGTATTGGAATCAATTTTTCTTTAGGAAAAAGAGATTTTGCTGTTTTTTCGCTGAAACTTCCAGCAGGACCTAGATACGCAATTTTCATAAATATAATTCTTTTAAGGTATTTTTAAATTTTTAGCAGATGATAAGATTTAAAACATTATTTTTCCTGCTTTTTTAAATGGAACAAATAAATATAGATAAGAACTGGACTATTGAATCAGAGAAAAGAGTTGTAGAAGAATGGAAAAATAAAGATTTTTTTTCAATTAATAAAAAATCAAGAAAAATTTACTCTATAGATACTCCTCCTCCTTATGTTAATCATCCGATTCATATAGGTCAGGCTGTAACTTATTGTTATATGGATTTTTTTGCAAGATACAAAAGGATGAAAGGTTATAGTGTTTTATTTCCACTTGGTCTTGACAGAAACGGCCTTCCTATTGAAATGGCTGCTGAGAAAAAATATAAAGTAGATCCTCTAAAAATAGGCAGGGAAAAATTTATTGATTATTGTAATAAAATTTTAGAAGAAAGTTCAAATGAAACTATAGATAGTTTTTTAAGGATGGGAATTAGTTTTTCATCTTATAATTTTGGAACAAAAATTGGTGATGCTTATATGACTGATTCTTCAGAATATAGAAAATTAACTCAATCTACATTTTATGAAATGTGGAATAAAGGACTTATTTATGAAGATAAAAAAGTTGTTAATTATTGTCCTGGTTGTAAAACAACTCTTGCTGATGCAGAAATAGAGTATGATGAAAGACAAACCTCACTTGTTTATATAAAGTTTAAGATAAAGGAAAATGAAGAAGAAATTATCATTGCAACTACAAGACCTGAGCTTCTTGGTTCTTGTGTTGCTATTCTATTTAATCCTGATGATTTTAGATATAAACATTTAAGCGAGAAATATGCTTTAACTCCTATTTATAACAAAGAAGTTAAAATTATAGCCCATCCTTCTGCAGATAAAGATTTTGGGACAGGTCTTGTTATGATGTGTTCTTTTGGTGATTTAACTGATATAAGATTTTTTAGAGAACAAAACATAAATCCTATAATACTGATTGGTGAAGATGGACTTATGAATGAAAAATCAGGTTTTCTGAAAGGATTTTCTGTTATCGAAGCTAGAAAAAAAATTATTGAAATTTTAAAAGAAAAAAAATTATTTTTTAAAGAAGAATTAATTAACCACAGAGTTCCTATTTGTGAAAGAAGCAAGGATCAAGTTGAGTTTATTGAAATGCAAGAATATTATATGAAACAGATAGAATTCAAAGAAGAATTATTAAAATTGCAAAGAAAGATTAATTTTTATGATGAGAGTTCTAGAAAGATTTTTGAAAATTGGATAATGAGTATTTCCCAGGACTGGCCTTTATCTAGAAGGAGATATTATGCTACACCAATACCTTTATGGAAATGTCCTAAATGTAAAGAAGTTATTCTTGGTGAAAAAGGAAGGTATGTTGAGCCTTGGAAATATGAAAGAAAATGTCCTAAATGCAGGATAAATGCAGAACCTGAATTAAGGGTTTTTGATACATGGTTTGATTCAAGCATATCTGAACTTTATATTTTAGGATATTTGAGAGATGAGGAATTTTTTAAAAAAGCATATCCTTGTTCACTTAGACCTCAAGGAAAAGAAATAATAAGAACATGGTTATATTATACTTTCTTAAGAGCATATCTTCTTACTAATAAAGCTTGTTTTAAAGATGTATGGATAAATTATCATATTTTAGATGAGAATAAAAGAAAAATGTCAAAATCAAAAGGTAATATAATTGATCCAAAAGATATTCTGAATAATGAGGGAAGTGAAGCTTTAAGGCTATGGTCTAGTCTTGAGGGTGATCTAACTAAGACTGATTTTAGTTGTTCACGCGAAAAAATAAGAGCTGAAATAAAAACTTTAACTAAATTATGGAATGTTGGAAAGTTTGTTTTGCAATTTAAAACTGTTAAAAAACCAAAGAAGTTAAATCCTTTGGATGTTTTATTTATTCAATATGCAGATTATCTTGAGAATTTTTGCGATAAACATTATGAGAAATATGATTTTCATAATCCTGCTGTTAAATTGAGGAATTTTTTATGGGAAATTTTTGCTTCTCATTATATAGAGATTGTTAAAGCAAGAGCATATAATCACGATAACAAATTTACAAAAGAAGAACAAAATTCTAGTCACTATACATTGAGATATCTTTTAGAAAAGACGCTTGTTCTATTTTATCCTATTATTCCTATGATTACTTATTCTCTTTTTAAAGCATGTGGAAAATGTATATTTGATGAAAAAATAAAAAGTTCAAAAAAAGAAATTTTTGATGAGAATTTATTAAGTATATTAAATATTTTGATGGAAACGAACAGTCATATTTGGAGGTCAAAGAAAGAAAAAGGACTTGCTTTAAACTCTTCAATAAAATCAGTAACAATTCCAATAGTTTTAAAAGATTTTGAAAAAGATTTAAAAATTTGTCATAATGTTTATATAATTAATTATGGAAGTGATTTTAAAATAGAAATATAGAATATTCTTAATTATTTTTATTCCAAATTTATCTTTTTAAATTCATTATAATCTTTTAATAAATGAAGGAAAGTCTTAAAAACATATCTTCGTTTTTCTATTAAATATGGCAATTGATGAAGAATCAAGGTATAAACTTGAAGAGTTTGTGGATAGAATGAGCAAATATAGAGCTCGTCATACAGAACTTATAACAGTTTATGTACCTGCAGGTATGGATCTTAATTTGATTACAAGACAACTTGAAAGTGAAAAATCTACTGCTGCAAACATAAAATCAACTACAACTAGGAAAAATGTTCAAGAAGCACTTGAAAGTTTGATTAGACTTTGCAAAAATATGAGAAATCCTAAGAATGGAGTTGCTTTGTTTTCTGGAAATGTTAGTGAAGTAGAAGGAAAAGATGAATTTATAATAGAAGCTTTTGAACCTCCTGAAGAATTAAATGTTAGACTTTATAGATGTGATCAGAGCTTTGTTCTTGATCCTCTTATAGATATGCTTGAAGTTAAAGAGGTTTATGGACTTATTGTTATAGAAAGAAAAGAAGCTACTATAGGATTACTTGTCGGTAAAAAAATAAAGGTTTTGCAACATATTGATTCTTTTGTTCCTGGAAAAATTAGAGCAGGAGGCCAATCATCTCAAAGATATCATAGAATAACAGAAGGTCTTGCTAAAGAATTCTATAGAAAAATTGCAGATATTGTAAAAAAAGAATTTTTTAATTTAAAAGATTTAAAAGGTATTTTAGTTGGAGGTCCAGGACCTACAAAAGAAGATTTTTTAAAAGAAGGACAGTTAGTTACAGCTTTAGCTGATAAAGTTATTGCAGTGAAAGATATTGGCTATGCTGATGAACATGGACTTGAACTTCTCGTAGAATCTTCTAAAGATGTTCTGGAAAAACAAGAAATTTTTCATGAGAAAAAAATTCTTGAAAAATTTTTTAATATGCTTGGAAAAGAGAAAGATAAAACTGCTTATGGAAGAACTGATGTTGAAAAAGCATTATCTTATGGTGCTGTTGATACATTATTACTTTCTAGAAAATTAAAGAAAGAAGAAATTTCAAGGTTTGAGAAACTTGCTGAAGAAACTTCTGTTAAAGTGGAATTAATTTCTGTTGAAACAGAAGAAGGGGTTCAATTTTATAATATTGGAGGAATTGGAGCAATATTGAGGTTTAAAATTTCTAATTAATTTTAAGAGCCTAATTCTAAATAAAAGTAGTAGTCAGTTACTTGCGTGTCAGAACCATGTCCATCATCTAAAACCATCATTTCAAAATCATGTGTTTTTCCATCAAATCCAATAATATTATCCATTATAATTGATGCAAATATAACTTCCTTATTTTCTGGAGAATACAATAGGATTTCTTCAAATATTCCTTCACCTGAATTGTTTAATATTCTTGTATTTGGACATTCTCCTTCTGAAAATTCTAAATTATTTGTAAAAAAAAGTCTATGATCTCTTAAATTAAATGTTTCTTCAATTCCATCTTTATCTAAAGGAGATATGTTATACATGTTTTCTAATTGCGTTACATTCATTCCATATAAACTTGTGTTTCCTCTGTTCTCACTATCATCCGAATAATTTCCGATTGCAGTGAAATTGAAACAAACTATGTTTGTCCAAACTATAGATTCATTTCTTGATGCATATACTTCTCCAGATGTTGCTATGCTTGACCAGTTGTAAAAAACATATCCTTCTGAGTTTGCAAGATACATTCCACCTGTTACATTACCATAATAACCCTGCCAAACTTGAGAATTTGTTGTTCCATCAATATTTATTTCAGTTATATTTCCAGCAAATGCTGAAACATTCGATGCACCTTTTCCTGAATATGCTGAACTATTTTTTGTTATATTTATAGTTGCACCTGAAGGTAGAGCTAAAATATTATTTATTATTAATATTCCAATTGTTATTATTAGAACTATTATAATTTTCTCACTTCTATTTGTTACCATTTTTGTTTAATTTATTTAATTAAGTCTAAACTCCAAAAAATGCTTTTAGGAGCTTTTATTTTTACTAATTTGTTGTTAAATTTTCTTTCAAAAATTCTGTTTTTAGAAATTTTCTCTATTTTTATTAACCCTTGATTTTTTAGATTTTGTAATCTTGGAATTATAGCAGGAGGAGTTAAACCTACACTTTTTGCAATCTGCCTTGAAACTAATCTTTTTCTTTTATAAAGAACTCTTAAAATTTCTTTATCTATTCCGTCTAATATTTTTTTTTTCCTAGTTTTCATTTTCAAAAAATATTTTTATTTTTTTATTATCGTTTACGAACCAGCGAATTTTTTTACCTTTTTTTAAATTCAAATATTCGCAGACATCTTTTGGAATTCTTGTCAAAAGATTTTTTCCATCACTAGAAATAGTTGTAATTTTTTCTATTTCCGAATTTATTCTTAAAATGTTTTTTAACTCTTTTTCTGTGATTCCCATGCTTTTTTTAATATTTTTAGGTTTATAAATTTTTCTTTTTTTATAAAAATTTTTTTAATATATAAAGTACACTATATTAATATTAATTAAGTGTACATATTTTTAATTTTTTACATTATAAAATTAAAAAAATTTTGAGAATGTAAAGACCCTAAAATTTTTATAAAATTTAAGTGTACTCTTAATTAATATAAATTTTTGAAAAATTAATTTATTTTTGAGAATTAATTTTAAAAAAATATAAATTTTTAAGAGATTTTTATTGTTATATCAATACAAATTTTTTTATGTTCCAGTATCATTACAGCGATATATTACAACGATATAATTTATGTACAAAACCTATTATAATTAGAACTTTTATAAATGTCAAGTTTCATTTTATTTTTTATTTTTAATTATATCTTTTATTTTTAATTATATCTTTTAGAATATCTTTAAATAATTCTTGATATATCTTTCCAAAAAAAATTACAAAAGTTTTAAAACTTGTTATTTTTTTATTCTAATTATGGAAAAAGAAGTAAAGAACCAAGAGGTATTTATATCAACAGAAACTTTGAAAGAACTTGATGAGGGAAATGAAAATGAAAATCTCAAAAAAATAGAAGCAGCTTTATTTATCTCTGCAAGATTTTTGACTTTACAAGAATTAGTGATGCTTACTGATATTAATCCTTTAATGATAAAAGAACTTTTGCAAAAACTTATAGATAAATATAATAACGAGAATTCTGCAATTGAAATTTTGGTTAAAGAAAATATGTGGAAAATGGATGTAAAACAAGATTATGTTTATATGATAAATAAATTAGCTACAGGAAATAGTGAATTTTCAAAAGCTGAACAAGAAACTTTAGCAGTAATAGCCTATAAACAACCTGTAAAACAATCAATAATAATTAAAATAAGAGGAAATAAGGCTTACGATCACATTAAACGTTTTAGAGAAATAGGTCTTGTTCAAACAAAACCTCTTGGTCATACTTTAGAATTAAGGTTGTCTGATGATTTTTTTGAATATTTTCATTTACAAAAAAAAGAAGAAAATGGAAAAATTATTGCAACAATTGATGAAATTGATGAAGAAGATTTATCAAACAGAAAAAAGAAAAATGATAATGAGAATTTAGATTCTATTAAAATTTCTGAATTAGATTATGATAGTGAGGTGAAGAAAATTGGAGAAGGTACTGAGGAGGAAAAATAATGGACATATTGCCTATAATTTATTTAATATATATGTTCATATCTTTATATTTGTTAATTTTTTTTATTCTTATTTATGTTAAAAATAGAAAGACTTTTTTCGATTTTCCAATACCTAAAAAAGAATATACTGTTAGTTTTATTGTTCCAGCTTATAATGAAGGAAAAACTATTGAAGAATCTTTGAAACATATTCTCAATATAGATTATAAAGGTATAATTGAAATAATTGTTGTTAATGATTGTTCTACAGATAACACAAAAGAAATTGTAGAAAAAATGATGGAAAAAAATTCTAAAATTAAGCTCATAAATAATCCTGTTAATTTAGGAAATGCTGCAAGAGCTCAAAACGTTGGATTAAAATATGCTAAAGGAGAAATTATTGCAGTTGTTGATGCAGATTCTTTTCCTTCTAAAGATTCTATATATAAAATGGTAGGTTTTTTTGATAATCCGAAAGTAGGTGCTGTGACATGTCCTGTTTTGGCTAGGAATCAAGATAAATTTTTAGAAAAATTACAGGCAATTGAATATAAAACTATTTCTTTTACAAGAAAACTTTTGGAGTATGTTGATTCTATTTATGTAACTCCAGGGCCTCTTGCTTTGTATAGAAAAGAAGCATTAGATGAAATAGGAGGTTTTGATGAAACTAATCTTACACAAGATATTGAATCTACATGGAATTTAGCAAAACATGGTTGGGAAAGAAAGATGAGTTTATCAACATATGTAACAAGCAAAGTTCCTACTAAGTTTATGGATTGGTTTAAGCAAAGAAGAAGATGGAATATAGGAGGTATTCAATGTATTGTTAAATATAAAAATTATTTTTTTAGAGCAGGTATGCTTGGTTATTTTATAATACCTTTATTTGTTATTGGTTTGTTTTGGGGTTTACTTGGGTTAGGCATATTTTTTTATTTATTCACTACTAATCTTGCATCTAAATTGTTATATGCAAAATATTCTATTACGACTCATACACCTGTTGTAACATTAAATGAATTTTATATTACTCCTAGTTTTCTAAATTATTTAGGTTTGACTTTATTTTTATTTGAGTTTATTTTTTTATTAGTAGTTTTGAGCATTTTAAAAGAAAAAATATTTGTAAAAGAAAAGTTATTAACTATACCTTTTTATTTATTAGTTTATTTAGTGACATATCCTTTGATTATGGTAGATTCTGTATGGAATTATTTTTTAGGTAAAAGAAAATGGAGCTGATTCTTTTAATTTTTTGAAATCATAAAATTTATAAAAAAACAAGTGTAAAGATTATTAAAAAAATAATATAATATGTTAAATTCACAAAAACATGTTTTTTGGCAAGCTTTATTAGTTACTTTTTTGATATTTTTAATCGGAATTTTTTTTGGTGTAATCTTGGAAAATTTTAGGATTGGAAAAATAGATGATTTATATCAAAAATCAGAAATTAATCTGCTTGATATTAAGTTGCAAACAGAAATTTATTCAATGGGAAATTTTAATTGTGAAGTTGCTGTAAATGAAAATTTTGAATTTGCTGAAAGAATCTATAAAGAAGCTTTACTTTTAGAAAGATATCAGTCTGCTAGTAATTTAAAAGAAGATTTAAATACAAGGCATAGAAAATATGATCTTTTAAGAGCAAATTTATTTTTAAATTCTTTAATGATAAAAGAAAAATGTAATGAGAGTTATAAGAACGTAGTTTATCTATATAAAATGAATAATCAAACATTAGATATAAAAGCAAAACAAAATACTTTTTCTAAACTTTTATACGAACTTAAGAAAAAAATGGGAAATAGCATTTTGTTAATTCCAATAGCAGGAGATAATAATCTTGTTTCTGTAAATCTGATTATGGATAAGTTTAATATAACTAAAGATGATCTTCCAGTTATACTAATAAATGAAAAAATTAAAGTTAAAGATTTACAAACGATTGAGGAATTAGAAAAATATTTCAAATGAACGAGAATATTTTTAGAGATATTTTTAAAAACGATATATATTTTAAAAAATAAAAAAAGTTAAAAATAGGATATTTTTGATTTTTGTTATAAATCCCCTTTTAAAAATATGGAATATTGTGTAAGATGTAATATTTCTTCAGAAAGAGTGCAATTGTTCGATTGTATATATTATGGAAAACTTGATAAAATTTGTGAGAGATGTTCTATAATAGAGAACATTGATCTTATTAAAAAGCCCGATCAGACAGTTTTGAAAAAATCTGAACGCCCTTTAAGTGTTTATGAAAGGTTAAAAATTTCATTATTTGGTAAAGATGCCGAAGATAAAAAAGAAAGAGAAAGAATAATTAGAGAAGAAAGATTGAAAGAACTTGATAAAAATCCTCAACTTGAATTTCCTGTTAGTGAACAGTTAAATCTTATAGATCATTTTCATTGGGAAATTATGAAAAATAGAAGAAGAAGAGGACTTTCTTATAGACAATTAGGCGAGGCTATATCTGAGCCAGAAGCATTGTTAGAGATGCTTGAGAAAGGAAAACTTCCTGATAATGCAGATTTAATAATAAGAAAATTAGAACAATTTTTTAGAATAAGTTTAAGAAAGATAAGTGAATCTGAAGCTTATCTGATGAATAAAAACAAAGTAAATAAAATAAAACCTGTTCTTTTGGATGAATATGGAAGAGAACTTGAATATATACCTGAGCCAGAAGCTGTTTTTTTGAATAAGAATTTTAATCAAGAAAAAACAAGAGAAACATCTCTAAATGAAAAAGAAGAAGGGAAAAAAGAATTTGAAAAAACATATAATAAAGATCCAATGTTTTCTTTAGGTAGGCCTTGGAGAAGAGGTAGTATGGTTTTAAAAGAAAGAAAAGAGGAAAACAAGTTTAAAAATGATGAAGAATCCTTTATACTAAGAGATAATGAAGATTTTGATTTAAAAAAAGTAGATATTTCAAAAGTTAAAGTTGGAGATTTAAAAGAGTTTCATAGAAAAAAAGTTCTTGCTATAAAGGAGGAAAGATTAGAAGAACAGAGAAAAATTGAGGAAAGGAACAGATTAATTGAAGCCAGAAAAGAAGAACTTAGATTAATAAAAGAAAAGCAATCTAGAGAGATTGATAGTTTTCTAGGCGGAAGTGAACTTTTGTCAAGAAAAAAATCTTTTGAAAGATTTTAAATTAAAAATAATATTATTCAAATATTTATTAGCAAGATTTTTAAACCTATCTTTTCTTTGATAATTTAATAAAATGGAAGTTAAGATTCTTAAAGACGAGAAGAATGAACTTGAGTTTCAGATAGATAATCAAACAGTTGCTGAACTTTTAAGAGTTTATTTAAATGAAGACAAAGATGTTGAAATGGCTGCTTGGAGAAAAGAACATTATAGTAAACCTTTAGTAATGAAGGTAGTAGTTAGTTCTGGTAAAACAGCTAAAAAAGCATTACAAGATGCTATATCAAAAGTTAGAAAAGATATTGAAAAATTTGTTGATGAATATAAGAAAATAGTTAAATAATAAGTTTTTAATTCTTAAATTTTTAAACGTACCATATTAGTTATTCCATATATTTTTTTCTTTCTATAATCTCTTTTTTCTCTAAACTATTAAGAATTCTACTAATTTTTACTTTGTAAAAAAACCAGTTAATTTATTAATTTTGATTTATAATTTTACCTTTATTTTTTAATATTATTTTTATTATAATCTTTTCGCTATTATTTAAATTTTTAAATATTTTCATATTTATCTAAATTTAGATTTATTTTGGAAATATATGGATATATCTTATAATTTGTATTTAATTCTAATTTAACAAAAAAATAAATTTTGAGAATCTAAATTATTCATATAAAAAAATTATTCTTAAATGAAAAGATAATTATTATTTTTATATATGAAGTGTTATCTATATTTTAAATATGAAATCTGATTATTTAAAATTTTAATAATTAATTTTTTGAATAGTTTAAATATGATATTTTTTAATAATAATTTTTATTAATGATATTATAATTGTATTTTTTATTATTAATTGTTGAATCTTAATATGAAAGATATTGAACTTGAAGGAAAAAATAAAG
Source organism: Candidatus Pacearchaeota archaeon (assembly GCA_038740375.1). GTDB lineage: Archaea > Nanobdellota > Nanobdellia > Pacearchaeales > GW2011-AR1 > ARS1285. Next base: position 10,664 of record JAVYLW010000008.1, on the reverse strand, counting down.
AATACTTTAAAACTAAGATACCTACAGGTAGTAGAGATTTAAATCTTTGGCTTTCTGGAGGATATGATAAAGGTGTAATAACTTTGTTTTATGGACCTGCAGCATCTGGTAAAAGTAATTTTACAATGCTTGCAAGTTCTTTTTTAGCTAGGGAAAATAAGAAAGTAATATATATAGATACTGAAGGAAGTTTTTCACTTGATAGAATTAGACAGATATCTGGAGTTGATTGTTATGATGTTTTAAAAAATATTATAATTTTAAAGCCTTTAAGTTTTTATGAACAGAAAAAAATTTTTCTAAAACTTTTTAGAGAGTCTAGAAGTAAAAATATTTCCTTGATTGTTGTCGATAGTATGACTATGTTATACAGGCTTGATTTAGCCGAAGCAAAAAAGAAAGGGCTTAAAGATGTAGAAAAAATAAATTACGATCTTCTTAATCAAATGAAGTCTTTACATGAAATTGCAATTAAGAGAAATATACCTATATTAATAACTGCTCAAGTTTATTCTAATTTTTTATCTGAAGAAGATTTTATTGCTGGGAAAGAAGCAAGTGTTAATGTAGTAGGAGGAGATATTTTGAAATATTGGAGTAAATGCATAATTGAGTTTCAAAATAAAAATGGCAGGAAAAAAGCAATTCTTAGAAAACATAGATCTCTTCCTGAAAGAGAATTTAATTTTTTAATTGTTAATGAAGGTATTGTAAAAAAGAGATTTTTTAGTTATTAAACTATTAACCTTTATTATTTGGATTTATTATTAAAAATCTTTTTCATTTATATTTTTTTGTTTTGACGGACATTCTTTATTAAAACATAGTGTCCAAGGTTTTTTATTTTTTCTTATTGAGATTATTAGAGGAAAGTTACATTCAGGACATTTTTTATCAGCTTTTTTAATTAAAGATTTTCCTGGCAAGGAATAAGTTTGTTTACATTCTGGATAATTACTACATGCAATAAAATAGGATTTAAATTTTGGAGAAAATTTCAAACTTAATTCACCTGTTTTACAAATGGGACAAGAAAATCCTAACTTATTATTCTCTTTTTGTTCGTTCCATTGTTCTTCTCTTGCTTCTAAAAGTTCTTTTCCTATTAATTTTTCATTTTTTTTAAAATCTTCAGAAATTTTTATTAAAGTTTTTTTCGCTAGTTCTATTACTTTTTTTTGTTTTTTATCTAAGTCTTTTTTTGAACTTCTTATTATATCCATATCTTTTTCGATTTCTCTTGTTAATTTTTCATCTATGATAACTTCAGAATATTTTTTTAGTGTTTCTATCAGTCTAATTCCTAAAGCTGTTGCTTTTATTGATTTTTCTTTTATGTAATCTCTTTCATATAGAGTATCTATAATACCAGCTCTTGTTGCTTTTGTTCCAAGATTTCTTTTTTCTAATTCAGAAATAATTGAAGCAGGAGTATATCTTTTTGGAGGTTGAGTCATCTTTTCTTCTATTCTTATTTTTTCAATTTCAACTATTCCGTTAAAATCCTTTATTTCTTTTTCTTCTATTTTTGTTGGATAAACTTCCATCCATCCAAGAGATATTATCTCCATTCCTTTTTCTGCAAATTTTAATCCATTAATTTCTAATTCTATTCTTTTATTTTCAATTTCTGCATTTGGACAAAAACAAGAAATAAATCTTTTTACAATCAAGTTATATACTTTTTCTTCATTTTTTTCTAATTTATTATGAACTCCTGTTGGTATTATTGCTGGATGAGCAGGATCAGATTTTTTTCCTTCAACTGGTTTTTCTCTTGTTGCGATATCTGTAAGATTTTTATAATATTTTTCTAATTGTTTTAATATTTTTTTGGATTCTATTGTTTCAGGAATTTTTTGGCTAGATGTTCTTGGATAAGAAATTAATCCTGCGAGATATAACTTTTGAGCTATTGCTAATGTCTGAGATGGAGATATACCGTAAAATTTATAACATTCAGTTTGCAAGCTTGTTAAATCAAAAGGACTCGGCGGTTCTATGGATTGTTTAGTTTTTATAGTTTGAACATCTGCTTTTTTTCCTACAAGTTCTTCAAATTTTGTTAGTTCTTGTTTTTTAGTAATATCTTTAATATATTTTAATTCTGTAGATTTTTTTCCATCATTAATTTTTATAAAAATCTGCCAATAAGGAGTTGGTTTGAAGTTTAATATTTCTTTTTCTTTTTCTACTATTAGATTTAGTGCAGGGCCCTGGACTCTACCTATAGACATTATTTTGAATTTGCCGTTTGATTTTATTGAATGCATTAAAGCCCTTGATAAATTAATTCCATAAAGCCAGTCTAATATATGTCTTGTTTCTCCTGCTATAGCTTGGCCCCATTCTAAATTTTTATGTACATTTTCATATGACTCTTTTAACTCTTTTGCAGTTAAAGAAGAGAACTTCATTCTTTTTGCATCTTTTTGCCCTGCTATGAATCTTATTATATTGTATCCGATTACTTCTCCTTCAGTATCAAAGTCTGTAGCTATTATTATTTCACTAGCACCCTTAGCTAATTTATGTATAGTGTTATAATACTTTTTTGTGAAATCTTGTTTTTTAATTTCATAGTTTGGAAACCATGCTATATCAAAAATTGGATAATCTTTTGTTTTTTTTATTTGAGAAATTGTAAATAAATGACCTACTGCGCAGGCAACAACTACTTTCTTGTTGTTTTTTTCAAATTCATAATAAGGAACACCTTGATTTGATATTTTTCTGTCAGTTCCTTCAGATAAAGCTGCTGCAATTTTGGATGCTGCTTGTGGTTTTTCAGTAATAATCAGAATATGTCCGTTAGGATTTAATTTTAATTCTTGAAATTTAGCAGGTTTTTTATCTTTTGTTGTAAATTTTACTTCCTTTAAAATAGGTTCTTCTATTTTTTCTATACTTTTTTCTTTTAATTTTATTTTTTCAATTTCAGAAATTTCTTTTTCTCCTATTCTTTCTATTGTTTCTATTTCCTTAATTCCTGCTTTTGATTTTACAGGAATTTCTACTGTTTGTTTTACATCAGCAGGGTTAAACTGAATATATGATTTTTGTTCAATTTTTTCTTTTGATATCTTTTTTTTTGGCATTATTTTTAACTTGAAAATTTTAATATTTCAAGAATCTATATTTTTAATAAAAATCTTAAATAGATAAGGTATAAAAATTTATTGGATTTTTATATTTTATAAATTTTTAATCGTTTAATTCTTTTTTATATTTTTATTTCTTCCTTTTCTATTTCGGTTCTGTCAAATGTCGGAAATTCTTCAATTCTAAATATTTTTTGTTTTTCTATCAATTTATTAGCAAGATTATTTGATAAAATATATTGATTCTTTTGCTTGTCAAAATAAAATCCAGATTTTGCTTTTGGTTTTTTGTTAGTTTTTAGGTAAATAACTGTTCCATCTTTTGTTCTTCTTCCAAAGGGAAGCATTTTATGTAATTTCAATCTATTTTTGTATTGATATTGATTTTTTAATTCAGCTGTACAAAGATGAACTTTTAATTTTATCTTAAATTTTTCTAAATTTTTTAATACCCATAATCCTGCATTTTTAGAATTTATTATTACATAACCTGTTTTGTTAAATCTATAATTTTTTGTCATTATTTCAAAATTTGTTTCTGATAATTCAAGTTCATTTAAATTTACGAATCCTATATCATTTTTTATTTTTAATATAAATTCTAAAATTTCTTTCTTTTTTTCAGGTATCATAGGTAATTCAATTCCAATATCCTTTTTTTTCCAAAATTTTTTTGCTATTTTTATTTTGTTAATTTCTGTATCAATATCTGATTTTTTATTACATAAAAAATCTGGATGAAATCTTACTTCTTCAATATATTTTGATAATTTTTTTAGTTTATTTTCAGTTAAATTTTTAGTAGGTAAGTAAATATGTATATGGAACTTTTTTCTAAATTTGTTCTTTAATGCTTTTGCGTAATTTATTGTTTTGTTTAAAAACAAAAAAGGATCTCCTCCTGTTATTCCTGCAGATGTAGAATTACTATCTTTTACTTCTTTTATTATATCTTTAATAGAACTAATTTTTCTTTCATTAGCCCAGCTTATATTTTTATTTTTTCTTTTTTTTGATAATGAACAATAATAACAATTTCTTTCGCATTTTCCTGATATGAATAATACTAATTTTTCTCCTCTAACACAATATTTACATCCGTTAGAAATTCCGTTTAAGTAATATGATTTATATTTAGATTTTATCATGCTTATAATTCTATAATTCTTCCTTTTCTTCCTATGGAATATACCTTAGTTTTTCCTATTTGTTCTGTTAAACCTTCTGCTTCATGGATATGTCCTGAAAGAAATATATCTGGCTGAAATTTTTCTATTGCTTTTCTTAAACCTCTACTTCCTTTTATTCCTGAAAATTCAGATTTTGTATCTGCTGCGTGCAGATGACTTACTAAAATCTTTTTTTCTAATTTTTTACCTTTTAATTTTTCAAAATTTTCTTTTAATTTTTCATAAGTTTTTTTTTCATCTAAGTTAAATTGCCAGTCAGGACTTCCTATTCCTATAATACCTATATTTTCATATATAGTATATTTTTCATGAATATTTTTAACTCCATATAAATGAGAAAATAAATCCATAGCTTCTGTAGTGTCGTGATTTCCCGGTACTAAAACAACTTTTTTCCCTTTTTCAATAAATGGTTTTAATATATTCTCTGTTTTTAGCGGACTTGTTATATCTCCAGTTAATACAACAAGATCTACATTTTCCTCTTCAGCTTTTTTAGCAAGTTTTTTTGTTATATCAGGATCTCCATGAAAGTCTCCTGCTGCTAAAATCTTAAATTTTTTCTTTCTTTCTTTTGATTCTAGAGTTTTTTTAGATTTTTTCATAATTAAAAATTTTTCCTCTAATTTTTTATATATTACTTTAGAATTTTTAATTTATAAAATTTAATAAACTAATCAACTAATTTTTTTTATCAGATATTTTCTAATTTTTATACTTTTATTTTCCAAAATTTCTTTTTCTTTTTTTGAATTCTTCTATGCAATTTATAAAATCTTGTCTTTCAAATTCAGGCCATGTTTTATCTATAAAAATAAGCTCTGAGTAAACTGATTGCCAAGGTAAGAAATTAGATGTTCTTTTTTCTCCACCAGTCCTTATAATTAAATCAGGTTCATCTTTTATATAAAGATTTTTTTCAAAATTTTTTTCGTTTATATCATCTGGTTCAAGTTTGTTTTTAATTATTTTTTTTACTGCTTCTATTATTTCTTGTCTACCTCCATATGCAAGGGCAAAGTTGATTAAAAATCTTTTATTTTTTTTTGTTTCATTTTCAAGTTTTTTACATTGTTCTTTGAGATCTTTTGGTAATAAATTTAAATTGCCTATAAATTTTACTTTTATACCTTGTTCTTCAAGCTCTTTTCTATTTAATTTTGTGAATTCTTTTTTAAATAGTTTATATAAATATTCTAATTCTTTTTTTGGTCTTGAATTAATGTTTTCAATAGAAAGACAGTAAAAAGTAAGCTCTTTTATTCCTAGTTTATTTGTTGCAAACTTGATTAATTTATCAACTTTTTTAGCTCCATATTCATGACCTTTCCAGGGTTCTAACATTAGTCTTTTTGCAAATCTTCTATTGCCGTCTAAAATAATAGCTACATGTTTAGGAATATTTAATTCCATTTTATATCAAATATATATTTTTTTATTTTATATCTTTTTTGTAACATTTTTTTAATTTTTTTAGTTGAAATTTAGAATTATTTAATTATTTTTTGTTTTTATTTCTTTGAATCCTGCATATTTCCATAAAACTTTAGGTAATTTTATTGAGCCATCTTTTTTTTGATTGTTTTCAATTAAAGTGACAAGTATTCTTGAAGTTGCAAGTGCAGTGTCGTTTAAAGTATGAACAATTCTTTTATTTCCATGTTTATCAACACATTTTATATTAAGTTTTCTTGCTTGATAATCTGTGCAATTAGATAACGACATTACTTCTCCATATTCATTTAAAGTTGGACGCCAAACTTCTAAGTCTGCAGATCTGTGTTTCCAATCTCCTAAATCTCCTGAACATATTTCTACAACTCTATACGGAAGTTCTAATAATTTTAAAATTTCTTCTGAATTTTTTAAAAATTCATTATATATCTTATCTGAATCTTCTGGAACGCAAAAAGCAAATTGTTCAACTTTGTTGAATTGATGAGTTCTCCACAAACCTTTTTCATTTATTCCATGTGCTCCTATTTCTTTTCTAAAACATATGGAGTAGGAAAAATATTTTTTAGGAAGTTTTTCTTCAGGAATAATATCTCCTGAATGCATAGCTAAAAGTGATTGTTCTGTTGTTCCAATTAAGTTTAAATCTTCGTCTTTTATAGAATAAACAGATTGTTCAATTGCAGCTCTATCCATTGATGCAAAGATAGATCTTTCATTTAGCATTAAAGGTGTTTCAATGTATTCATAGCCTTTATTTTTAAGAAAATCTATCGCAAATCTTATTAGTGCTTGATTTAGTAATGCAAGTTCATTTTTCATATAATAAAAACCTTTTCCAGATACAATAGCGGATTTTTCAAAATCAGCAATTCCTAATTTTTCAAGTATTTCAACGTGATTTTTTATTGGAAAATTAAATTTAGGAATTTTTCCACATTTTTTTATTTCTTTATTTTCTGTAGCATCTTTTCCGATAGGTGTTTTTGATGAAATTATATTAGGTAATTGTAATAGAATACTTTTTATTTTTTCTTGAAGTTCTTTTTCCTTTTTTTCTACTTTTTCTATTAATTCAGGTATTTCTTTAGCTTTTTTTATTAATTCATCTGCTTTTTTATCTTCTTTTTTTTTCTTTGCTTGGTTAATTTGTTCAGAAATAGAGTTTCTTTCTTTTCTTAAATTGTCTAGTTTAAATTTTTCTTCTCTCCATTCTTTATCAATTTTTATAATTTCGTCTACTAAGTAAATTTTATTATCTTGAAATTTTTTTTTGAGATTATCTTTAATTAGCTCTGGTTTTTCTCTTATTAATTTTATATCAAGCATTTAAATTAAAAATTTGGATAATATTTAAATCTAATGGAAAATATTATTTTTATAAAAATTTTTAATTCATTTTTCTACTTTTTACAATATATTTAAATATAATCAATCTATACTATCTATTAATAATGAAAAAAAAATTTAAAAAAAAATTGATTTTTTTGTTAATTATTCTATTAATAATTATTTCTATAATTTTTATTTTGAATTATTTTTTTCTTAATAAGAAAGATAGTCATATAATGACTAATTCTATACCTGTTAATACTAATCAGGATATTCAGCTAAGTCCTTCAACAAGTAATCCAAATGAAGAAGTTCCAAGAAATCCTGAGAAAATTTATATTAATCAGAATTCAATTCTTTTTGGTAATCCTATGAAAGAAATTTTGATTAAAAATGCAGATAAATATGGAAATGTTGATATTAATGAAGCAATAAGACAAGGAGTTCTAAATTTTAATCATACTTTTTTAACTTACTTATTAAATTCTATTGGAGTTGATAAATTGCATAAATCTTCTTTAGGTTACGGTTATCCTAGATTAATTATTGTTTTAGATGATGAATATTGGAATGTTGTAGTATTTGATAAATCTAAAGGATTAACTATAGGTGAAGGAGTTATAGATGATATAGATATTAAAATAGAGATTAGTAAAGAGGAAGCTGTTAGGGCTTTATTATCTTCAGATATTAAAGCTTTTATGAAAAATTCAGTAATTAACGGCAACACTAAGATAGAAACTATAGCCAAAAAATTAGAATTGTATTCTAAGGGTTATCTTGATTTGTACAACGAATTAACTTAAAATATTTAAAATTAATTTATAAATTTTTGTTACTATATGGTTAATTTTTTTGATAGAAAGTTTTATAAATGAATGTAATAGTTAATTATATAATTCAAAAATAATACTATGAATGTATTATTTTGATAACAATAAATAAGATATATAGGTTAAAACCTTAAAATGAAAGATAACTTTGACATTTTTTTTAGAAGAAAGCCGGCATTAATGTTAGTTGCTTTAAGAAAGATGTCTAAGGCTAGATATGGTTCTGTGCTTGCTAAAGAAGTTGACTGCACTTATTCACACGCAGTTAAAATTCTTCAGACATTAGAGAATCTTGGACTTGTTGCTTTTGAGAAGAAAGGAAGAATAAAACTAATTAAACTTACAAAGAAAGGTGAAGAGATATCAGAGAATATTGATTCTATCAAACGACAACTTATGTAAGAAATTAACCTTAGATATTCTTAAAGGATTATATTACAAACATTAAATAAAATTATTTTATTTTAAGAGGTGATTTTTATTATTTTAATAGAGTAATATATATAACAAAAATTTCTACAAGAAAATTTTTATTTAGTTTATAAGAAGTGCTTTATTTTTTTATTAGATTTTATCTACTTTTTTTTAATCCGATTTTTGGACAATATTTACTTACAGGACATTTTGAGCACCATGGAGATATTGGATGACAAATTGTTCTTCCAAATAAAACAAAGATTCCATTGAATTCAAACCAATATTTTTTTGGCAATATTTTTGATAAAGCAATTTCTGTTTGTTCAGGAGTCTTGGTTTTTATCCAACCTAGCCTATTTGGTATTCTGTGGCAGTGTGTATCTATTGGAAGTGTTGATTGTTGAAAAGCGAAATTTAAAACAATATTTGCTGTTTTTGGTCCTATTCCTTTTATCGACAAAAGTTCTTCTTTTGTTTTTGGAACTTTTCCATTAAATCTATTTATAAGTTCTTTTGAGACATTTTTTAGGGTAAGTGCTTTTTTATGATAATGGCCTGTTGAATAAATTATACCTTCCAGTCTACTTAGAGGTAGTCTCATGATTTTTTCAGGTGTATCTGCTATTTGAAATAATTCTTTTGATATTTTTTCTGTTGTTTCATCTTTTGATCTTAAGGATAATAAACACGAGATAAGAATTTTAAAAGGATCAGGATTTTCTAAACGCATTTTGTTTAAAGTTGTTCTTTCAGTATAATGAAAATGTTTTTCTAAAATCTTCATTACTTTTGGAATGTTTCTAATATAATTTGTTTTGTAATTATGTTTTACTTTTCTTTTTGTATAATTATATCTTAAATTTGACTTTTCCATCTTTTAGCAGTATATTTAATATTAATTATATTTTATAAAGGTTTATTTGTCAATTAGGTTTTTAAACGATTGTGATATATAGAATTTATAATATAAATCTATATTTTTTAATTTATAAATATAGAGGATGCGTAGCTCAGCCTGGTTAGAGCACCGGACTCTTAATCCGGGTGTCAGGGGTTCAAATCCCCTCGCATCCATTAAATTAGTGTATTAACTATATAATTACATCAACAAAAGATTTATATAGGGTTTAAATCTAAGATTTTTAAGGTGTATTTAAAATGAATAATTTTCAGAGAAATACTATAAGATCTTTTAGAAGGGTAAAAGAAGATATAAGAAATCTTCAAGCACAGATAACTGAGTTAAGTAAATCCTATGAAGATTTAATTCAGAAATTGAATCAAATTAAAACCTCTGATACCACTAGAAAAGTTATTAAGAGAAAAAATTAATCTTTATTAATAAAGATTTAATCTATCTTATTTTATAGTAAATTTTTAGTTAATACTTTTAGAATTTTCAATTATTATTGGAATTCTTTCCATTATTTTTCTTAAATATTCTTTCTCGGTCATTTTTGAATTTTGCATAAATATTTTATAGGTTTCTGTTGCTGCTGCAATCATTCCAAATTTAATATCTTCATCTTTAATTTTTTCATTCATAATAAAGTTTGTTACATATTGAATTACTTCTTCATCTGTTGATTTTGGATGAGCAATTAAGAATTTTAATGCTTCTGAAGCTGCTGCAATCATTTTTATTTTTTTTTCCATTTTTTTGATAATATATATGAATGAATATTAAAACTATGTTTTTAAATATTTTTATTTAAAATTTTTTGAAATTTGTAAATTTGTATTGTTTTAAATTTTTTAATATGTTCAATTTAATATATCTAATCTGTGCAAATATAATAAAGATTTTAATAATAAATTTTTTTTTTAGACTATCTATATCTTCTCCAAGTGTAACTACATTTTGTGCATTTAAAAAATTGTGTTTCTGCTTCATCACTTGCTCTTGTTTGTTTTGTCCAAAAAAAAGATTGAGGATTTTTGCATTTAGGACAGGGTGTATCTATAACAGGATTTATTTCATTTTCACCTTGTTTTATTACAGGAATTTCTTTTTTTGTTTTTATTTGTTGGACTATTTCTAATTTTACAATTTCCTCTGATTCATAATCACATCTTGCACAATTTTTTTCTATTATTACAGAACCGCATTTAGGACAGAATTGCATTTTAAATTTAAAATATTTACTTTTTATAATTTTTTTATCTATACTCTCGCCAAGTATGTTTACACTTCGTGCATTTAAAAAATCGAGTTTCTGCTTCATCACCAGCACGCATTTGGCTTGACCAGAAATATGCTTCTTTATGATTACACTTTGGACAGGTCGCATTTGTTACTGGAAAAGTATCTGTATCTTTATCAGTTATGACTCCTA
>JAVYLW010000007.1:0-55046 GCA_038740375.1 Candidatus Pacearchaeota archaeon | reverse complement strand
GCAAAGAATTTAGATTTAACTTTGCTAATAAATTTAAAAATTAAAAGTTATTTAAAATGAAAAAATACGAAAAAAAGTTAATAATTATATTGTTTTCTTTATTGATAATTCTACTTTTATTAAGCTTTATATCATCTAATGAGATTACTGATTCAAACAAAAAAGAACCTATTCAGATTCCTAGTGACCAACAAAATAAAATAAAATTTGATAATTCTGGAAAAGTAATTTCTGCTGATATAAGAATAAATAGTGAAAGTCAAACAGAGATTGTTTTAGGAGGTAAAAAATTTTATGTTCCAGTTGGTTCTCAAATTTTAATTAATGAAAATGAAAAAAATATTATAAATATAAGAGTTCCTAAAGGTTCTAAAATTCAAAAAGATCCTAAAATAAATAATAGCATTGATAATAAAGTAATAAGATATGTATCAATTGATGGAGAAGTAACTCTTCCAAATGGAAGAAAATTTATTGGAACAATATCTCATGATGGTAAAAATTATTTTTTAGAAAAAGGAAATGAGGTTATTATAGATAATGTAAAAATAAAAAATTTATTTAATTCTGTAAAAAACGTTAATGAAAGAATAAATATTTATTTTAAAGAAGATAAATTTGAAGATAATTATGTTTATTTTGGTGATAAAGTTTTAAAAACAGGTTCTTTTAATTCTAAAGATGGAAATCCAATTGAATTTTTGCCTGGAAACCCTTATATCAATGTAAATAAAAATTCTCATTTATCAATTATTCCTTTTTCAAATTCTAATTTAATCTTAGAAAATGGAAAACTTGTACAAATTGGAGGTGGTGTTGTTCAACAAGATTATTCAACATACTGGATAAATAACAAAGGAGAGCTTCTATATAAAAAAGGTATCTATATAACAGGATTTGATAAAAATATCTTAAAAGATAGTACGCAAGTTCCTTTAGAATATCTTCCTTTTAAAAGCGAAGGTAAACCTGTATCACCTAATACACAAAAACTGATTTTTGATGATAAAACAGGATTTAAAGTTGTAAATATGGACTCAAGTGATGATATAGGAAGAATAAGAAGAAATCTTCCTTCAGTAGATTCTAATGGTGCAAGTGTAAATCCTACTCCAGATAAACCTTCTGAACCACCTAAATTTAATATTGAAGGAGGTCCTCAAGCTAATGCTGTATCATCTACTGTTAGAATAAAAGGAAGAGATCCTCAAGGCATGTCTGTTGGAACAGGAACTATAATTGGAATAAAAGGAGATAGTGCTTATGTTTTAACTGCAGGACATTTATTTAGAGAAAATAGTGGAAGATATCCTCTACAAATAGATGTTTTTGATTCAAATTCAAATCAAGTTAAAAGTATAACTGGACAATTAATTAATTATGATTTAAAGAATGACATAGCTTTAGTCAGGATCCCAGTATTTGAAGGAATTACAACAGCAAAAGTAGCTGGAAAAGATTATGTTCCAAAAGTTGGAGAAGGAATTTTTTCAGTTGGATGCACTTTTGGACAAAATCCTAGTTGTAGTAGTGGTAACATTGTTTCAATAGATAGATATTCAAATTTTCCTAATATAGAAACAAAAGAGATTCCTGGTGCTGAACAAGGAAGAAGTGGAGGAGGTCTTTTTAATTCAGAAGGTAAATTAATTGGAGTTTTATCAGCAAAAGATCCTGTAGAAAGAGAAGGACTATATGGAAGTTTAAAACTTATTCATGATTATTTAGATAGATTAGGATTATTTGATTTATACAAGTTAATATTAAGTTTAACAATATTGCATCGTTAAAAACATAAAGAACATGGTATATAAAAATAAATTAAATATTTTAAAGTTTAACATAATAATAAAGTTTAAATAAAAAAAGATTATTTTAAAATAAAAAATACTATGAAAAAGAGGAAAATAAATAAAGCTCAAATTACTGTATTTATAATAATTTCTATTTTTATAATAATTTTATTCTTATTTTTTTTGTTTTATAAAAGTAATATTATAAAAAGTAACAAACAAACTATTTCTCCTGAGATTAAAGATATATATGATTATATTAGTAATTGTGTTCATGAAACTGGAAAAACTGCTGTTTATTTTATAGGACAAACAGGAGGTTATTTTAATAGCCCTGACTTTTCAACTGATTATGGAATTGCTTATTATTATTCAGATGGTAAGAGTTACATTCCCTCAAAAGAAAAAATAGAAAGCGAACTTTCATCATATATGAATTTTATGTTACAATTTTGTATAAGAAATTTTAAAGATTTCCCAGATTATGTAATTAATTCTGAAAATATTACAACAAAAACAAAAATTGAAAATGAAAAAGTAATATTTAATGTAGATTATCCTCTAATCATAAAAAAAGATAAGAAAACTTATAGATTAAGAGAATTCAATGAAATTGTAAATGTAAGACTTGATAAAATTTATGATTTAGCAAGTAGAATAAATAAAGAACAACTGATTAACGGAGAAGATATCTGTCTTTCATGCATGTATGATTGGGCTGAAGAATTAGATCTTTACATTGAAATGAATGATTATGGTAATAAAACTGGAATAATTATATTTACCATAAGAGATGAAAAATCTCAACTTTTTAACAGTGATTACAGATTTTATTTTGCAAATAAATACAAGATATATTAAAAAAATGAAATCTAATATTTTATTTTTTTTAATTAAAATATTCATAATATTTATTACAATAAATGAAATTATTGTATATGCATCATCACAACAAACTATAACTGATAGTAAGAGTTATAATAAAGAGATAGAAGAATTATCAAAATTAGATTATCCAACAAAATTTTCAGGTCAGGTTTATGGAGAAGATGTATCTATTGGGAATATTGTAGGAAAAAAAATAGATAATAATCCAACATTAAAACCTGATGATGTTAAAGTTACTGGAAATTTTGATTTAAAAAAAGAATCTGGAACTACTAATATAAAAGTTTCTCAAAGCTCTTCAGAAATTAATTTAGAACAAAAAGACAATAATATAAAAACTCCTTATGTTGATATTAAAGGAATTCAAGAAAATTCGAATATTAAACTAAATGAAGAAGGAAGAATTGTTTCTGCAACTAATCTAAAAACAAATGAAAACAATGGTAACATAATTGCAATGGGCGGTATGAAGTTTCATGCACCTCATAATTCTATTGTAAACATGGATGATTTAGATAAAACTAAACCTATTCGAGTTGATTTAGAACAAGGAAGTAAAATTTCAATAATTCCTACCAAAGATAAAGACAAAGGTAAAGATGAAGAACAAAGATTTTTACAATACAGAACATTAAATGGTTTTGTTAAACTACCTGAAGAATTTGCAGAACAAATTGGATTCAAAGGAAAAAATGTAGATTTTCAGGGATTTTTATCTCACGATGGCTCTAACTGGTTTATTAATAAAGAACAAAAATTAACTTTGAGAATTGATGGAAAAGAAATTAATTTTCAAAATTTATATAATATGAAAGTTCCTGATCCAAAAACTGGAGAGTTAAAAACTTTAACAGGAGTTAATGAAAAAGCATATTTATTTCCTGGAAAAACAAATCTAAATAATGAAATAAAAAATGGATTTAAAGGTGCATATTTTGTTATTGATAAAGATGGTATTGGAGCTGGAAGTAATAATGATCTTGCTAGTCATTCTATTAGAATACAAGAAAATAATCCCTGGGAAATTAAAGTGGCTAAAAATGGATATTTAGCAGGATGGGCGTTAGATAATTCAAATATTTTTTTTAATAAAGATTCTCAAATAATTACAAATGGTAAAACAATAATTGATAATGATTATATTTATTATAAAACTGATCCTGAAAATAATAAAATTTTTTTTAATCAAGGTAATAGGGTTTTTGGATTTAATGAGGGAGATTTAACTAAATTTAAGAATAGTGCAAATACACCTATAACTCTGCTTCCTTTTCGTAATAATGAAGCACTTCCATTTAAGAGCAAAATAGTTATAGGAATGTCAAATGACCCTAATCCGAATAACCCTACTAATTTCAGAGTTGAACCTATGAAAGACATTGAAACTAAAATGTCTAGAGTAATTTTTGGAGAAATGCCAAAATATTCAAATGGAAAAATTGTAATTTCTATGGGAGAATTAGTTCCTGTCATAAAAGAAGCTCCTTCTAATCAAAAACAGGTTCCTGAAGTTATAAATAGTATCCTAAATGAAATAAAAAAGAGTTCAGAATTAGTAGATAACCCTTATTCATCTGATAAAAATTCTAAAATAGATATGTTTAAAGAAGTAGGTCCGGCTTATAATCCTAATATACATACTAAAGGATTAATATTGGAATTTTCATCTCCTATTTGTGGACCTTGTAGAAATCTTGCTCCATATTTAAAAAATTGGGCTAGTATTAACAAAGATGCAAAAATTCTTCCAATTAATGGAGAAGTTAATTCAGCTTTATTAAAAAAATATGGAATATCAAGATATCCTACTGCTGTATTAATTAATCCAGAAACAGGAGAAATAATAGAAAAAGCTGTAGGTGTTGAAAATATTAACAGTTTATTAGATAAAATAAAAAATAAATAAATTTAGAAACTTATAATTTCTTTTTTTTAGTAGGTAATTTTTTATTAAGGTTGATAAAATTTATTAACATTATTTTTTTTATTAACTCTATGATTAAGAAAAAAAACAATAAAAAAATAGACAAAAAAGCTCAAGAAATATTTGGACTTTCTTTTGGAATGATATTTTCAATAATATTAATTATTTTTTTTATTGTCGTAGCATTTATTGTAATAAAACATTTTTTATCTATTCAAAATTGTTCTAAAATAGGTATTTTCATTAATGATATTGAAGAAGAAGTTGAAAGAGCATGGAATTCAAATGATCAATCTGTTGAATTTAAAGGTTATTTACCTTCAGGAATAAAAAAAGTTTGTTTTGCAAATGTAAGTGAAAGTTTTAGAGGTGCTGATAAAGAAATTGGAACATACATTGATATTTATATCGATAAAAATATGTTTTTGTATCCTTTAAACAAAGCATGTGATATGGCTAAGTACTCTTTACCTCACATAGATGTTAACTGGATAACTAGAACAAATAATCCTTATTGTATTGATGTGATTAAAGGCAAGGTTTTGATGATAATTGAAAAAAATTCAAATGATAGACTTGTTAAAATTATTAAAAAATAGGGATTATTTTTAAAAATTTTGATTTTTTATTTTGGAACAAACTTAATATTTTTTAATTAAAAAATGAATATTTTTAATAAAAAAGATTGTATAAATTTAAATAATATAACTTATTAAAAAGAATATAAAAAAGATTATAATGAGAAGAATAAAAATAAAGAAAAAAGGTTTTTCAATATCTTTTGAATGGATTTTTGCAATTGTTGTAGGATCTATTATTTTATTTTTAGCTATTTATGGAATTTCTACTATAATTAGGGGAGGAGAAGAATTTAGAGGAAAAGAGACTGCTGAAAAAATTAAATCATATTTAGATCCTTTTGAAACAGGACTTGCAAGCGGAGAATCAACTGAAATAAAATTTAGAATAGAAAGTAAGATTTATTTAGAAAATTGCAATTATTTAGATAATAATCCCTGGGGATTTCAGACTATAGCATTTTCTGAAAAAACTTTTGGAAATAAATTTTCCAGAAAAAGCGAACCTGCATATATTAAAAATAAATATGTTTTTGGAGAAAAAGAAATAACTGGAAAAAAACTGTATATTTTTTCAAAACCCTTTTTTATGGGTTTTAAAGTAGCTGATTTAATAATTATGGGAAATGAAAGATATTGTTTTTATAAAGCACCTAGAGAAATTGAAGATGAATTAAATCTTCAAATAGAATATATAAATTTTAGTGATGATATAGAAGAATGTTCTGGAAAAAATGTTTGTTTTAATGTAAATAATCCTAATTGCGACATTTATGTTTATGGAGAGTGTAATGAAAATTGTGATAGTATCTACGACTATGGAAGAGTCATTAAAAAAAATTCAAATTCAAAAGAAGAGATGTTTTATATTAATAATCTCTGGATAGCTGCTATTTTTTCTTCTTCAGAATTGTATGAATGTAATGTCCAAAGATTAATGAAAAAATTTTCTGAACTTGGAAATGTCTATATTGAAAAGATAAAAATACTTCAATTAAAAGGATGCGATTCAGATGTTGAAAATAAATTATTTTCTGCTATAAATTTAGCTAAGATATTAAAGAACTCTAAAGAACTACCTATGATACACAAAGAAATAAGTAAATTTAAAAATGCTAATCAAGCAGTTAATACAGATTGTCAATTATTTTAAATATGAAAAAAAACAAAATCGCTAAAAGAAAATCGCAAATAAGAATTCAAGAAATGGCTTTTATGCTTGTAGGAGTATTTCTATTTTTTGGATTAGTTATTTTATTTGCATTAACTTTATTATATTCAAAAATTCAGAATGAAGCAAGACAAATAGCTGAAGAAAGAACATTATCATCTATAGTAAATTTAGCTGATTCTCCTGAATTTTATTGTGGAGGATATTCAAGAATAAATTGTGTAGATTTTGATAAAGCAATGGCATTATCAAATAATAAAAAATATCAGAATTTTTGGCCATATTCAAGTTTAGAAATTCAAAAATTGTCTGCATTTAATAAAGATAAAGATGAAATGATAATATGCACGAAACAGAATTATCCTAATTGTGAAAGATTGATAATTTATAATAAATCTGTAAGAAATGAAAGAAGAATTGACAGTTTTGTTGCATTATGTAGAGTAGAATCAGAAGCTTCATTACACTATCAAAAATGTGAGATAGCAAAATTTGTAGCTGGAACAGAATTAAAAAATATAAAGAAATGATAATAAAAAATAAAAAAGGACAGCATGAAACAGCAGGATTTGTATTAATAATTTTAATTGTAGTTATAATCTCTCTTGTTTTTTTATGGTTTTTTTTAAGATCTCCTGTAAAAACAGCAAATAGTGTTAAAATTTCTAATCTTCTTTCTGCAAGTATGTATTATACATCAAACTGTTCTTTTAAATATATACCTAATTATAAAACAGGTCAAGATTTAATAAAAGAATGTTTTAAAAATCCTAATGAAATTTGTGATGATGGAAGAAATATTTGCAAAGCTTTAAATGAGAGTTATAAAGAGATTATTGAAGAAAGTTTAATGGTTGGAGAAGATTCTCCAATAAAAGGATATAAGCTTAAAATGTATTTCAAGCCTTCTAAAAGTGAAAATCCTAATAAAGAATTTTTAAATATGTTTAAAGGGAATTTAAATAATTGCACAGCAAGATATGCTGGAACTAACACTTTACATTTAGATTCAGGAAATATTGAAGTAAAACTTGAAATTTGTGAAAATAATGTTCAAAAGAATAATAAATAATAACTACTTCTAGTTTAATATTTGTCGTATAGTATAATGGTATGATAATAAAAACATAAATTACAAATTTTTTAACTGGTTTCTTAAAACTTCTTCATCTTCAGGATTTGTAATTCCATACCATTTTTCTTCAGTAGGATATATTTTCATTTTTATTTTTTTTAATTCTATTAACTTTGAAATTTCATTTGGAAGTAAAAATTCAATTTTTCGGTCATTTTTATTTTTTTCTTTGAAAATTTTTAATTCTTCTTCTAATAAATCTAAAACTTTTGGATGAAGTGCAAATATATTCATACTGCACAAATCTTTTAAGCTTACTCCTGATTTTTCTGGAAATTTTTTTTCTATATTAAAAACTTCTTTTAAAGATTTTACATAAAAATCTTTATCTATAGTAAATATAGCTCTATGAGTTTGACCGTATTCAGGAATAACGTTTTCAAGAATATAACCGAGTGTAGCTTCATCATCTGAAATTTGTAGATGATTTATCAATATTTTAAAAGAATTTGTTCCATATATATCATCTCCATTACATACAACAAAAGGACCATCAATCAATAATTTTGCTGAACAAACAGCTTCTGCAGTTCCCCATGGTCTATCTCTCTCTTTAATATCAAAAGTTTGTAAAGCATAATATATCGGTATACTTTTATAACTTTCTCCAAATTTTTTTTTAAATGGAATTTCAGTTAAATTTCCTACAATAAAAATTATTTTTGAAAAACCTGCATCTATTGCCTGATTTAAAGAATATTCAATTAAAGTTTCGTCATTTGGACCTACTTTTGCAAATTGTTTAATTTTTCCTCCAAATCTAGAAGAAATTCCTGCAACCATATAAACTATAGGAATCTTTTTTTTCATCATATTTTCAACAGTTATTTATTAAAATATTTAGATATTTAAATAAATATTTATTTTCTATAGAACTATCTTTTATATATAAATTCTATTTAAATCCTTATAAAATTTATATTTTTTTAATTAAATTAAATGCATTAAATAAAAATTATTTTTCTAATTTTTAATTTCTTTTTTTAAGAATATTTTAACTATTAAAAATAAGAATAAGGCTATGATTATAAAATTAATAATTGCTGAAAGTAAAGCTCCCCAACTTATTACAAATGGTCCAATTATAGCTTTTGCATTTTGCCATTCTCCATTAGGTATAAATGGAGTTATGATAGGCATAATGAGATTATTAACTATTGACTGAATTAAGTTTGTTGATGCAACTCCTATTATAAAAGCAATTGCTAAGGGAACTATTTTATACTCATTTAAAAAATCTTTAAATTCTTTTAATATTTTCATTCTTATGTAAGAATATTTATCTTTTTAAAATTTCTCATTTTTAAGTTTATCTAACATTTTTCTATCTTCTTCTAATTTTTTTTCAACTTCTTTAATTAATTCATTCTTATTTTTAATTTTATTTATTTCATCCTTTAATTCCTTTAATTTATTTTCTTCATTTTCTAGTTTTCTTTCTATATCTTGTAATTTTCTTTCTGTTTCATTATAATCTTCAGATCCATATTTAAGCTTAAATTTAACTAAAGATTTTTTATTAGAAGTTGAAATTTTCTTTTTTATAATAAAAAATATTATTACAACAATGATAATTCCAAATATAAATCCAACTGAAATATAAATTATAATTTTAGAAACAAAAGTTTTATTTTTAGAGTTTATTATACTTTTCATTGTAATAAAGTTATCATTAGAATTATTTTTTTCTAATTCACCCTCGTTTACTGACTTATTCATTTCATTTGCTAATAAAGAAACTGAAGTAATTGCGCCTGATTTATTATCAAATGTATTATTAATAGATGTATTATTTTTATCTGACAAATCTTCTAAAAAAGAAACTTTTTCAAAATTTTTGTCATCATAACTAATAGAAATGTTTTTTGGAAAATAGTTAATGTATATAACTCTGCCTGTTGTTATATTTTTTAATCTTTCATTTAATATGATATTATTATCTAATTTTAAAGTTATTTTTATATCTATTTTAGGATAAAGCGAAGTTTTTGAAGTGGTTTCATAATTGTATAATCCTAAAATACTTGTATCCCTAAAAGGAGAAGAACTTTCTATAACTTTGTAAGATTCTTGTTCCTCTGGAACTAGTATTGTTAATAAAATTCTGTGATTTGGAAGAGTCTTAACTTTTATTTCTGTTGAATTTGCAAATACGTTTGGAATTATTAAAAATATTAAAATTATGAACAGTATTTTTTTGAACATATTACTTAGTAAAATTTCCTTTAATTTCACCAATATTTTTTATTATATAACTATGCATTTTTTGAATGATTATACCTTGAAGTTCTTCTTTTAATAACCCTGTACAAGAATCGATATTTTCTTCAGGATATAAAAGTTCTCCTTTTTTAACTGAACAAATCATTTCTTCTCCTTGTAAATCTTCAATATCCAAAGGACCTTGTTTTAAACTTAATATTTTAACCCTTACTTTACATGCATTTTCAGAATCTCTTCCTTTAATCTCATAATACCAAGACGCTTTAGAGTCTTCTCTAACCACTGTAACTTTTTTACAACTATTAAGTGCATTAGAAAAACATTGGAAATCTTCACAAGATTTAGGATAATATAGAATAATGAATGTTATTGCTATAATAATTATTATTACCAAAATGAATAAGGATATTAAAACTCTTTTAACAACATTTGTATATCCTTGATCTTCAAGAATAGTCTTAACTTTAAATTTCATAAATTTTAAAGACTATAGTAATATTTAAAAGTTATTGCAGAATATTATTGATTTGAAGTAATTTAAAAAATATGTTTTTAATATAGAAATTATGATTCTTTTGATACTATTTCTCTGGTGCATTATCAGTTGGTAAATCAATCAAAAAAATTAAGTTGCCATTTTAATTAACTCCAACCACCGATTAGGCGATTTAAATTTTAATTCAGAATAGCTAACTCTGATGGTGTCTTTCCATTTAAAGCCCCATGCTTATCTACAAAATTATAGAATATCTGCATACCTTTGAATAAAGCATAAGCACTTTCTACGCTTCCATGCAATCCTCTAAAGTTTTGGCTTCTCTGTCTTATTGAGTTATGCAATCTTTCAACCCAAATATTAAAACCCTCGCCTTTTAATTGAGTTTTAACTCTATGCTCAATTTTATAATCACCTATTGTATTATCATAACCTCAAGTTTTCTTAACGATATTATCATAAGCAGTTAATCCATCTGTTTGAATGATTTTAACATTTACAGATTTATCTTTAACTCCAGATAAAACTTTTTTCAGTTCTTCTTTACTTCTCTCTTTAGCAAAGTTAGAACCTATAAGAAATCTTGTCTTCACATCAATTCCATTTATTAACCAATTCTTATAATCCCTAATTTTTTCTTATGTGATTTTCGTCTGTGAAATTCCATCTCGTCAACTTCAACATAAGAGCCAGTTTGAAGTTTTAAGTTATCTGTATAATTAGTAATTTTAAGAGAGTATTTTCTAATCCATCTCAAAATAGTAGAATGGTCAGAATTATGGGGAAAGAATGCTTTAAAATGTTCTTGAATTCCACGAGTAGATAAAATTCTATAAAATAAGTCCAAAGCACAAGTTATTTTTTCTGGTTTATTCTCATTCTTGAAAAAGCATCATTAACAAAAGTTTCAGAGCAGGATTTACAGCAATATCTCTGGACTTTGCCTCTATTCTCTGTTTTTCTCTTTCCCCATTTGATAACTTCTTTGCTCTTACACTTTGGACAGATTATTTCTTGTATCATATTATCTTACCTTATTAAGTATATTTTATATAGGTAAGGAAGTATTTAAATCTTTCGGTTGTAAAGTTATTACTAATTAGGTATTACTCATAAAAGTAATATTTATAAACCCTAAATTCTTAAATAGCTTATGGCAGAAATATTAATAAAAAAGAAGGGCTTTAAGTGTGAGAGATGCGGACACGAATGGGTGCCAAGAAATTCAGAGATACCTATAATTTGCCCGAAATGTAAAAGTCCATACTGGAATAAGCCAAAGAAAGAACATAATAAAAAATAAGATTTCAATAAGATGAAAGATATAAATGAATTTGTAAATAAAATAATTTGTGAAGATAGTTTAAAAAAGTTAAAAGAGATTCCAAGCAATTCGGTAGATTTAATTTTCGCAGACCCTCCTTACAATCTGCAACTTAAAAATGAATTGTGGCGACCAAATCAAACTAAAGTAGATGCCGTTGATGATGAATGGGATAAATTTGAGAGCTTTGAGCATTATGATAAATTCTGCGAAAAATGGCTTAAAGAGTGCCAGAGAATATTGAAAGAAACAGGAACTATTTGGGTTATTGGAGCTTATCATAATATTTTTAGAATCGGAACAATAATGCAAAATTTAGGTTTTTGGATTTTGAATGATATAACTTGGGTTAAGACTAACCCCATGCCTAATTTTAGAGGAGTTAGATTTACAAATGCGACTGAAACTTTAATTTGGGCTAAAAAAAATGAAGATGCGAAAGGTTATACTTTCAATTATCAATTTATGAAAAAATTTAATGATGGCAAACAAATGAGAAGCGATTGGTATATTCCTCTTTGTAATGGTGGTGAAAGAATTAAAGATAAAAGAATATTTAATTGAATATGTAATAAGATGACGACAAAAGTTGAAGCAATAAAAAAAGTAATTCAGAACTTTGGCGGTGTTGCTAATTGGGAGCAAATTTACAATAATATTGAAAAATATTATCCAGCAGCGAAAGTTAGTAAAGAATGGAAAGCTGGAATAAGGGGGGTTTTATACCGTGAAATAAGAAATAAAAAAAATTTCAAAAAAGTTGGTTTAGGACTTTATGCTCTTGCAGATTATCAAGAAGAAAATATTTTGGAAGAAAAGAAAGACAAAGTCAAAATCCATAATTTTATACAAGGAGTTTTGGTGGAAACTGGAAATAGAGAGAAGTTTGAAACTTACACTCCTGACAAATCTAAAAAATATAAAGAAAATATTCATTTATTCCAAATTCAAACTTTAACAGAAGTTCCAGAATTTACTTATAGAGAATTGATTGATGATATTAAATGGATTGATGTTTTATGGTTTTCAAAAGAAAGGCTAAAATTTCCAATAAAGATTTTTGAAATTATTGATAGTATTGGAACTTTATCAAAATCTCTGAGTAGATGTTTGCAATTAAAAAATTTTAATGTTGAAATTTTTATTGTTGCTCCGAAAGAATATGAAGATAAATATAACGCTGAGATAAATAAACAAGTTTATAATGAATTTAGAAAAAGATTTAGATTTATTGATTATGAATTAGTTAAGAAATGGTATAAATTAGCAATAGAAAAAGAACGATTAAAATTTTTAGAAGTTGTTTAACTTCTTTGAAGTTCTTTTCCACATTCTAAACACAAGATAACCTCTTGTATTTTTCCATCTAAATTATCAAAATCCAGTTTATTTAATTTAAATGATTTTTTAAGTTCTAACATTTTAATTTTTTCTAAAGCTATCTTTTTGTGATTACACTCTTTTAGATTTTTCATTTCCCTTAATAACATCTTAATTCTGGTAAGACATTTATTTCTAAATTATAATTTAGATTCTCTTCTTGGTCTTTTTTTCTTTTTTGAACAATCTTATCAAAATCTAACCCCACTAATTCACAAAATTCTTTTCCATTCATAGCTGAATTTTTAGGCAATAATCCCTTTGCTCCTCTCTCTATTTGCTCGTGAGAAGTTGCATTAAAAATACAATAAAATACTAAAACATCTTGTTGTTTAAGTTTATGAGTTTTAATTAGATGTTCTTTTGCTGTTAATAAACTTTCAACTTCCCCCGCAACTTTTTTAGTATCAAATGTGTCTCCATCTTTAATTTCAATCAACATAAATTTTCCATTCTTTTCAATAACACAATCTATAATTATATCATGTCCGTCTTTTATTCCTTTAAAAACCCTATTTTCTTTATTTATTTTTTGTATAGAAATTCCTTTTGTATCTTTGATTTCATTTGCTAAAATTCCCTCTAACTCGTTGCCCGTTGAAATTACGGCAGATTGAACTTTACTCATAAGCATACCTAATTGCCTATTTCCAAAAAGTCTTTCATAACCTGAAGGTGTTTCTTCTTCACCCCTACCTTTTGCATTACTGATTAAAGCCATAAAAAGAGTAAGAAAATACTATTTAAAACTCTTTCCACCAACCTTTAATGCACCAGAGAATGATACTATTTATTAAAAAATTTTAAAACAAATTTAAACT
Source organism: Candidatus Pacearchaeota archaeon (assembly GCA_038740375.1). Classification (GTDB taxonomy): domain Archaea; phylum Nanobdellota; class Nanobdellia; order Pacearchaeales; family GW2011-AR1; genus ARS1285. The sequence goes on along the minus strand of JAVYLW010000007.1, from coordinate 41,313 downwards.
TCTAAATAAGGAAAATTATTGATAAAGAAATAACACCCCTGCTCTAAAATAAAGTAAATTATTAATAAAATTAATTTTATATAGTATATGATATTTTTATTAAAAATTAATTATAAACTTACAAGGTTAATTTCAGTATCAGCATGAACAAAATTTTTTGCAATCAAATTATGACATCCTAAATTTTCACATATCTCAATAATTCTTGATGTTGCTGTTCCATCAATTGCTATAACATAGGGCTCTTCATTTAATCTAATATTTTGAAGCATTCCAATTGGAATTTTTTTAACTAATTCCAATTTATCATTGAAAATCATTGCACCTTTTGTTCCTACAAGTTCCTCTATTTTCTCTTTAAGTTCTTTTTTTTCTTCTGCTGTAATTTTTTTAATTATTCTTTCTTCTTTTTTCTCTATTTCTTCCTCTTGATCTCCTTTGTCTATTTTTTTTTCTTCAAAATCATATCTTTTAACTCCCCTAGATCTTTCATTTAAGGAATAATCTTCAATTGAAACTTTTTTTCTTAAAGATTGCAAAATTTCTTTACCAGTTAGTTCTTCTACTTCTTTTCCTTCAGGAGCCATTGCTATATAATCTACTTTCGCATTTTCAATAACATTTTTTATTATTAAATTTCCTCCTCTATCTCCATCTACAAATAAAGTAACAACAGGCTTTTCTTTTGTCAGTTCTTTTATTGTTTCTGGAAGTTTAGATCCGTTCATAGCTATAACATTTTTAATTCCGTTTTTTAATAAGTTAATAACATCTGCCCTACCTTCAACAATAATAAGTTCTGGTCCTGAAATATCGCCGCAAGGCAAATTTTCAGTTCCATAAGTTTGAAGTCTAGAAAGTTTTGCTGAATCTTTTATTTCAGATGCCATCTCATCGATATCACTCATATTATCTCCAAGATGTTCTATTAGTTTTTTCGCTCTTTCTAAAATATAATCTCTCTTTGAACTTCTAACATCTTCTATTTTTTCAACTACAATTTTAGTATCACTTGGACCAACTCTTTCTATAGTTTCTAAAGCAGCTGCAATTATTGCTGTTTCAGTCTTATCCAAAGCTGAAGGAACTTCTATTTCTCCAATAGTTTTTCCATTTTCATAAGAAGTATTAACTTCGATTCTACCTATTTTACCTGATTTTTGAAGTTCTCTCATCTCAAGGTCTTCACCTAAAAGACCTTCTGTTTGACCAAATATAGCTCCAATTATATCTGGTTTTTCAATCGTTCCAATTGCTTCAATTTTAGCATGAATTATATATTTTATTGATACAGGGCTTATTTTTGCCATTTTTAATCCTTTTCCCTTTATCAACCATCAAGAATTCTCATAAGTATAATATAGTTACTCTTTGGCTTTTTTATAAAGCCTTTCTTTAACAGCTATAATATTTTATCAATATATCCCTTAATTTCTAAAGATGAATATGAAATTGAAGGTGATAAAGTTATAGGTAATGTATAATTTATACTATGAAAATTTTGATTTTTTTATTTATTTTATTATTTAATATTTTAATATTAGAAAAAAAGGTTTATAAAGGTTTCTCTTTATTTTTAATGATTAGTTTTTTTATTTAGAATTTTATTTATATTCTTTATTCTAAAATTTTTGCTTTGATAATTATTATATCATTTCTTGGCCAATCTGACATACCATATTTAGTCGTCGTAAGAGTGTTTTCTATTTTATATACTACATCCATTCCTGATATGACTCTGCCAAAAACAGCATATCCCTCATCCCTTACACCTTTATTTAAAAAAAAATTATCTGCTGTATTAATAAAAAATTGGCTTGTTGCACTATCCGGAATATTACTTCTTGCCATGGCTATACTTCCTATTTCATTTTTTAATCCATTATCAGATTCTAATATTATAGGATTATGAGTAGGTTTCTTTTTCCCATCTAAAGTAAAACCTCCTCCTTGAATCATAAAACCTTTTATAACTCTATGAAAAACCGTTCCATCATAAAATCCTTCATCAACATATGTTAAGAAATTCTTCACTGTTATTGGAGCTTTATCAGAATATAATTCTAAAGTTATATTACCTTCTGTTGTTATTAATAATACTTTTGGATTTGAATTTGAAGTATCTTTTACTAAAAAAGAATACATTAAACCTCCTATAATAACTGCTAAAATAATAAATATAATTATAAAAATTATTTTTTTACTAATAGGTTTATCTATTTTTTCTTCTATTTTTAAATCAGAAGATAAAACTCCTTTTTGAGAATCTTTTTTTGATTCTTCTTTTTTAGTATTATTTTTTTCATCTATCATATAAAAAATTAATAGTTAATATATATAAATATTATTAAAAATTTTAATAATAAAAAAAGAATAATATTTTTTAGATATATTCATATTAATAATTTACTTTAAAATTTTTTACAAATAATTTATAAGTATCAATTTTTTATATATTTTATACATTATATATATTATGAACGAAACGAGAAAAATAGAATCTTTTGTAAGAGAAAAAAAAATAAAAGAAGAAGGAAATTGGGTAATTGCAATTATTGTTGGAATGCTCTTATTTTTTATATCTCTAATAATAATTTTTGGATTTAACCTGCCTATTAATCAAATTATAATATTTATTTTGATTATTCTTGCTTTTTATATAGTTGTATTATCTTTTTTATTTGAACCTAAATTAATAAAAGAGATTATAAATACTTTTATTCGTATTGAAGAAAAACCTACTATTTCAAAAGAATTTTCAAATAAATCATCTGACAAAGTTAGAACTATTCCTATTATTTACGAAGTTCCAAAACCTGTTATAAAAGAAGTTATAAAAACCGTTGATAGACCTGTTATAATAAATAAAAATACAAAAAAACTTAATATACCTAAATATGATTATATTGGTTCGTCAGAAACAAGAACTTTTCATAGACGCTCTTGCAGACTTTCTAAACTCATTAAAAGAAAATACAAATTATCTTCAAATAACATTAATTTTTTTCTAAAAAAAGGTTTTAGTCCTTGTAAGGTTTGTATAAGAAAAACAAAAAAAATTTAAGAACGTTTTAAGTTTAATTAGTTTCATATCACAAAATTATATAATCTTTTTTTAGGATTTTATTTTTTTGAATTTTTTTGTTAATAATTTACCTAAATAATAAGCAGAACCAAATACTATTATACCTGGAAGAAGTGTTAAACCTAGTGTAGGAATTAATAAACTTGTTCCTATAGTTCCTATAGTTCCTGCACCAATTGATTCTAAAATCTCAACTGCTCCAGATATAGATTTTTCAACATCTTTTTGCAAAGTATCAATTTGCATTATAATTTTTCCTTTCTTTAAAATTCTTATTTTTTTATCTTCTTCAGAAACTACAAAAACTATATTATTGCCTGTTGCAGCAGATAATCCTGCAGAATGTCTTGTACCAAAATTTTTAAATGTCTTTGTAGATTTTATCATAACACCATATGCTTTTAACATACCTTTTCTATCTATTATAACTGCACCATCCATGAGAGCTAAAGATTCTAAAAGTTTCGGATTCTCTGTTATTTTAAAAGGCGGAACTGTTTGTTTAACTAAAGGTTTAAATTTAGTATTTCCTATTACAAATAAAGCTCCTTCTCCTCTTTTTGCTATTCTTAATCCGACTTGAATTAAAGTTTCTTCAATTTGTTTTAATTCATTAATTTCTTTTTTATTTTTCATATTAAAAACTTATAACAAATCTATTATATAAAGTTTACGAACGAATAATATAAAATTTTCAAAAATTTATGGAATCCTTGATGTTTTAAACATTTTTATAAACTTTAATTTTTAAATTTTTGGATAACAATAATATTATTTTACCATTTCCTGATATTTTTATAAAACCTTTAGTTTTATCAAAAACTCTAAGAAAAGTTTTTATAATCTTAACTTTTGTAAATCTTAACAATTCAAACAAGACTATTTGATTATTAAAAGATTTAAAATAATATGATTTAATACGACTAAAAATAAATTTTAAAAATTTAAATAAAAAATTGATTATTGAAAATAAAAACAAAATAAAGTATATAAAAAAATTAAAATAAATATTTATTAAAAATATTAAAACTATAAAGCTAGAAAAAAGATTAATTTTATTACTAAAATTTTAATAATGATAAATCTGTAATAAAAGTGAATTAATCAAAATTTTATTAATAAAATAAAAAATATTAATATGTCTATAGATTTTAAAGAATTAGAAGAAAAAAAGATATTAAATAATAATTTTTTTAATTTAGAAAATAATATAATTACAGATAAAGAAAGGATTATTTTTAATGAGTTAGATTTTTATTTAAAAAATTATAATGATGAACAAAAGAAAGCTATAGTATCTAATGAAAAAAGAATATTATGTATTGCTGGAGCAGGCACTGGAAAAACGAGTGTTTTAACTAAAAGAATAGAATTTTTGGTTAAATATAGAGGAGTTAAAAGTGAAAAAATTCTTGCTATAACGTTTACAAAGAAAGCAAAAGAAGAAATGCAAAAAAGATTAATAAATTTAGGAATAAAAACTCATGTAGAGACTTTTAATTCATTTTGTGAAAAAATACTAAAAAAATATGGAAATATTATTTATGGAAAGCATGTAAAAGTTATGAATTATGAAGATAAAGTAATATCCTTAAATCATGTATTATCTTTTTTGAATATAAACATTAACACTGCGATTGACAAATATTTTTCTGAATTTCAAAAGAAGAATAAGGAAATTAATGATTTATATAATATATTCATGGATGATTGTTTTTTTATATTAGATTATTTTAAATTGAAGAACAAAGATATATATGATTTTTCACAAGACGCTTCTTTTTCTAAAGACAAAGAAATATCTAAGATTATATATTTAATATGTAAAAATTTAAAAAATTATATGAATCTTTATGGTTTTAGAGATTATACTGATCAAATTATAGATTGTATTAAATATTTTAAAGAAAATAAAAACAATATACCTTATTTTTATCATATATTGGTTGATGAATATCAAGATATAAATTCAATTCAAGTAGAATTATTGGATTTGCTATCACCTGATAACTTATTCGTTGTTGGAGATCCAAGACAATCTATTTTTGGATGGAGAGGTTCTAATATAAAATTTATTTTAAATTTTAAAGATAAATACAAAGATTCTGAAGTAATAGTCTTGTCTAAAAATTATAGGAGCAATAATCATATTGTTAAATTTATGAATGCATGTATAAAAGATTTAAATTTTCCAGATATTTCACATAGTTTTGAAAACAAAAAACAAATTAGTATTTTAAATTTTGATAATGAAAATCAAGAATTTTTATTTGTAATTGATAAAATTCTAAAATCAAAAATTCCAAGAAATGAAATTTTTATTTTAGCAAGAACAAACAGGCAAATAAATGAGCTATCAAAAATAATGAAACAAATGTCAATAAAGCATATTGTAAAAACAGATGAAACAAGTAATTCTATTATTGAAACAAGAGATGATATTACTCTTGCAACAATTCATTCAATAAAAGGTCTTGAAGCAGAAATGGTTTTTTTAATCGGTGCAAATGAACAAAATTTTCCCTGTAAAACTCAAGATCATCCTATAATAGACTTAATTAAAATTGAAGAATATAACACTGAAGAAGAAGAAAAAAGACTTTTTTATGTTGCTATTTCAAGAGCAAAAAATATTTTGTATATAACTTATACTGGGAAAAAACCAACTCGTTTCATAAATAAAGAAATGTTTGAAATATCTCTAAGTTAATATTATCTATTCATAAATAATTATATTATATCACTTGAAAAAAATAAATAAAAAAGAAAATAAATATTTTACAAAAAATATTTTCGAAATCTATTTATATTAATGACACATTAATAAAAAATGAAAAAAAGGATTGAAAAAAAGAAGATTAGAAAAAGATTTTTATATATTCAATCATTTATCATTTTATTGATAGCTATTTATTTAATATTATCTAATTTAGAACAGAATAAAACGCTAACTGGAAAAGTTATTACTTCAGATTCAGTGACTTCAATGAAAAATATTTCTTTTAACATTTTTTTGATAATAGGTTTTGCTCTTGGAATCTTTGCAATAATAGAAATTATAATTTTGTTGATTACTGCATATTTATAAATATAACAATTTTATAATATTTTAATAAGAAAAATTTAAGTTAATGTTTATTGCATCTTATAAACGTATTCTATATTTTTTATTTCAAATTTCTAAATAAATATTAGTTAATTCTATTATATTAATAAATAATGCAGTTTTCAATTCTCGATAATAAATGATAAAATTAAAAAACTTGATTTTATAAATAACGCCCATGCCGAGAATCGAACTCGGATTGCAACCGTGACAGGGTTGAGTGCTAGCCGTTACACCACATGGGCTTAATTATTCTATACAAATTCTTATTATAAATAAGAGTTTTTAAATTTTAGTGTCGTAAAAAAAAATATTATAATCTATAGATAATTATAGTGAATTATTATTTTTTATAATTAATTTATTACTATTAAAAAATAAAAAATTTAAATTTATATTAAAAATAATTCACTAATATCCTCTAAATTAAATTAATAAAATTTAGTTATATTTCAAATAGTTTTATAATTAAATCTTTAATTATTAGATTATTTTATTATAAAATATTTTAATCTAAAAAAGGGAAAGGAAATTTGAAATTAAGGAGAAAACGTGATAATGTTGACGACTATTTTATATTAGAAGTAAATTTATACATTACTAATTAAGAAAAAGGTATAAAGAATATTTATAACATAACAGATATGAGTAGTGTCTAATAGACACTGCCAAACTATAAAAAATCTCCAAAAAAGTTATTAAAAGAAGATTTATTATTTTTTATTTATTTTTTTTATATTGATGAATGTCTAGGTATCATCATCCTTCTAATTACAATAATTATTGCTATTATTAATACTATATTAACGACTATTATCAAATAAATAAACCAATTTTCAGTAAGATGTTGAACTATTAAATCTAAACCTCTTGCTGAAGGTGAAGTTGTTATTGTTAATGAAACCTCTTGCTGTGTTTTTTCATTATTAGGTCCATAAGTCGCGATTATAAAAAAACTCTTTTCAACATCTTTAACATCAGAATTTATTTTTAATGCTATTGTTGCATCTCTTGATTCTCCTGCAGGAATAGTAAGTGTTCTGGGTTCAATTGATTGAACTTCTGACCAAGCACTATTTCCAGTAACAGAAATTGTATATGTTATTTGTTGATTATTTGGATTTTTTACATTAACATTTATAAGAATATCTTTTCCTGCAATTGCTTGAGGTGTTTCAGAATCAAGTTCAGCAGTTATTATAGGTGGTATTAAAAAGGATGTTGGAGGTGTTGTAGGTAGACAATTACCCTTAACAACTAAAGATTTTGTAAATACATTTTCAGAAGTTATATCATAAGTTCCATCAGATTTATCATAATCATAATAAACTCTAAAATCTAAGTTATATGTTTTTTCTGTAGCATTTTGAGGTATTGTAAATTCAAAATTAACATTAGATATATCTCCTTGATCAAAATCTTCTTTTAAAATTTTTTCTTGATTTATTCCTAATTCTCTATTAAATAATGTAATTTTAACCTGATCTGAATAATCTGTATCTCCTATATTAGCTATATCTGCTGAAACCTGAACTAAATCTCCACATTGTGCAGTTTCAGGAGAAGTAATTATATTATATATTACTAAATGGTTTTCTTCGTCTGTTTCTCTATCTCCTATTATAGTCTGATAATAATTATTATCAAAATCTGAAGAATGAGCTGTGCATAAATTTTTTTGACCCTTGCTATCGCTATATGCCTTAACAACTAATCTATATTCTTGTTCTTTAAAATCAATCGGAACATTAAATTTAAATGTAGCTATTTTACTATCTCCATCATTTATAGATCCTAATTTAATCTTTTTATTATTTAGATTATTAAGTTTGTTTACAATATTTTTTCCATTTACATCAAAGATCCCAAGTTCTACTATAACACTTCCTATTTTATCTGATCCTTCATTTGAAACTTCTACTTTGACAGTTATTGCATCTAAAGGAACCCAGTTTGTATCATCTCCATCATTATTTTTTATATCTACAGAAGATATAGACAAATCAGTTCCATTTTCACCATTTGAACAAAAATCATTAACAAAAGTTATAGGAATAGTTTTAGTCAACGTATTAGAAGAATTAGTTGTTTCAGTAATTGTTACATTTGCATAAACAGTAAAACTTCCTATTTGATAAGTAGCAGGAATTGAACCTTCATTATAATTAATATTAACAGGTCCTACAATTGTTCCAAAAGGTATATCATTAAAGTTTAAAACATAAGGAGGATTTAATGTTAAATCATTTGATTTAGAATCTGAGATTTTTGTTGGTAAGCTAACTAAAATATTTACGTTTTTGCCTGGAGGTCCGTTAGGTACAATTGTAAAATTAGTGTTTATAACTTTTTTAGTAAGAGGTGTAGGAGTAGAAGTTGTTGCTGTAAAATCTGCCGCACTAATTAGTGCTATTGAATAAATTACTATCAACAAAGACAATGATAAAAGTTTTGTTTTCATTTTTTTGTTATAATTTTTGAGTTATAACAATTTATAAAGATTATGGTTTTTTAAAATATATTATGATTTATTGATAATTTATCTATAAAATGAATTAAACTATGTAAATATTTTTGTATTAAAAAAAATTCAATAGTTTATTAATTATTATAATTATAAATAGGATAATAAAACAAATTTTAGATTAATACAATAATTGATTATCATTATAAAATAGAATTCTATTATTTATTTAATTCAGTTGATATTAATTATTCAATTTTTTTATAGGCTAATTAATAATTAATTAGTATTAGGAATAGAAACTAAGAAAATATTTATAACTTTTTGATTATGATTAAAATGCGAAGTTATTAAAAATATAATTTATTAAACTCCAATTTGAATTATTGATATTATAATAATTTCCTCTCTTTTAAGTCTGAATAATTGATTATATCAGGACTATTATAGGATAAACCTTTACAAGCAGTGTTTATCCATGAGTCTATATCAAAATTTTCAAATTCAGAAACATCAACATTATCAGATAAAAAAATAAAAACATTTTTGTTTTTACTTTTAAGTTTTTCTTTAATTTTAATAGCAAGATCTAAATTAGCCTGTCCTGGTTTTGTTGAAACAATTATTCCAATATTATCTGCTGAAAGAAATTTGAGTAAAGATGTTTTTAATCTCATTCTCATTATTTCAATATCTTTAAATGGAATCTTAATTAAAGAATTATTCTCAAATATATAGATTTCATTAGATTGAAGCATAAGATTCATTGCATGAAATCTTCCAGAACCTATTATTAATATAGGATATTTTATATTTAATTTAGAACATCCTAATATTTGTTTTAAACCTGTAACCTTAATTTTATTTTTTTCTAAATGTTTTTTTATTTGATTAGCAATATCTTTGTATTGTATAGAATATACAATAAAAATTTTATTTGGAAGTTTTTTAACATCTTCTTCAGATAGAAAAAAATTTAGATTTTTGATTTTTGCCTCAATATTTAAAACTTTCATACTAATGAAGAGAAAATGAAATTTAAATAATTTTTTAAGAAAAAATAAAAAGATATTTTTTATTTTATCACAAATTTAATCTTAAAACAAAATTATTACTAAATTCATATTTTTTAAAAAGCGAAAGATTTAAAAAAAAGTTTTTTTTACTTTTAAAAGAGTTTTAATCATTTTTTTATTTTAAAGATGAATTCAAAATTAGAAGAAAACAATAAGAATAATAATTCTGAAATTAAAACTGAAACAAATAACAAATCAAAAAAATTCTTATTTGTTTCAAATGAAAGCCTTAGTGGAGACCTTGCTTGGCAAATTAAAAAAGAGGGGCACGATGTAAAAATATATATAGCAGATGAAGGAGATAAAGATGTTTATGATGGCTTTTTAGATAAAATAGATGATTGGAAAAAAGCTATTGATACCTCTGATGTAATTGTTTTTGATGACATTGGATTTGGAAAAATTGCAGACAACCTAAGGACACAAGGTAAACTTGTTATTGGTGGAAGTGTTTATACTGATAAATTAGAAGAAGATAGAGAATTTGGACAAGAAGAGATGAAAAAAGTTGGAATGTTGATATTACCTCATTGGGATTTTAGTGATTTTGATTCTGCAATAGACTTTATCAAAAATAATCCTGGAAGATATGTATTTAAACCTTCTGGAAATACACCTTCTGATTCAAAAGGAATTTTATTTTTAGGACAAGAGGAAGATGGAAAAGATTTAATTGAGATACTAGAACAAAATAAAAAAGCTTGGGCAAAAAAAATAAAGAAGTTTCAACTTCAAAAAATGGCAGTAGGAGTAGAAGTTGCAGTTGGTGCATTCTTTAATGGAGAAGATTTTATTTATCCTATTAATGTTAATTTTGAATATAAAAAGTTATTTCCAGGAGATATAGGCCCTTATACTGGAGAAATGGGTTGTTATGATGATAAAACAGAAGTTTTAACAAAAAATGGATGGAAATTTTTTAAAGATTTAAAAATTGAAGATGAAATATGCACATTAAATCCTATAAATAATTCTATCGAGTATCATAAACCTAATTTAATAGTTAGTTTTAGTCATCATAGAGAATTAATAAATATAAAAAATGAGAATTTTAACATATCTGTAACTCCTGATCATAACATGTATTTATGTTCTCAAAAGGAATCTTTAAAAAGTATTAATAGTTTTAAGTTTGTAAAAGCAAGAAATATAGAAGAATCATCAATTATTAAGAGGATTGGAAATTGGACAGGTCATGAAGAGAAATATTTCATTTTACCTTCTATAGAAATAAATAATTTTGAAAAAAATCAGGCTTGTGTATATTTAACAAATTCAGAAATAAAAATTTTAATGGATGACTGGTTAGCTTTTTTAGGTCTATTTATTGCTAAAGGTAGTATTAATAATAATAAAGTTATAATTCCTAAGTGTGTATCTAATTTTAAAAAAGATAGAAAAATAAAAAAAGTTTTAAAAAAGCTTCCTTTTAAAAATAAGTTTGATAAGATATTAAATAGTTATTGCATTAATAATAAAAAAATAGCAGATTACCTTAAACAATTTATAGAACCTTATAATAGCTCTGTTCCTAATTTTATAAAAGATCTTTCACCACGACAAATTTCAATTTTTTTAGACTTTTATAGTTTAAATAATTCTAATCCTGATATAGAAAATTTTAGAATATTTTATACATTTTCAAAAAAAATTGCAGATGATATTCAAGAATTATTATTAAAAATAGGAAGAGTGGGAATTATTAAAGAAAAAAAAATAAGAAAAGAAAGAAAGATTATTAATAACTTTATCAATAATTTTGATAATTCAAAAATTATATATGAGATACATGAAAAATTAGATAATTCAGGTAACGTAATTTACAAGAAAGATATTAAAAAAGTTAAATATGATGGTGTTGTATATTGTGCAGAAGTTCAAAATCATATTATGTTTGTTAGAAAAGATGGAAAACCTTATTTTTGTGGAAATACAACAATGTTTTGGTCACCGCCAAATGAAATTTTTAGGAGTACTTTATTAAAAATGAAAAATGAACTTGCTAAATGTGGTTATATAGGATATATTGATATAAACTGTATTGCAAATGCAAGAGGAATTTATCCATTAGAATTTACCTGTAGATTTGGTTATCCAACTATCTCAATTCAAATGGAAGGTGTAACAAGTGAATGGGGAAATTTTTTATATGAACTTGCAAGTAAGAAAACTCCTGAATTAAAAACTAAAAAAGGATTTCAGATGGGAGTTTGTGTTGTTGTTCCTCCTTTTCCATTCGACGATAAAAAAGAAGCTTTTATTTACAAAGATTTATCTATATTGTTCAGAAAACCTAATCTTGAAGGAGTTCACCTTGGAGACGTAAAACTCGTAAATGATGTTTGGGCAATAGCAGGAGATTCAGGATATGTTTTAGTTATTACAGGTTCGGGACTAACTATGGAAGAAGCAAGAAAACAAACTTATGGAAGAGTAAAAAATATAATTTTACAAAATATGTATTACAGAACTGATATTGGAATGCGTTGGTTACTTGGAGATTCTGACAAACTTCAAACTTGGGGATATTTATATTAATTATATTAATATTTAAATAAAAATATTTAAATAAAAAAATTATGATAAACTACAGATTATAAAAAAAATTTCTATATCTTTTTTAAATATTTCTTAAAATTTTAAATTAATAAAATAACGAGTCAAGAAATTAAAATTGTTTATTTATTAAATTTATTTTATTAAAAAATATTTTGTATAAATTATTTATATATATTTGTTATTTATATTTTTAGATATTGAATTTTTATGAACTTTCTTTCATTAAATCACTAGCAGAATGTCCTTGAATTTTTGAATGTTGCGGTTTATATATATCTGCAAAAGAAGGTGTAACTATTATTATATTTTCTCCAAATCCAGCTATACTACCTTCTAAAGCATCTGTTGTTTTTTTAATTTTTGAAATTGCTCTTTTTAATTCAATTATGTCTTTTTGTCTTAATTGCTTTATATCAATAACTGCAATTGTATAACCTTCTCTTAATGAATTTAATATAGGTGTAACATCTTCAAAAGTTTTTAAAACAAAAGGTCTTACAAGAATTTTTGATTTTTTAACTTCTTTTCCTAAATCTATTTCTATATATTCAGAATCATCAGAAGACTTTCCACCCATAAAAGCCCTTTTTATTCTTTCAAATGCCATGTAAAAATTTATAGTATTTAGTTTATAAATATTTCTATAATTAAATGGATTTATTTTTATTACAATGTAATTACAATAGAGTATTTATAAAGAAAAAAAAGAATTTTAATTAATATTTTTAAATAAGTTAATTTATTTTTTTCATTACCTCTTCTCTTAACTCATCTGCTTTCTTAGAAATTTTTTCTTCTTGGTTCTCAATAGATTTTAAACGTAATAACAATAGTTCTTTTTTTTGTTCTAATTCTTTCTTAATATTTTCTTTAGAAGTTTTAATCATTATATTACCTATCATTTTGTATACATCATCTTTTGTTTTTATTATTTCTGATAGCGCATTTTCTGTTTCAGAAAGTTCCATCTGAAAAGCTTGTTTCTGTATTAATAAAGATTGAATATTTTGTTCAAATGACTGTAACTCATGAATTTTTTCTTGAGTTTCTTTATCAATATTCATTTTATTTTAATTAGATTTTTAGTAGTATTAAATTGCCTTAATTCTAACTATATGTTTTCTCGGTTTATAAAAGATTTTAGAACCGCAATTAATACAAAGAAATCGCTTTTGTAAAATAGTATTAGTTGTTTTTTTACCGCATTTGAAACATTTGTAATTTGCCATTTTTATTATAATGTTATTATAATGGAAAATCTATATTTAAATCTATTTAAATCTATTTATTTTGATATTTCATCTTTTTTTGGAAGAAAATAGGTATGATTTGCAAATTTTTTATTACATTTCTTACACTTCCATATTCCTTTTGAAATTCTTTTTGCAACTCCGTTGCAAAATATGCATTGTTGCTTTTTTCTTTGAATAGATTCTATTTCTGCTATTTTAACTCTAACTCTTCTACCGTATCTAGCTCCGTATCTTCCTGCTGCCTTTACTTTTTTTGTTTTTGCCATTCTTATTATTTAAAATCTTTATTTAAAAAGGTTTTGTTGAAAATGGGGATGCTGAGATTTGAACTCAGATCACAAGCTCCCAAAGCTCGTAGGCTAGCCAGGTTACCCCACATCCCCTAATATTCATATTTTTATAATTTATATATTACGATAGAAAGAACATTTATAAAGATTTTTAAAAAATTATTTCTTTTTTGTTGCAGATTTTTTATCATCTTTTTTTGCAGAAGATGTAGCTGCTGGAATTTTCACTGCTGTTGCAGGACCTTTTGCCTGTAAAGATGCCTTAGCTTCTTCTGTTTTTTTAGCTTCAGCTTCTTCAGCTAATTTTTGAGCTTGTTTTATTTTAGAATCCTGCTCTGCTTTTATTTTATTATAGAATTCTTCTATTTTTTTTCTTTTTTCCGGATTAGTAACTGAAATTTGTAAATTTATTTCTTTATCGTATACTCCTTTTTCCACATCCTTTACAACTTCTTTAGGATCTTTATTTTCTACTAATATGCCTATTGATTTACAGGTTCCAAGAACAGATTTTACTGCATTTTTAAAATTTTTTTCAAGCATATTTGGATATTTTATTTTAGTGACTTTAATAACATCTTCTATAGATGCATTTCCAACAATTGTAACATTATGATTTGATGTCCCTTTTTCTATTTTTAACTCTTTCTTTAATAATTCTGCTGTCGGAGGTGAAAAAACCTTAATTGTAAAAGATTTTGTTTTTTCATCAACATCAAGCTCAACAGGAACTTTAATTCCTTTAAAATCTTTTGTTGATTCATTAACGCTTGAAATAACTTTACCAATATTAATTCCCATAGGTCCTAATTGTTGGGCAACTGCAGGTCCTGGTTTCATATCTCCGCCATCGATTAATAATTTAATAATCATCTGGTATTAACCCTCCGCTTGGTTTGTCATAATCAGTTATTATAGTTGGTTTATCTTCATCTTCTTCAAAATTTTTTTTATCTTCTTCTAATTTTTCTGTAGATTCTTCAACTTCTTCTTTATCTCTTCTTATTACTTTAATATTATCTAACTTTACAACAACAGGAATTTGCACAACTGCAGATAGTAAAGTTACTGTTGCTTCACCTTTTGCTTTATCAACCCTGATAACTTTTGCTTTTTCTTTTTTAAAAGAAGTTCCAATCATTTCTACAATATCTCCTTTTTCAATATTTATTTCTTCTAAAACAGGTTCTAGCATATTTTTAATATCTTCATAACTAACAGTTTTTCCAATAATTCCTTTAACATAAGGAAGATTATAAACAGCTTCTTCTGCTGATTCTTTATTTTCTGCTTCTAAAAAAATATATCCTCTAAGACCATGTGGTCTAGCAAGTGCATAAACGTCTAGATTATGTTTATGAATCTTTGAAGATATAAGTTCTAAAGCTCTATCTTCTTTATTTGTTGTTACTTTTATTATGAATATCATTTTATTTTGATTATTTCTTTATTTATAAGTTTAATTATATTTTTAAGCTTATAGTATAAATTAGCTCTTAATTACTTAAGAACTAGATAAAAATAGGATAAAATTATGATTTATAAATTTGTTGGTTAATAAAACTATCAGAAAATTATCGTATAAATTTTATCATATAAATTATACTATACTTAAAAAAATCTCTTTTAAACTTTTTTAATTTTACATTATAAAAATTAATTAATAAACTAATTTCAAAAATGTTATTTATATTCTAAAAAAACTCATTATTACTGCAATAGTAAATCCTATTACTCCAATTAAACTAAGTCCTATTGCAGAAATTTTTGAAACAGTTATGAATTCTTTTTTATCTGGTTTTTTTAATAAATACCATACTCTTACACACTGTTTTGTAAAGGAACTTAATTTTGTTATTATAGATAATTTTTGTTCTTCCATAAATTATTTAAAAAACATAGGTTTTTAAGTATTTCTTCTAAAAAAATTTTCAGAAATTAGAGGCAGATTTATGTTATTATTAAAAAAATAAAAGTTTAATCAAATTTTTAAAATTTTAGTTAAAAAAGATTATTTATAAACTGAATATAAATTAAATAAAGATATAAAAAATTTCCTAATAATTAATACATTAAAAAAATAATTTTTAGTTTAAATAAAATAATTACTCTAAAAAATCAATACCTAAATCTTCTTCAATTTCTAATTGTTTTTTTAGTCCTAAAGGAATTTGAGTATCTCCTCCTATAATTTGACTACTTTTTACTCCTGTTACAATAATCATAACTCTAATTGATTTTTCCATTTCTGGAGATATTTGAGCTCCCCAAATCATTTTTGCATCTTGAGAAAGTCTTTCTCCTACTTTTGCTATTATAGTTCTTGCTTCATCTAAACTCATATCGTTACCTCCGATAATATTGATTAAAGCGCCTGTTGCATTTGATATATCAACATCTAATAAAGGATTAGAAAGTGCTTTTTCAACAGCTTCCTGAGCTCTATTTGCTGAATCAGACTCTCCCATACCCATTAAAGAAACTCCTCCGTTTGACATTACTGCTTTTACATCTGCAAAATCTAAATTTACTAATCCTGTTTTTGTCACAAGTTCTGTTGTACCTTTAACAGCATTTGTCAAAATTTCATCTGCAACTTTAAACGCAGTTTGAAGTGGAAGTTCTGGAGCTATTTCTAATAGTTTGTCGTTAGGTATAACTATTAAAGTATCAACAACAGCTTCCATTCTTTCAAGTCCGTATTCTGCGTTTTCAATTCTTTTTTTTCCTTCTATTGTAAAAGGCAAAGTTACGACACCTATTGTTAAACAACCGTTTTTCTTTGCAAGACTTGCAATAACAGGAGCTGCTCCTGTTCCTGTACCTCCTCCAAGACCGCAAGTAATAAAAGCCATATCACAACCTACTAATTTTCTTTTTATTTCTTGTTCTGACTCATGAGCTGCTTCTTCACCAATTTTAGGATCACTACCAGCTCCTAATCCCATTGTAAGCTCTTTTCCAATCAATATTTTATAATCTGCATTTGTATATAATAAATCTTGAGCATCAGTATTAACAGCTATAAATTCTCCTCCTTTTATCCCTATTTCTTTCATTCTAGAAATAGTATTTCCTCCTCCTCCTCCAACTCCAAAAACTTTAACTTTAGTATATTGTTTTTTAATTATTTCTTCTAGCTGCCTATCTATTTCTGCTAGTTCAGGATCTTTATCAAATACAGGATCTTCAGAAATTCTTAATGCCATATTATACCCCTTATTATTATAAAAAACTAAAAATTGTTATTTAAAGATTATTATAATATTATAAATACATTAAAATGATATTTTTAATTTTAATTACAAATATCGTTAATTTAATTAAATTTAAATAATATAAAAAATTTCTTATTAAATGAAAAAAAAGAGGGAAAAAAATAGATTAAAAAAATTAGAACTAACACTAATTTTATTAATAATTATAGCTATATTTTTAACATTAATTCTTATTTTCGGATTTTCAAAAATTTGGTTTAAAGAAAAAAAAGTAAAAATTGAAGAAGGAGAATTAGGAACTGTAGGAATATTCGGAAGTGAAAAAAGAAATTTAGATTATACTCCGGTTTATATTACTGACTGTCAAACTCTTAATATTCCTAATTCCATATATTATCTAACTCAATCTATAACAAGAAATGATTTAAGTGATAATTGTTTTAATATAACTAGTGAAAATATTATTTTAGATTGTCAAGAAAATTATATCAAAAGCAATAATAATTATGCAGGAGTTTTTATTAATGCATCTTTTGCTACAGTTAGAAATTGTAATATAACTATGGGTTCTCAATATAGAGGAGCGGGAATATTTATTAGAAACTGTAGTAACAATAATATTCATAATAATATTATTTATAATAGTTATTATGGAATTGATTTAGATATGAGTTCTAATAACTCTATAAGAAATATTTATATTAATGGATCAAATATAGGAATTAAATATTCAAAAAGTTATTCGGCAGATGGTCCTCATTTAAATGATAACAATACTTTTTATAATGTAAGTATATATAATCATTTGTCATACGGTATTTTTCTCACACATTCCCTTCTTAAAAATAATTTTTCAAGAATAATTATAGAAGGTCGAGGTTATGGTTACGGAATTAATTTTTTTTATGATTATAATATTCATTTAGAAGATATCTTAATAAAAAATACTGAGAGAGCAATTTATATATATTCTTCAAATAAAAATAATTTTTTTAATATAAATATAAATAAAACAAAAGATTCTGGAATTTATTTAAGCAACTCTAAATTAAATAATTTTACAAATATTAATTTAATTGATATTAATGGAACTGGAATAAATATTGACATAGGAAGTGAAAACTCTTCTTTTGAAAATATTATAATGTATAATATTTCTAAATCTGGAATAAATTTATCAGGAGAATATACTTTAGATTTAGTTAGATATAATACTTTTAATAATATAACTATAAATAAAACAGGAGAATTTGGAATAAACTTAATAAACTCTTCTTTTTCTAATTTTACAAATATTAATTTAATTGATAACAGCATTGGAATAAATGCTTATAGAATTTTTAATAACAGTTTTTATAATATAATCTCTGAAAAAAATAAATTAACAGGTATAAAAATAACAGAGGGATTAAATAATATAATAGAATATATTAATATTTTAAATGATACAAAAATTGGAATTGATATTTTAAATTCAAGCAATAATATTATAAAAGATTGTTTTAATATTCCTAATATAAGTATCCAAAACATATATTTTAATTATTCATTAAATAACAGTGTTTTAAATTGTAAATATAATCCTACAGATGAAAAAGTTCTTGCAGGAAATGAATTAATAAGAAAATGGTATTATAGTGTAAATGCTCAAGATTCTTGTGGAAATAAATTAGAAAATGCTAATTTTATTTTATATAATTCAAGTGAAAACGAGCAGTCAACTATAACAACAGATTCTAATGGTTATGGAATAACAGAAGTTATTGATTATGTAAATACAGGAGAAAAAATAAATTATTATTCTGATTATATTATAAGAAATAGTTTATCTCTTCCTGAAAGAAGAATTAATTTTACATCAAATCAAAATGTATTTAATGACTTATATGTAGTTTCAAAAGATTGCGGAGGTAGTGGTGGAGGGGGTGGTAGTAGTGGAGGTAGTGGTGGAGGAGGTGGAAGTTCTGTAATTCTAAAAATAAAACCAATTTCAAATTTAAATGTAAATACTGGAGATTTAATTGAATTTTATATTATTGCAAATTATACAGGTAAAAGAAATTTAACTTATATTTCTTCAAACTTACCTCAATATGCTATATTAGAAAAAAATACAGGAAAGTTTTATTGGAAACCAAATGAAAATCAAGAAGGAGAACATATTATAACTATAAATGTTACTGATGGAAAAATAAAAGATTCAGCTAAATTTTCAATAAAAGTATCAAAAAAAGTAATAAATATGAATGACACTCCCAGACCAATACCTCCAATAGAGCCTTCTTCTGAAAATAGAACAGAATCTTTTAAACTTTTTAGAGAAAAAGTTAAAAACAATTACGGAATCTTAGGATTAGTTATTTTCTGGACAATAATAATTATCTTAATTTTAATTATCATAATTGTGATAACTATAGTTATTTTATTAATAAAAAAGAAAAATAAAAAGATTTATTTAAATTAAATGAGTTCATATAAAATAATCGTTTCTGGAAGAGTACAAGGTGTTAACTATAGAAAATTTGTTAAGATTACTGCTGAAAATTTTGGAATAAAAGGTTATGTTAAAAATTTAGAAAACGGTGATGTAGAAATTATTTGTAGAGGAGAAAAAGAAAAAATTGAATTTTTTTTAAAAAAACTTAAAAATGGAAATCCTTATGCAAAAGTCGATAATATAAAAATAGAAAAAATTAAGGAAATAGATTTTAAAAATTTTGAAATTCTATATCACTGATTATATTAAAAAATAATAATTTAAAAGTTATTTTGAATTTAAAAGATAATTATTTAAACATATTTTTTCTTTTTATTTTATGGGAAGAGAAGAATTAATAATAAGTGAAAGAATAAAAAAACTTGAAGAAATTAGAAAACTAGGAATAAACCCTTATCCCCATAAATACGATCCTAATAGTTATTCTAAAGATATAAAAGAAAAATATAAAGACTTAAAAAATAATGAAAGAACTAATGATTTTTTTAAGATAGCTGGAAGAGTAATGACTATAAGAGATTTAGGAAAACTTATTTTTGCAACTTTACAAGATTTTAAAGGAAGAATTCAAATAATTTTTCAAATTAAAGAAACTGAAAAATTTTCATTTGATTTATTTAAAAAATTTATAGATATTGGTGATATAATTGGCGTTGAAGGAATTGTTATGAAAACAAAAACTGGCGAAATCTCAATACTATCCAAAAAAATGACTATACTCGCAAAATCAATTTTACCATTACCTGAAAAATGGCATGGACTAACTGACAAAGAAGAAAGATATAGAAAAAGATATATAGATTTGATTATGAATCCGGAGGTAAAAGAGGTTTTTGAAAAGAAAACAAAAATAATTGATGAGATAAGAAGAATACTAAAAGATAAAGAATTTTTGGAAGTAGATACTCCTTATCTTCAACCACTATATGGAGGTGCTAATGCAAAACCTTTTGAGACTTATTTAAACTCTCTTAATATGAAACTTTACTTAGCTATTTCTCCTGAACTTTATTTAAAAAGATTAATCGTAGGAGGATATGATAAGGTATTTACAATTTCAAGAAATTTTAGAAATGAAGGTATAGACAGATGGCATAACCCTGAGTTTACAATGTTAGAAGCATATTCTGCTTACTCTGATTATAATGATATGATGAATTTATTTGAAGAAATATATGAAACTATTTGTATAAAAATCAATGGAAGCACTAAAGTAAATTTTAAAGGAGTAGAAATAGATTTTAAAAGACCTTGGAAAAGAATGACTATGCTTGAATCCATTAAAAAATTTGCAGGAATAGATTTAGAAAAAATGAGTGATGAAAAAATTGATGAATTTGTTAAAAGGAATAATCTTAATCCTAAAGGAGATACATGGGGTTGGAAAGTGCAGGCAATATTTGAACATTTTTGCGAGAGTAAATTAGAACAACCAGTATTTATAATAGATCATCCTTTAGAAACAACACCATTATGTAAAACACATAGAAATGATAAGTTATTAAGATTAATTGAAAGATTTGAACCTTTTTGTATGGGAGTTGAATTAGGAAATGCATATTCTGAATTAAATGACCCTATACTACAAAGAAAGTTACTTGAAGAACAACAAAAAATGTTATCTAATGGAAATGAAGAGGCTAACCCTTTAGATCAAGATTTTATTAATGCAATTGAAATAGGAATGCCTCCAACAGGAGGACTTGGACTTGGAATTGATAGAATGATAATGATTTTAACAGGACAAGAATCAATAAGAGATGTTTTGTTATTTCCATTCATGAAACCTGAAAGATCTAACTTAGAAATAAAAAAAATTGAAGAGAAAATTGAAAAAATAATTCAAAAAACTGATATTGAAAAAATAGAAATTGAAGAAAAAGAAAAAGAGATAGAAAAAAAGTATAAAAAAAATAAAAAATTAAAAAATTTTAATAAAAAAATCTTAAATCAAAAACAAAAGAAAAGAAATAGAAAGAAAATAAAACAAAAAAAATAATAAGTATTTTTATTAATAATCATTTTAGTTCTATAATAATATTTTTAAATTTTATTAAATAAAGTTACTTATGAAACTACCGATTAATCGTGAACAAGCAATTTTATTATTAAAAAAATATAATAAAATAGAAGAAATTTCAGACTGGAATCATTACATAGCATCAGAATCTATTATGAAAGAGCTTGCAAAAAAACTTGGAGAGGATGAAGAATACTATGCAATGCTAGGGCTTTTGCATGACATTGACTGGGGTTTAACAAAAAACAATGTAAAAGAACATTTAACAAAAGCTCCAAAAATTTTAAAAGAAGCTGGTTTTGATGAAGAATTCATTGAAAATGTTTTAAGTCATGGTTTTGGATCTGAATGTGCTGATTTAGAAGATAGAAAAAGAAAAAAGAAAATTGAATATGCTCTAGCTGCTAGTGAAACACTGACAGGTCTAATTTATGCATATGCTATAATGAGAGGTAATAAAATATCAGATATGGAATTATCTGGATTAAAAAAGAAGTTCAAAGATAAAACTTTTGCAGCAGGATGCAAAAGAGATATCATAAGAGAATGCGAAAATCTTGGAATAAATTTAGATGAATTTCTAGCTATAGGAATAGAAGGTATGAAAAAAATTAAAGATGAAATTGGACTTTCTTAAATATTTTTTATATAAGTTATTTAAATTGTAGGTTTTAATATAAGAAAAAAATTTTTGTTTGTCCCTTATTTTTTTAGACATATAAAAATTAATGATTAAATATTAGATTAATATAATGAATATTATAGTTAGATCCTTAAATGTCAAAATTAAAAATATAAAGGATAAATTAATAAAATATAAAATAGTAAATTTTATTAACTAAAAAAACATTAATTCTTTATGAGTGGACTTATTATAAAAAGCAAGATAAGAGAAGTTGTAAAAAAGTTAGATCCTGAAGGAACAATAACCAGTGTTGCTGAAGAAGTTGAAACTGAAATGGAAAAAAAAGTTGAAGAAATGCTTATTAATGGTATAAAAAGAGCAAAAGCTAACCAAAGAAGAACTCTTCTTGCTAGAGATTTATAAAATAAAAATAATATTAAGGGCCTAAAAGATTTTAATGGCCTAATGCAATTTATCGTTTTAAGATAATAGTCTTAACGATAAAAATTTATTAACAATTTATTTGCAAAGATTTATAAAAAATTATAGAATATTTTATATAATTTTATACCTTGATATTTTAATTACAATAATTAGGAATAAAAATGTCTAATAAATCTAAAGGTTCTAAAGCTGAACGGGAACTTTATGAAATTTTTTTAAAAAATAATTTTAGGGCTGTTCGTGTTGCTGGAAGTGGTAAGATGGAAAAATCTGATTGTGATTTAATTGCTGGAAAACCTGGAAAAAAATATGCTCTTGAAGTAAAATCTACAAAAAAAAGTTCAAAATATATTTCAAAAGAACAAATGGAAAATTTTCTTATTTTTTCTGAAATATTCGGACTTTCTCCAGTTATAGCTATAAGGTTTAACAGGCTTGGATGGTATTTTTTTAACCCACATGAATTAGAAGATTCTGGAAAAAATTGGGTGATTTCACAAGAAATCGCTAAATCAAAAGGAAAAAGATTTTCACAATTTTTTGAAGAACCTCTTACTAATAATAAAAATCCTGACTTAGAATTACTTGATGAGATTTATACAAGTGAAGAAGTTGATAAATTAAAGGAGAATAATGTAACATAATTATTTTTAGATACAAATTCTTAAAAATATATAAAAAAACTTTTATTTATGAAAGAAAAAATAATATTTCTATTTATATTTTTAATAATAAACATAACATTTTGCTTATTTTTAATTAATGCAAAAAATTATACAAATAATAGTGCGAATGACATTAAATTACTAATTTATAATAATAAGGAAATTTTTAATGGAAAAGAATTTGAAATAAATATACAAGCTACAAATCTAGAAGAAAAAAAATACGATGTTAAAGTATTTATTTATAAAGAAAATAAAAACAAACCAATTTCTCAGAATTTTTATAACGATAAATGGACTGGTTCAAATCTTTATATGAAAGAATTTTTTTCTGGTCCTGAAGAAAACTCAAAATATTTAAAAATTAGAATTAAAGATGATTATAAAGACTTTTCAGGCTTAGCTTATATAGGTGTTAAAATAAGAGAATCTGGCAAAACAAAAATATTAAAAGAGATAACACAAGAGATAAAACTATTAGAATATAAAGAAAATGATGATAAATTTGAAATTAAAAATGAAGATTTGAATAACCAAAATAACGATAATAATATTAAGGTGGAAAAAAATAAAAAACAAGATATTTACAAAGAAATTCTATTTTACGAAGATATAAATAAAAATAAAGAAAATGAGAATATGACAATTAAATCAAAAGTTATTTATTTAGGAAAAAAAGATTTTAAAAAACTAGAATTAGAAAATATAAAAAAAGAAAAAAATAACATTTATGAATCAAAAAATCAAAAAATTATTAACTATTCAATATATGTTTTTATAATTTTGATAATTATAATTTCTTTATTTTTAATTTTAATAAATCTAAAAATAAAATAATAAAGATATCTTTTAACAATTATAATAGAATTAATGATATATTTAAAAAATATAATTAATAATTATAAGTATGGTAGAAAAAAATAATATTCAAGCAATTTTTACTTTTGAAATGTTAGGAAAACCTTCAAATTTTGTTAAAGAATCTCTAGAAGAATATATAGATAACTTAAAAAATATTGTTGGAGTTAAAATAATTAGTAAAAAAATTCATGAACCTAAAGAGATAGATGTTGAAAAAGTTTTAAAAAATAGTAATGAAATAAAGAAGGAAGATTCAAAAGAATTATATTCTTGTTTTTCTGAAGTTGAAATAGAAGTTGAAAATATTAGTTTATTATTTAATATTGTTTTTAGATTACTTCCGTCTCATGTTGAAATAATAAGCCCTCAAGAAATTAGATTTAAAAATTTTGATATAGCTGATGTTTTAAATGAACTTGCTATTAAATTGCATAGATATGACGAAGTTGCAAAAGTTCTAACATTGGAAAAACAACATTTAGAAAAAGAGTTGCAAGCTTTTAAAATTAAAAATATTAAATTTGAAGAATTAGATAATAAAAGTAAAAAGTAGATAAACCTAAAGTTCCTAATTTTTTTAGTTTATTTTGATATAAAAAAGATATTTGTAGAATATAATAAAACTTTAGCGGCATAAATTTTTTTTAGAAATTACACTCTCTCTAAATTGCCTTTAACTTCTTTACCTGATGAATCTTTTATTTTTTCTTCATAATGTTTCTCTCTTTCTTTTAAAATTTCTTCAGCTGTTTTTGGCTTTCTTTTTGCTTTTTTATATAAAAAAAAGAATATTAGAGCTAATAAAACAATTGCTATAATTCCCATTATCCAATTATTAGAATTGTTTGTTGATTCTTTTTTTAATACACAATCTCCAAGGCAACAAGGACCATCAATGCTTTCTGTTGTGCTTCCTGCGCATGTTTCAGGATAAACGCAAATCTTTCCCATTATCTTGCATTTAACATCTGGATTTATTGTTGTTCCATTTAAGTTAACCTCTGATTGATTATTAGTTATCTCCAAAAATATTTTCATAATAGAACTTTTACCTTCATATTCTGCTTTGACTATACCTGATAGATTTTCTTTTACTTTTTTTCCTATAGGTATTGAAATATTCACAGAAATTTTTTCAAGTCTATTTAATTTAGAAATATTTGAAGGAGTTATTATTCCCTGTAGATCATTTGATAATTTGATATCTGTAATATTATTATCTCCTGAATTCTCTAATAAAAGCCTAAAAGAATAATTTGAATTTGGAATTACTTTTGCTTTGATCTCATTTGGATAAAAAGTTATTTCTTTTTTTTCAGGAATAACCGGTTTTTCAATAATAAAAACAGGTATATTATAATCTCCTACTTTTATATTTGTTTTTTTTCTCGATACATTTTCTATTGAAAAATAAATTTCTTTTTCTTCATCTTCAATTAAAGTCAAATTTTTTATTTCTCCTGAACCTTCAAATATTACATTTACAGATTGAGTTTTATATGGGCTTTTAACTTTTAATATAAAATTGTCTGAAGAAACAATATATCCAGGGTCAATAGTTAGTATCTTTGAAGAAAAATTATTTTTTATAATGTTAAAAATTTTAACTAATGTATCTGACTTTAAATCACCTTCAACAGTGTATAACGCATTTTCAATTTTTAAAGAATAGTTACCTTCTTGTTTAGGCAAAATTGCATAATAATAATAAGTATCTTCTTGTTTAGTTAAACCCGATTTTACAGATATATGTCCTGAAACGTTATCTCTATAAATTATTATATTTTCTAATTTTAAATTTATAAAATTTCCTTTAATTTGTGCTTGCAATGTTTCTAAAGGTGAATAAGTATCTTTAGTTAAAGATATTTCTATAGCTGAAACAAAATGAATTGAAATTAAAATTATTAATATAAATATACTCTTTTTTATGAATTTCATAAATTAAAAAATAAGATAGTATTAATAAATTTTTAGATATTAATTATTTTGAATTTTATTTTTTATTTACTCATTTCTCTCAGTTTTTTCATAGTCTCTTCAAAATCCTTATCTTTATCAGATTTTTTTTCAGAATTTTCAATTTTACTTAAAGGAGGTTTTGGAACAGATCTTTGTGGTTGAACAGGTCTTGGAATAACCTGTCTAGGAATAATATTTGTAGGCCGTCTTCCTAAATAAGTAGGAGGTGGTAAAGGAGGACTTGGTCTTTTTGTTGGTTCCGGACCTTTTTTAAATTTTATTTGTGTCTTTATTTTAAACCACCATATCTTTAATTGATTTCTAAAAATAATAGCTAATATTACTAAAATAATAAGTATTATTAATAAAATAATTAACCACCAATTAACTGGTTTTACGGGTTTATTAACACAACACTTTTCATTAAAAGCACATGATGATTGATAAATTGGTTTTTCTTCTTGATTTTTTCCGCATTCTTTTTTACAAAATCCATTATTATTTTCACATTCATTTTCAGGAGGTGTTATTTTTTGACATGAACCTAAACAACAAGATGTTGTTCCTAATGCTGGAATAACTGTTTGTGAACATTCTTCATCTTTAGAACAAATAATTCCACCTTTTTGTTCACAGGTTTGTTCAGCAGGTCTAACAGAACAACATATATCAGTTAAACCTGTACAATAAAAATTATCCAAAGTTGAGTTTACTGGACATTCTCCTCTTGAAACACAAAAATAATTATAAGTTGTGCAATCTCTATTTGAAGGGCCCGGACCGCCACCTCCTATAGAAGGAGCTTTTGGCCATCCAGCATATAATAATAATGCTGTATTTGATTTCCAACAACCTGCTAAGTCTCCTGATGTCTCTCTTAAAGTTAATAGATAATCCTTAGTACTCGATACTTGAGTTATGTCTAAACCTTGCAAAGCTAGTAAAGCTATACCTGTATCATATAATAAATTATCGCTTTCTTTCCAGTATTTATTTTGTTTCTGCAAACTTAATAATTTCTGTAGATAATCATCAACGCTATTATCAAACATATATAAGAAAGCTAAAGGGATATATTTGTTATTAGAACTATCTTCTGATAATGCAACTATATAAGGCATATAAGGAGATATATCTTCAGAAGCTCTTGAAAAAACTAAAGTGGCCCACAAAGTTCCTTCATAATCACAATTATCTGTTGTTGTAAAACAATAACTATTAACATATTCTGTTATAGAATCTCCTGCAGATGCTGAACGTGTCATACTTGATACAAAATAAACAGGACTATTTGGTTTTTTAAATATAAGAGAAGTAATAAAACTGGAATTGCAGGTTATAGTATAATTTTTTCTTAAATCAACAATTTCAAACCAATAATTACCATATGCTTTTTTTAATCCAGAAGGATCATTACCCGAAATTTTCTTATCATCTTTTATTATAAATGATTGACCGTTTATATTACATTGAGTTGCATTATTTGAATCGATCTCTAAATACCATACTAAATCGTTTGTTAATTTTCTTTTTGATTTAAGCCAATTTATAGATTCATCAACATTAGAATTAATATATTTTAAAGCTAAAGTCGATATTGCTGTTGCTTTGATTGAACAAGAGGCAGAATTTGCTGTGTCTCCCCAACAATTTGTTTTTTTCTTGTTATTTAAAGCAGACTTACAATTGTTCTGAACTCCAGAATCATAAGCCATTGCAATCAAATTAAATGCATTTTGAATTGTATTTTGAGTATTTCCACAATTATTACCAAGTTGTTTTTTTAAACAATCATAAGACTTTTCTGATTCAGTTGTATCGTTTGCAGCATAGATATTAGTAGTTATAAGAAATATAAATAAAATTGATAATAACATAAATGATTTCTCTTTTTTTATATAAAGTTTCATATAAAGTTAAAGAACGAATAGTATTTAAAGATTATTCTCAATAACGTTTATTCTCATTTATCTCATTTTTTTGAAGTATTTTTTGAATGCATAATTAACAGGATTTTTTATCATCTTACATAAATCATCTGGTTTACACACCCCAATATCATTATATATTGGATTTATGCAATTAGGAGGCATCTTTGCAGAATTTCTATTAAACCATGCTAATTGTGATTGTATATAACCTTTTTTTAGTTTTGGTTCGTTTTTTTCATTCCAAGACTCAATTCTTTTTTCTAATTCATTTTCTGAAACTCCTAATGTTTTAAAAAAATTTATTAATATAAATAAAGCTCTTTTTTTTCCATCATGATTAAAACCTCTTAAAATAATTTTTATACATGGTGGAAATATAAAATCACTAGGATTAGAGATAATAGTTTTTTTAAAATTTTCTCTGATTTCACTTTTTACCTGTATTTTTTCATCTATTTTTAAATTTGATTTCTGATTTTCAATTATTTTTTTCTTTTTTTCTTTCTGTTCATTCCAATCTAATGCTTGAAGTAATAACTCTTTTGCTTCTCCTTCAATCACATCTGGATAATAATTTTTAATCTCAATCTTTAAATGTCTTGCATTACTTATTTCAAAATCTCTTATTTTATTTTCATCAATAACTACTGAAACAAGAGCTGTTTTTTCATGCAAACTATAAGGCATTCTAAATAAATGTCTAGGTGAAACTAAAACTAAATCAGCGTCAATTAATTTTTCTGTTGCAAAATGATCTATACTAGCAAACATTTCTGGATTTTTTTTTGAATTTGTTTTACAAAAATCACATGTATAAATTTCTTCTCTTTTTTTTTCTATTAAATCTTTTCTACAATCAGGACATTTAGATTTTTTTCTATTATTAAAGGTGCCTTCTATATTTATAATCTCTTTTTTGCAATAATCACAAAACCATGTTATTAGATTTTTTTTTGTAGCTGCTCTATTACATGAAATGCATTTACGAAAAATTAACTCTTCTATTTTTTTTCCTGTTCTTTCAGAAATTTCTTTTAAACTCTCATATTTAAGAATTCTTTCTTCTAACCTATCTTTAATAACCTCTGATAGATATTCGCATATAAACCTTGGCCAATCTGGAAACATATTTTTTGTGCTTTGACCATAGACTTCTTTAGGAAATGCTTTCCAAGGAACTATTATATGAAATCCCTTGCTACCTGAAAATTTCACTCCTATATTTTTAATTCCATGAAATTTTAAAGCTTCAACAACTAATTCAGCATAAATTTTAGAATATTCTAAATATAGAGAATCTATATCTAACAATAAATCCCACCCCAACCTTAAATCATCGAGTTCAGATTTTGAAAGATCTGTTGAAATTTCAAGAGGATCTTTCCATAATTCTTCAGAACAATGAAAAGATGTAGCTCCTTTTTTTACAAAATCTAGGATATCTTTATCATATTGAAAAGAATCTGGACGTTTTCCAAATCCTTCAAAATATCTCGGTACACATTCACGATTCTTTGAGAATTCAAATATAGCTTTTCTTACATCAGTTCTTGAGTAATACATCAAAGTTATATCTTTTATTCTTTGCTCTTTAGGACTCATTTCCTTACTCTTTTTTTCAAAATTAAAATCAGTATTATCCACCATTTTTTAAATCTTTTTTTAGCATCTTTATTTAGTCAAAAGAATTTAAAAAATAACTTATTTTTGAATATATAAATATTTAAAAACAAATGAAAGTTTTTAAGTTTTGGAGAAAAAAGAGACAAAATGTTATTAAGATTAGATCATCCTAAATTATTTTCAGAGATTATATCTATTATTTCTGAACTTGTTTTAGAAGTAAGGTTAAGAATAAATAAAGAAGGACTTTCTATAATAGCAATTGATCCTGCTAACGTTGCTATGATAATTTTTAAACTACCTTCTCAAGCATTTTCTGAATTTGAAGTTGAATCTGAAGAAGTAATAGGAGTTAGTTTAGAAAGTTTAAAAGCAGTTTTAAGAAGGATAAAATCAGGAAGCATTCTTGTAATTTCAAGATATGAAAATGAATTAAATATACAAATAAAAGATAAAATAAAAAGAGAATTTAATCTAGCACTCATAGATGTAGAAGGTGAAGAGAAAAAAATTCCAAATCTTGAGTTTGTTTCAAAAATAGAAATGTCATCTACAGATTTTTTAGAAGCAATTGAAGATTCTTCTGTTGTTGCAGATAGTTGTTCTTTTATATCTGAACCTAACAAATTTATTATACAAGCTAAAGGAGCTTTAAATTCATTTAAGTCAGAATATTCTAGCGATGAAGTTTCTATAATAGCGCAAAGTGCTCGATCTAAATATTCTTTGGAATATTTACAAAAAATTGTAAAAGCTACAAAAATAACTGATAAAGTCACTATATGTTTTTCAACAGATTATCCTTTGAAACTTGATTTTATTACTCCTTTTATTCATCTTTCTTTTATTTTAGCTCCTAGAGTTGAAAGTGAATAAAGCCAAAAGCTGTTTTTATAGTGCTAAAAATTAAAATATAATCGTTTCTAACCTTTTTTTATAGATATTGTTAGTATAAAAGTAAGTATATTTTTATATTTTTCAAGAACACACTCTAAACATAGGAAGAACAGAGTTTTTTTACTTTCTATAAAAAATATTAATATTATCACAAAATAAATACTCTATTTAATTACTCGTTAAATTTTAAGATTTTTAAAAAATAATCGAAATATTTATAAATGTATGAATATTCATATTAATGAATTTAGGTAAAATAAAATGTTTATTTTAATTAATAAAAATATTATTTTACAAATGTAAAAAAAGAGGAAAAAACAAATATATATTCATATGGATGAATCAACAAGAAACAAAATTTTAAAGTATGCAAAAGAAAAAAGGGTCATAACAAGCTCTGAAATTGCAAAATTATTAGGAATTAGCTGGAATACTGCTCAAGCTTATTTAATGGAACTTGCACTAGATGGAGAAATAATAAGAATTAAAAAAGAAGGAGTTAATCTTTGGGTTCCTCGTTAAAAAATGAAAGAAGTAACAAATTTTAGTGAGAGTAGAATAAAAAGAATGTTATTAATAATTACTTTAATTTATATTTTTATATTTTTTATATTAAATCAAGATTTTATTAATGCTGCAACACCTTCTCCTCCAGATGTTGTAAATATAAGCAGTAATACAACAAAACCTGCTGTTTCTTCTAAAATGATTAATATTTCTGGAGGTTACATTGCAAATGTTAACATAACTGCTACTACGCAAAACACTAGATGGAAAGCATTTGTTGGTCATGTTATTGGAAGATTCACACTTCAAGATAGCACAGGTTCTCAGATATATGATTGGAGTTTAATAACTTCCACTGGTAGAGTTTATGCTACAAGAAACTCAAGTTCTCCTGTTTGGACGTCTATAAATTGTTCTAATGTAACCACTTTAACTGAAGAAAATATAAAAATGGAACATACAAATCCTAATGACAATTTAACTGCTACTTTTAATATAACTGAAGGAGCTATTCATGGTTCTTTTATATCTGCAGGAAGACTTATTAATAATAATACTTGCCCTGTATTAAGAACTTATGTTAATAATGTTTCTCAGAATTCTAATTTTACTGAAGTTGCATTATATGACGGTGTAAATATTATTTACGCTTCGTTATTAGAAAACGATGTAACTGGATATAACGGACAAAAATTTGATTTTCAAATGATTGTTCCTGAAAATGGAAATTCAACTTGGTCAGGAGCAACTGCCTACTATTTATATGTAGAACTAGACTAAAACTATGAATAATGAATAGTTAACTATAACTAAAAAAATGATTTATTACTAAAATGAAAAAATGGAAATATCAATTAATAAAAGAGGACAAATTACTATCTTTATAATTCTTGCTTTAATAATAGTCATTTTAATTTTGATTATTTTTATTTCAATAAAACAACCTAAAGTTGAACCTTATGATGAAAAATTTCCTCAAGTTTTTATAGAGTCTTGTGTTAAAGATTATTTAGAAAAAACCTTGCTTTCTATAAGCAAACATGGAGGAGATGTTAATACTAAAAATAGTGTAATGTATAATAATACAAATTTAAGCTATTTATGTTACACAAAAGATTATTATAAAAGTTGTATAAATCAAAAACCAAAGTTTATAGAATATATTGAAAAAGAAATAACAGATGATATAAAACCTAATGTTTTCAAATGTTTTGATTCTCTAAAATTAATTTTAGAAAAAAGATATGATATTGAAATGGGTGAAATGCAAATTTTAACAAAACTAAAACCAAGAGAAGTTAATTTAGAAATTAATAGAAAATTTAAAATGAGGAGGGATAAAGAATACAGAGAATTTAATAATTTTAAGATTATTCAACAGTATCCTATGTATGAATTTTCAGAAATTTCTATGGAAATTGCAAATCAAGAATCGAAATATTGTAATTTTGATACTTTAGGGTTTATGATTATTTATCCTGAATTTGACATATCAAAAATAAAAACAGGAGATTCAGATACAATATACAAGATTATTGATAGAAAAACAAATAGAGATTTTAATTTTGCAATAAAAAGTTGTGTACTTCCTGCAGGAATATGAAAAAGATTAGTAAAAAAAATATTATAAATTACAGAAGAAAACTAAGCTATTTAGAAATAGTTTTATTAATAACTTCAGTAGTTTCATTTTCTTATTTATTATCTGATAATATGGTAAATGCTGCACCTCCTATGAATATTTGTTGTGAAAAATTAAAATCAGGAGCAGTTTGTCAAAATGTAAAAGATGAAAACGAGTGTGATTCTAATTTTAAAAAAGCTCCAACAGAATGCAAAGATACAGATTTTTGTTCGCTTGGATGTTGTATAAGTTCTTCAACGGGAATTTGTAATATAAACACACCTAAGGCTATTTGTCCAAAAGAAGAATTCAAAAATTCTCCTGACTGTAATATAAATGAGTGTAAAAAAGGATGCTGTATTTTAGGAGATTCTACTGAATGGACAACTGAAAAAAATTGTCAACATAAAGCTGATTTTAAAGGTATTACGGCTGATTTTAATAGAGAAATTAAATCTGAAATAAAGTGTTTATTTTTTTCTGAAAAAAATAAATTAGGTGCTTGCATATTAGATTCAACAACTAGAAAATGTTTGTATACGACTTTGGAAGAATGTAATAAAAAACTAAAAATAAAAGGTGATCTTAAAAATGAAAATTTTTATGAAGGAAAATTTTGTTCTGATAAATCTTTAAATACAAGCTGTACTCCTAAGAGTTATTTTGGATGCCAGGTTGGAAAAGAAGATGTTTATTATTTTGACTCATGTAATAATCCTGAGGACATAAAACAAGATTGCAATATTTTTGAAAGCACTTATTGTGGAAAAGTAAATAATGCTTATACTTGCAAAGATATAAGTTGTAATACAAAATCTGGAAAAAGAAAAAATGGAGAATCTTGGTGTGAATACGATGAAGTTATAGGAAATGGAAAAGATATGGTAGGCTCAAGGCATGTAAGACATTATTGTTATATGGGAGAAGAAAAAATTGAACCTTGTGCAGATTATAGAAATGAAATATGTGTTCAAGAAGATATTCCTTATAAAAATACTGTGATATCGCAATCTGCATGCAGAATAAATAATTGGAGAAGTTGCTTTTCATATAATAGTAAAAAGAATGAAGAAATGAGTAAGTTATGTAATGAAAATCCAGATTGTTATATAAAAGAAATTGACATTGATGACCAATTCAAATTTAAAATTTGCTTACCAAAATATCCTCCTGGATTTAAATTAAAAATTGATGAAAAATATTTGACTGATGAAAATTATAAAAATCCCGCTGAAGAAATTTGTGGTCTTGGAAGTCAGGAATGTACTGTTATAAAGGTTTGCACTTTATTTGGATGTAGAATTGTAGTAAATGAAAATTGTTTAGAAAAAGAATTTACTCAAAAAATGAATGATTTTTGCGTAAGTCTTGGAGATTGTGGAGGATATGTTAATTTCAATAATGATGTAACTCAAGACGGATATATAATTACATCAGATGGAGATATTCCTCCAAGATTATCAAATAATGATATTTTAAATTTAAAAAAGAATTCTGGAAAAAAACCAGCCTTACCAGGTAATTTAAATTTTTTAGGAGCATTAGGTAATCTTAATGATATTGAAAATGAAGATTATAATCAAATTTATAATGGAGAATCGATTTTAGAAAGAGAATTGCAAGCTATAAAAGGTGCTATGGGTTCTCCTTTATTAATAAAAATTCTTACTAATAATAGGAATGATACATTAGCTAATATAGATAATACAATTCCAAGTTCAGTAGATATATCAAAATTTAGTAATGCAATTTCTTCAATAAAAGCAGGAATATCTTCTAATTATGAACTAAGAAAAATACTAGGCCTTCCTGCTAGTTCTGTTATAGCAGGAGGAATCTCTGCTGTTATAGGAGCTGGCATTGGTTATTCACTTTACGGAACTGTATGGAGTGCTTTATTTGGAGCGTCATTTCTCGGACTTTTATTATTTTTTCTTTTCTTTTCAAAAATAGAGTATATTCATGTAAATTTCAAATGTCTTCCATGGCAACCTCCTATAAAAGGAAACTGTGATATCTGTAATAATGATTTATTTTGTACTGAATATAGATGTTCAAGTCTTGGACAGAACTGTGAATTAATAAATAAGGGAACAGGAAATGAATTATGTATTTCTAAAAAAACTATTTTAAGTCTTCCTATAATAAAGCCGTGGAAGGATTTAATCACTCCAGGATTTGAATATTATAATGTGAATGATAACGGATTTGAAATTGTAAATAGTAGTAATAAAGGATGTATTCCTGCATTTACAAATGTAAAATTAGGAATCCAAACCTTGAATAATGATGGTAGCTTACAATATACACAATGTAAATTAGATATGACAGCATCAAAAACCTATGATGAAATGGCTGATTTTTTTAATGAAATACATCAAAATTCATATCTACCTTATCATAGAAGATCCATTGTTCTTCCAAGCCCTGATATATTAAAATATCAATTTAATGCAACTCCAGAACAAATACAAAAATTAAAAGAGATAAAATTTTATATAAAATGTAAAAATTTAGATGGTATTGAAAATCCTAATGCTTTTGAGATAAAATTATGTGTAGATCCTGCACCTGATTTAACTCCGCCATATATAACAAAAACTATACCTGAAAATGGAGCAAAAATAAAGTATGGAATAAATGAAATAAATGTAAATGTATTTGTTAATGAACCTGCAAATTGTAAATGGTCAAAAGAAGATAAGTCCTACAATGAAATGGAAAATTTTCTTATTTGTAATAATTATTTAGGAAACTATACTATATATGGATTTTCATGTTTTGCTAATTTCAATCAACTAAAAAATAACACTAAATTTTATATAAGATGTCAAGATTTATCTGACAATAAAAATAATATGACTGCAAGTTACATTTATGAATTATCTAATTCAAAAAGTGAACTTTTAATTAAGAATATTTATCCATCTCCTGGAGAAGAAATTTATACAGGAACATTACCTTTTGATTTAAATTTGAGACTTGAAACATCTGGAGGTGCTGAAGATGGAAAATCTATTTGTATGTGGGAAGGAAATGGTTTTGGACCTGATTTATTTACTCAAACTAATTCTAGCTTTCATTCTTATCAATGGAAATATGCAATTAGTGGAGATTACAACTTAAATTTCAAATGTGAGGACATAGCTGGAAATATTGCTGAAAATTCAACATTTTTTTCATTGATATTAGATGATTCTGGACCAAAAATATCTAGAATATTTAACAAAGAAGGATTAAAAATTATAACAAACGAAAATGCTGAATGTAGATATAGTTTCAATAAAAAATTCTTATTTGAAAATTCGAGCATTATGTCTGGTAACAGTATTGAACATGTATCTGAATGGAAAATAAATAATTATAATATCCAGTGTATTGATAATTTTGGAAATAAAGGAAATATTTTTAAGATTATTACATACAAATAATAGATAGTATAATATACTAAATAAATTTATAAATATCTATATCTTAAAGTATTATAAATAATATAATTAAAAAATGATAGGAAAAAAGAGGGAAAAAAAATTTAAAATAGGTTTTTATTTAGACTGTTTTAACATATTTTCAAAATCTAAACACTCACAAATTACTATATTTATAATTCTTGCCCTTGCAATAGTAGTTGTATTATTGTTAATCCTAATGCAAAGAGAAAATTTTAGAGTAATTTTAACTCAAAAAGCTCCTATTGATTTAATTAGAGAATGTTCTTTACAAGTCTTAGATGATTCTGTTAATCTAATATCTTCACAAGGAGGAAGTATTAATCCTCAAAATTATTATTTATATAATGGAACAAAAATAGAATATCTTTGTTATAATACAGAATATTATAAAAATTGTATCATGCAAAAACCTTTATTAAAACAAAGTATAGAAAAGGAAATAAAAAAAGAAATTGAACCTAAAATAGTAGATTGTTTTAGATTTCAAAAAGATGAACTGGAAAAAAAGGGTTATAATTTTATTTATAAGAATCCTGTTATAAATGTTAGTATTATTCCAAATAATATTAAAGTTACAATAGATAGTGATTTAAAAATTTCAAAGAAAAAAACTGAAAGTTACAAAACTATTAAAATTTTAAAATCTTCAGAATTATATGATTTAATAATGATAGCAAATTCAATTTTAAATTTGGAAGCAAGATATGGTGAGTCTGAAATAATGAGTTATATGATTTTTTATCCTAATTTGAGAGTTGAAAAGAAAAAACAAGATGAAGGAACTAACATATATATATTAACTGACAAAAATACTCAGGATAAATTTGTCTTTGCATCAAGAAGTTTTGCTATACCTTCAGGAGTTACTGGAAAATGAAAATAATAAATAAAAAAAATAAAATATTCTTATTTTCAATGATATTTGTAATTTTTTTAATTGGATTTGTTATTCCTCAAGAACAAACATGGCCTGCTTATAATGTTTGTTGTGAAAAAACAAAAAACGGCGCTTGGTGTCAAAATACTTTATTAGAAAATTGTGATTTATCAAATGACCCTCGAACAAGATCTCCATTTAGATATACTCCGACTAGTTGTGATTCAACAAGTTTTTGCAAACCAGGTTGTTGCATTGATACTGATGAAGGATTATGTATGGAAAAAACACCTCAAAAGGTTTGTGAAGAATCTTCAGGAACATGGGTTGATGATCCTAATTGCAATGTTCAGCAATGTGCTTTAGGATGTTGTATATTAGGAGATCAGGCAAGTTATGTTACATTAACAAGATGCAAAAAACTATCTTCTTTTTACGGACTTGAGACTGATTTTAAAAGAAATGTTAAAGATGAAATGAATTGTATTTTACTTGCGCATTTACAAGATAAAGGAGCTTGTGTTTATGAAGTTGAAAATGTAAGAACTTGCAAATTTCAAACAAGAAATGAATGTCTTGGAAAAAATAGAACAAAAAGTGAAAATATGACTTCTCAACCTGTTTTTTATAAGGATTATTTATGTTCTGCTGATGAACTTGCAACAAATTGTGGCCCTTCAACAAAAACAACTTGTATTGAGGGTAAAGATGAAGTATATTTTATGGATACTTGTGGAAATCCTGCAAATATATATGATTCTTCCAAAACATATGATAAAAGTCCTTCATATTGGCAAAAAATTGTTCCTAAAGCACAAAGTTGTGGATTTAACAGCCCAAATGGAAATGCAGGTTCAAAGTCATGTGGAAATTGCGAATATTTTAAAGGAAGTATTTGTTCAAAAGGAGTTGCAAATTACGGAGAAAATATATGTAAAGATTTGAATTGTTATTCTACAAAAAATGGAAAAAATTATAAAAATGGAGAATCTTGGTGTGTTGATCAAGAAGTTGTTGGACAAGGAAGAGATGTTGTTGGAAGTAGACATTTTAGACATATATGTATAAACGGAGAAGAAATAATAGAACCTTGCGGAGATTTTAGAACTGAAATATGTATTGAAAATGAGATTAAAACAATTGATGGAAAATTTATTGAAGCTGCATGCAGGCCTAATAGATGGAAAGATTGTATTGATCAAAAAGAAAAGGATGATTGTTTAAATACAGATAAAAGAGATTGTTTTTGGTTGTTAGGTGCTACTTACATAGGTTCAAGAGGAAGTAGTGATGTTAAAACAATAACAGAACAAATAACTACAAGTGGTGGTGGAATAAAAATTATTGGAGATAAAGGAATATGTCTGCCTAATTTTCCAGCTGGATTAAAACACTGGGAAAGTGGAGAAGCACAAAGTATTTGTTCTATTGGAAGTGTTAAAGAAGAGATTACATATGAAAAAAATATTTTTGGAAGTAAAAAATGTGTAGGTAACTGTGAACCTACAACTGACGCATGGGCTAGGAAAATGAATAATATTTGCACTTCACTTGGCGATTGCGGAGCATATATTAATTTAGTTAGAAGATTCACAAGTAAAGGAGTAGAATGGAAAATAGAAGGTGAAAAAAAGGTCATTAATGGACTTTTAGATTCTATAAGAGCAAAAAGCAAATAAAATAAAAAATTATAATAAAGATGGTAATTAAAAAATCTAAAAAAAAAGAGATTAAAATAAAATATAAAACTTTTTTCTTAATTGCAAATTTAATCATTGCTATATTTTCATTTGGATATTTAATAGGTAGTGTAAATGCTCAATGTTATGGAGGATCTTGTTCAACTACACCAAATCCAAATCAAGCTAGCGCAGGTATTAATAATCTTAATTTAATATCAGGTGGTTGTGCAGGAGGTTCATGTAATATCGGAGGAGGAACTATAACTCCTGGAGAGGCTACTCAACCTGGAAACGCTCCTGGAGGTTCAATTAATACTGGACCTTCTATAGGAAATATTGGAAACGGAAATATAGAAAATCCACCTAATCCTGGAGCAGAACCTGGACAAACTTATGAAGAGCTTATTGGTCAAGGAGGAACAAATCCTTTTGCAGGTCCTGGTTCTCAAGGCGGAAGAGTTGGAGGAACTGGACCTGGAGTAAATAATGAAATACCTAATTATCCAATTGGTGGTGGAGGAATTCCGCCTGGTGGTGGAGGAATAATTGGAACTACTGGAAATGTTCTTCAAAACTATTTTAGTAATTTTTTTGAAAAATATTTATGGCAACTTGGAGCTGGTGCAGGTATTGGAGCTACAATTGGAGGACTTGCAGGAGGAAAACAAGGAATAATGTGGGGAACTATATCTGCTGTTTCAGGAGTTTTTACTTATCAAATATTAAACGAGTTTGGACTTAGTAAACTTACATCTGGTCTTGCAGGCATAGGTGTTTTTTTAATTATATTTTTATTAACTTATAAAAAAGAACAAAAAGAATATGTTGAATTTAATTGTTTACCTTGGCAATCTCCTCTTGGTGGAGAAGATTGTGAAAAATGTAACAAATATGCAGAATGTAGTGAATACACATGTAAAAGCTTAGGACAGGCTTGCGAATTAATAAATAAAGGAACTAAAGACCAAAAATGTGTATGGAAAAATCCTTATGATACTAATTCTCCAATTATAGAAATGAAAAATGTATCAGCAGGACATAAATTCTTTCCTGACAATACAATCAGACCTCCTGCAACAGGTGTTAAAATAATTTATCCTCCTGGAAAAGGTCAGTGCATAAAAGCATTTACTCCATTAGAATTTACTTTTATTACTAATGAACCTGCACAATGTAAGATTGATTATAATCTAACAACAGATTCTAAATTAGCTTATGAACAAATGAATTTCTATGTTGGTGGAACTCCAATTTTTTCATATAATCATACTGAAAAACTTGCATTGCCTGGGCCTGATGCAATAAATAAATTAGATCCTACAATTAAAAATGATGGAACATACACATTATACATCAGATGCATTGATGCTAATGGAAATTTCAATCAAAATCCTTTTGCAGTAAGATTTTGTGTTGAAAAAGGTCCTGATGAAACACCTCCGTTAATAGTAAATGTTAGTATACCTTCTAAAATGCCTGTTCAGTTCAATATATCTAAATTAGACTTAGAAGTTTATGTCAATGAACCTGCTGAATGTAGATGGTCAAGAGAAAATAGAGACTTTAATCTTATGGAAGGAAATATGTCATGTAGTCAAGAATTATGGGAAATGAATAATGAAAATACTTATACTTGCAGAACAACTTTAACTGGAATAGAATCTAGAAAAGAAAATCTTTATTTTTTCAGATGCAAAGATAAACCTGGTTATGAAGATTCAGAAAGAAATGTTAATAAAGAAAGTTACAGCTATGTAGTAATTGGAACTCAACCATTAAACATAATTGAATTTGGACCTAATGGAA
Source organism: Candidatus Pacearchaeota archaeon (assembly GCA_038740375.1). Taxonomy (GTDB): domain Archaea; phylum Nanobdellota; class Nanobdellia; order Pacearchaeales; family GW2011-AR1; genus ARS1285. The sequence goes on along the minus strand of JAVYLW010000007.1, from coordinate 789 downwards.
CTATATATGGTGCAACAGAGAGTATACCTGTAACATTATTTGTTAGAACGGATAACGGATATTCAAATGGAGAAGCTATATGTTATTACTCAACTACTGAAAATGAAAAGGATTATATTGAATTTTCAAATACTTCAACTATTAATAAATATGTAAATTATCATACTCAAAGACAGGATTTGTTAACAAAAGATTATACTTATTATTTTAAATGTGTCGACAAAGGAGGAAATGCTGCTTATAACGTTACACGCTTTAGAGTTGAAACTGATTTAATTCCTCCACATATCATAAGAATTTACAAAGAAAGCGGAGAATTAATCGTTATAACAAATGAAAATGCTGAATGCAGTTATTCACATATAAACTGTAATTTTGAAATTGATAATGGAATAAAAATGACAAGTTTAGATTATTTAAAACATAATACTGAATGGAAATCTGACAAATACTATTTTATTAGATGTAAGGATAGATATAATAATCAACCTAACCCAAATGTCTGTTCGTTAACTTTAAGACCTTTTGAATATTCTACTGAAATAAAAGCAGAGGGTTCAATCGAACTCTAAAAAGAAGGTCTAAATATTTTAAAAAAGATTTATTAATTATATTTTGATATATAAATTAATGGAAAAAAGAGATAAATTAGATTCTAAACAGCAAAGAATTTAGATTTAACTTTGCTAATAAATTTAAAAATTAAAAGTTATTTAAAATGAAAAAATACGAAAAAAAGTTAATAATTATATTGTTTTCTTTATTGATAATTCTACTTTTATTAAGCTT
>JAVYLW010000006.1:0-75497 GCA_038740375.1 Candidatus Pacearchaeota archaeon | reverse complement strand
AAGCTTAATAAAAGTAGAATTATCAATAAAGAAAACAATATAATTATTAACTTTTTTTCGTATTTTTTCATTTTAAATAACTTTTAATTTTTAAATTTATTAGCAAAGTTAAATCTAAATTCTTTGCCATCTATATTTGCATTTTTATCAATTAAGGTAAATATTATTGTTTCATCATCGTAATTAGTTATTTCTACATAAAAATTCATATCATTTGCTTTTTCATTAATACAACTTAAACATACTTTTTCTTCATTAATACTATTTTCTAATGTAATATTTTTAGCAAATTCATATATCTTTCCAAGTCTTACAGGAATTTTAGTATTGAAATTTTTTAATTTATAAATTTTTGATTTAAATGTTATTACAAGAGGAGAATTAACTTTAATAATAACATTATCATTTTCAATAGTTGTAAAAGTTTCTATATAACCTTGCTTTATTTGATAATTAGACAAATTTTGAAGATTATAATAACAGTATACTAACATGTCATTGATATAGCTGCTTATTTCATTTTCTATTCTTTCTTTTGAAGGTATTAAATATAAGCCTTTATCATAATAATATGGAATTCCATTTATTGTAGAAGAGTTTATAGGAGGTGAAATATATCCTCCACTCCAACCTATATTAAATAATGCTTGTTCTCCAGTTTCTTTGATACATTCTTCTGCAAAAGTTTGAATAGGCATAATAGCATTTGGAATATTTCCTTTTTTTTCATTATTAAATTTTATAAAAAATAGAACTAAAGCAATTACAATTATAAAAATAGATATTATAATAAATATAGTTATTTGAGATTTTTTATTTATTTTTAAAAAATTACACTCTTTTTTCATATATCTTTCTATATTTAAAGAAATATAAATTTTTGTATTTATTTTTTTAAAATTTATTTTTTTAAATATTTTAATTTTTTATCAAGAAATCTGATCCTTCCAAGTATAAGAAGATGAATTGCATTATGATTAATTATTCTTGCTAAAATATTCATTTCTAAGTATCTTGTTATAATAAAGTTAGAGTTGACTTAGTGACTTAGTGAAATGAATATATGAAGAAATACATTATAGTTCTTGTTTAAACTGCTAAGGATGCGCCGCGTCCACCCACACTTTAGTTGACTGAAAATATAAAATATTAATTTAATGATGTTTTTATATTAATAAATATATTTTTTTCTTATCTTTGTTATTTTAATATTTTAAAGAGAAATTATTTAATAAAAAGGTGTAAGTAATATAAAATTTAAAAACAAATTTTGTGACAATTTTTATAAAATTCTATTTTTAATTAAATTTTAATTTTATGATCATTGATTCTCTTGCACTAGTAAAGGATAAAAATAATTTGCAATTTAGATACCCTAATTTTAACAAAAATATTTCTTTATAATATGTTATTTTAACCTTTTTAAACCTTTTAATATAGCTAAATTTTAAAAAATTAATAAAAGTTATACAGGCAAGAATTTTCTTTTTGTCTTGCAGACTCTTAAATTATTATTAGATAAGATTGTTATTTGAGGCTTTTAGTAGTTGCATGCTGAATATGTCGCTTTCGCTTCATACTTACACATCAACTCTATCAACGTCGTCTTTTGCGACGGCCTTAGTTGTCTCGTTTTGCGGATGGCTTCGTGCTTAGATGCTTTCAGCGCTTATCCACATGGTGCGTAGCTGCACAGCCTGCTCATAACAACTGTTACACCAGAGGCACCGAATCCTGGTTCCTCTCGTACTACAGGATCCTTCCACTCAGACAACAACACACCTAATAGATATCATACAATCTGTCTCACGACGATCTTAACCCAGCTAACGATCCCTTTTAATATGTGAACTCCAGCACCCTTGGCCGCTTATGCACGACCAGGATAGGGAGAGCCGACAGCGGTGTAGCAAGCCTCGCCGTCAATATGAACTATCGGGCGAGACAACCCAGTTATCCTTGGGGTACCTTTTCTGTCACAATTGTGATCCATTAAAAATCATCAATGGTTCGCTAGGCCCATCTTTCAATTCTGCATTTCGTGCTTTTTGAAATACAGTTAGACAAGCTTTTGCCCTTGCACTCAACTCTAGATTTCCGACCTAGATGAGCTTGTCTTTAGGCCCCTCCGATATCTTTTCAGAGGGGTCCCGCCCCAGGCAAACTGCCCGCCTGTTGGTGTCCTCTTATGGAGTAAGTGAGTCTACGAAAAATGAGTAGTATTACATATTGCGAGCCGCCTCGCCGAAACTACGCGTATTCTCCTACCTATTCTATGCATTAATCATAAACTCACAACAACAAGTTGCAGTAAAGGTCCACAAGGTCTTAGCTTCCCGTTAGGTGTCTCCGGTCTTTTCACCGGACAATAATTTCAGAAGACTCCGGTTAGGGACAGTGACGATCTCGTTGAACCATTCATGCAAGTCGCCATTCAGACGACAAGGTATTACGCTACCTTAAGAGCCTCAGGAATTAGGCCCGCCGTTTGATGGGTCTTGGCCGCGTTGAAACACGGTTTTAAGCACCACCACTGGGCAGGTCTCACCGATTATACAAGTCTTTTCAGATTGGCAATCGGCTACGTTTTTGATAAACAGTCGGACCATCTTTGTTATTGAAATCTATCAATGCTTTTCTATTTCTAAAAAAACAAAGATAGACACCCCTTCTACCTAAGCTAAAGGGCCAATATGCCGAATTCCCTTAACCGGATTAGTCTTTCATATCTTAGCCTTCTCAGCTAGGGCATCAGTGTCAAATCTAGGTACGGATATTTGATTTCTATGCACTGGCTTTTCACTGGCTCTTGGAATCAGTATTTTTCACTACGTAAATTCTATCAGATCTAAGCATTACGCTCCCTGATTTTCTTTACGCAGACTTCCTTTCGGAATTATACCTATCCTAAAGCTCTGTCCTGTGCACTAAACGATCTCAAATAGTTTTGGAATATTAACCAAAATTCCATTACCACACGCAGTTAAGATGTGGCTTAGGTTCCGACTAACCCTTGGTTAATTGTTATTGCCAAGGAAACCTTGCCCTTACGATATTCTGCGATTCTCAGCAGAATTTGTTCTTACTCCTCCCAAGATTCTCATTCCTTTCCGCTCCACTTTTTCTCTCGAAAAAGCTTCTGCGCAGAAAAGACGCCTGTTTACCGCAATGCTAAATTTAGCATGCCTATAGTATCGGTATCATGTTTTAGCCCCGTCCATTTTCAGGGCCTCAAACCTCGATAGGTGAGCTGTTACGCTTTCTTTAAAGGATGACGGCTTCTATGTCTACCTCCCTAGTGTCTCAGGTTTAAGACTCCTTTTGATACACTTAACATGAATTTTGGGACCTTAACTATAGTCTCCGTTGTTCTGGTCTCGCGACGTCACCTTACGCGCCGCCGCTGTTTCCCGTATTTAACGTCTTACAGCTTCCGAGTTGGAAAGTTCGCCGTAGCAAAAACGCTCTGCACGATCTATCCGTACTTTACACCGTAAGAAAGTCAATTACGAGACTATACGTAGGCATATTTCAACAGGAATCAGCCATTGCCAGATTCGATAGGCTTTTCACCCCTAATCGCAAGTCATCTAAGTGCATGCCCACAACACTAGTTCAGGCCTCCATTTCCCTTTCGAGAAACTTCACCTTGCTCACGATTAGATCATCTGGCTTCAGATCTTATCCAAGTGACTAACGCATTTTCATACTTGCTTTCGCTTCGGCTTCCTATTGTTAACCTCGCCACTTAGATAAACTCCTTGGGCCGTTTTTCAAGACGTACGTTAGAACTCCCTTTTTATAAGGAAGCACTAACCAACTGTAACTGTTAGATTTCAAGTCTTTTAACTCTCTATTACGAGTGCTTTTCAGCTTTCCCTCGCGGTACTAGTGCGCTATCGGACTTAAGTTAATATTTAGGGTTGGCAGTTAATTCTGCCGTATTCATGCTTCCAATCTAGGAAACACTACTCTTTTGAGAATTGCCATATCAGTTAGTCTACGGGGCTATCACCCGTCTATGGCGCGTCATTCCAGACGACTTTGACTTGTTGACTTAGGCTACATCTCACCACATTTCTAATCTCTTTTCAGAGAAAGATTCGGTTTGCCCTTTACCCTTTTCGCTCGCTGCTATTAAGGGTATAACTAATTTGTTATCTTTTCCTGCCGGTACTAAGATGTTTCAATTCCCAGCGTAGCTTTTCTTCTCAGAATATAATGCGTTACCTCGCATTCGGAAATCCAGAGATCAAATTCTGCATGCGAATCCCTCTGGCTTATCGCAGCTTGCCACGTCCTTCATCAAAACTTAAACCAAGCTATCCGTCTAACAGTATAATTAGGAGTAATCTTATCTTAACAAAAATCAAAGATTTTTGTTAGTCTTGGCTAAGACAAAAGTAATTCTTGCCTGTATCATTGAACATAATATTTTTTAAGTTTATTTTTAAATATATATTATTGTTCTCCACTCCATTCAGAAGTTTTTCATTCTGAACTTCATTTGTGTAATCTTTTATTTGTTTAAATTTAATTGAAAAATTGAATATGAAGCTTATTATTTATTTTATGGACCTGCCGGGAATCGAACCCGGATTTCATCGTTGCAAACGACGTGTTCTACCATTGGACTACAGGCCCTCTTTTCTGTTTTTATTAAAAAACTTGACGCCTTTTTATATTATTTTTGGCGTAGTTTTTTAGTCTTTTTAAGTATATCTTTGAATTATTAAATCTTTCCTAAAATTAAGGAATTCATTTTTAAGATAAATAAATTAACTAGGTAGAGTAGTCAATTAGTCTTTTCTTTATTTAAACTTTTCATTTGAAAATTATTTGTTTTTAGGAGGTGATCCCTCTGCAGGTTCCCCTACAGATACCTTGTGACGACTTAACCTACCTTATCATACTAAGGTTCGTCTCCGAAGAGCCTCGCCAAAGCATAACTCGGTTGGTTTGACGGGCAGTGTGTGCAAGAGGCCGTGACGTATTCACCGTTCGCTGATAACGAACGATTACTACGGATTCCATCGTTATGAGGTTGAGTTACAAACCTCAATCTGAACTAGGCTAGATTTTAGGAGATTAGCTTCTCCTTTCGGAGTTGCATCTCATTGAATCTAGCATTGCCGCGCGCGTGTCGCCCAGGGCTTTCGAGCTGTACCCACCTAACATCGCCCCCACCCTCCTCCTTGTTACCAAGGCAGTCTGTCTAATGTGCTCTTGACGTAGAAATTAGACACAGGGGTCTCGCCTGTTACTTGATTTAACAAGTCACCCTACGGCACAGGCTTATGTCGGCCATGCAACTTCTCTCAGCGTGTCAGGTAAGCCCTTCAGACTGACCTTCATTCTGCTGTCGGTCCTGGTGAGATTCACGGTGTAGAGTCTAATTGAACCGCACGCGTCACCCGTTGTAGTGCCTCCCCGCCAATTCCTTTAAGTTTCGGTCTTGCGACTATACTTCCCAGGTAGCACACTCTTCGGCTTCCCTACAGCACTAATACCTCTCGAAGAGGTACTAATGTTTAGTGTGCAGTGTTTACTGCTAGGACTACAGGGGTATCTAATCCCTTTTGCGCCCCTAGCCTTCATCCCTCACTGTCAGATCCGTACTCGCAAAGCGCCTTCGCCACGGTTAGTCCGACCAAGATTAACACATTTTACCGCTACCTTGATCGTACTCTTTGCGTCTTCCGGTCTCTAGTTTTGTAGTATCTCTTGCACGCTCCATACTTGAGATATGGAATTTCACAAGAGACTTACAATACAAGCTACGGATGTTTTAGACCCAATAATTGTGGATGCGACTCGGACCGCCGGGATTACCGCGGCGGCTGGCACCGGTCTTGCCCAGTCCTTATTCTTCTGTCTTTTTACAACAGAAAAAAGTTTTCTTAAAGAAAACACTCTGGCTTACTCTTTCACCCTTGCGGGCATTGAAAAATTTCCTCGACTGCTGCACCCCGTAGAGCTAGGAATAGTGTCTCAGATTCCTTCTCAGGGCCTCTCCGCTAAGAGCCCTTACTGATCATCGCCTTGTTAGTCCGTTACACCAACAACTAGCTAATCAGCCGCAGCCTCATCCTTAGGCCTTTCGTTTAAAAAATATTTCATTCCAGAAAATATTTCCTATCAGGATTTATCCTCAGTTTCCCGAGGTTATTCCTGACCTAAGGGTAGATTAGCTACGTGTTACTGAGCAGTTCGCCTTCCTTTCGGAAAAACTTGCATGTCTAAGTATAAACCAGATAGCCGCATCCGCCAGCAGGATAAACTGGATTTAAAACCATAATTTAATTTATGGACACAATTAATTGTGTTAAAATCCTCCTGTTCAATTTAGATAATAAAGAAATTGACTAGTTTGACTACTCTATTTCATCCTACCCAAAGGTATTTCTTAAGGTAATCATCCTAGTTAATAAAATTAACATTTTATAAACAATTTATATTCGGTATATTTATAAATTTTTCTATTCTTAAAATTTATATTTTTTTAAAAAATTTAATTAAAAATAAACAATTCGTTTGTAAAATTTTATATACTTAAAAAATCTTTTTTACTGATTAAAATAATGGATAAATTAGATTTTAATTAAAATAGAATTTTTTTTACAAAAAGTTTAAATTTTTTTATTAACTATTTGAGAATTGTTAAACTAACAAATTTTTTATTTAAAAAAATTAAATTATTAAGGAATTAAAAATAGATACAAATAAATATCTTAACCTATAAAATTTTGAGAAAATATGATGATTTATTAATTTTATTTATAGCTAAAGTAGAGAAACCTTTATAAATTAGTTTTTACGAAGTTTTAATAGCAAAAATGAAAAAAATTCTTTTTTTTCATTAGGTAAATTAAGTAAATATAAAGACAAATTTAGATAATGGTAAAATTAGAAGAAGAAAAAATATTAATAGATAATGAAAAAAGTTTAATTGAAGAACTAAATGAAAAACTTGTTGGTGATGATAATGAAATTCTAACAGAGATTAAAGAATCAAAAAAGTCTAAAGAGGATTTATCTGATGAAGAAATACAAGAGATTTCTGAACAAATTACAGAAAAAGACATTTTGGAAGAAAAGAAAAATGTTGATGGTAAAAAAGAAACTTTAATTCCTTTAGAGGATTATATTAAATGTGCAGTGCATTTAGGAACAAAAGTTATAACACCTCATATGAGAAAATTTGTTTATAAAAGAAGAGCAGATGGACTTGCTGTAATAAACACTGCTCTAATAGATGAGAAATTAAGAGAAGCAATAGATTTTATGTCTAATTATGAACCTAAAGAAATATATTTAATTTGTAAGAGAGAAGCTGGATGGTCTGCTGCAGAAAAGTTTGGAGAAATTACAGGAATAAAAGTATTTACGAAAAAATATCCTCCAGGTATAACTACTAATTTAATATTAGATGATTTTTTTGAAGCTGAATTAACTATAATATGTGACCCTTGGATGGATAAAAATGCTTTAAATGATACAATAAAATTAAAAAAACCAGTTCTTAGTCTTTGCGATACAAATAACTTTACAACAGGTATTGCAAAGATTATACCTTGCAATAATAAAGCAAAAAAATCAATAGGATGCGTCTTGTTTATTTTAGCAAGAGAATATTGTAAAAATAAAAAAATTCCTTTTAATGCAAAATTAACTGATTTTACAGGAGAATTAGAATAATTATTTAAATAAAAGAAAAATGATTACATAAAGTTTTTCTATAATTATTTCAAATTCATTTCGGAGGTAGAATCTTTTTATTAATTACAAGCATAAATAAAATTTATATAATAATAGGTATAAATGAGATATAAATACAAATACTCTTGTTATATATTTTTTTGATAAAATTAAGAATGTAAAGATAATCTCTTTATAGAAAATATACTTTTTTTAGTATCTTGATTTTAAGAAATTTTATCTTATGGGTTTAATATTATAAAATTTTTAATATTATTAATTTAAAAATAAAATTTTAATTTTATATTCTATGAAATAAAAGAAATTAACATAGAGAAATCTACTCATATTCGTTTATATCTTCCTCTTCTTCTATTTCATCTTCAGGAGTTGCCATTTCCATTAATTCATCTTCAATATCAATCTTTTCTCTTTTTTCTAAATCTTCTGATTCTTCAATAACACCTTCACTTTCAGATTCAATTTCAGTTTTTTCTTCAAGTTTTTCTTCTTTTTTAGCTTTTTCTTCAAGTTTTTCTTTTATCTCTTCTTCTGATAGTTTTTTAATTACTTTTGAAGATTTTTTAGGTAAAGGTCTTCTTACAGTTATAGGTAAAACTCCTGCAATTAACTCTTTTTCAGCAATTTTTAAAGTATCATAATTAAGTTCTTCCTCTTCTTCTTTTGTCATTTTTAAAAGTATAGGAGCATCCATAGAAAGTTGCAAACTTCTAGCTCCAATAATCCTAGCTATTTCATATTTCGTGAATTTTTTTTCTAGGTCTTCTAGTGATTCTATATTCGTCATATTAATTGAATTTATTTTTTATATTATATTGTTAAAATATATGTTTATAAATTATGCGGTTTTATGTGAATTAAACTTCTTTATTTTTTCAATACAATTTTAATTTTTTTTCAATATCAGGAAATATTTTATCATATGTTTCTTCTACTTGTTCTATCATACTTTTAATTTCTTCAATAGAAATTGAGGTAATTCCACCTTTTTGCAAGGCGTTTATTATTTTCTCTTTTTTTGGACAAGATACTGCAAAAGTTAATCTTGCATCAGCAGCATCTTCTTCCTCTCTTGTAGGATCCATTATTATATATTCTCCTATTTTATAAAAAGTCATTGTTAAAGGTATATTATTAGTTAGAGGAAGAGGTTCATCTGTAAATTCACCAAATTTTATTTTTTCGGTTTTCTCATCATAAACTGGAAATCTTGCTACTTTTAAAGCTGCAACTGCTCCAATAGAGCTAGCATCTATTACATTTCCGTCATCATTCATACAATAAATATCTATTAAAATACTCCAAACTTTTTCTCCTTTTTTAATACATAATTTTTTCCAGTCAATGAATCCTGATTCTCTTATACCTCTATCAACAACTCTTGCTACTTCGATTGAATCAATTTGGGGAGGTCCTGATTCATATCTTTCTTCAGCTATAGCTGAAAATTCCATAGATGTAATTAAAGTCCCTTCATCTTCATGGTCAGGATAAGGCTCTTGAATATCCATTTTAACTCCGACTATTACTTCAGTTTTTCCGATTTTAACTCTTGCAGAACCTTCAGCATTAATAGAAATTCCTGTTTCGATTTGGATTTCTCTATATTCAAATTTTTTTCTTCCACAAAGTCTTTTTCCTTCTTTTAATAACTGTATTATTTTTCTTTTATTTATATTAGGTATCTGCATTTTATTCTTTACTATTTTCGTTTATTTTTTCTCCTTTTAATGCTCTAATTTGATAATCGAGTATTTTTTCACAAGCTTTTTTAGCAGCTTCAATTACTTCAGGAAATCTATGGACAGGTATTCTTCCATCAAGTTGAAGATGAGTTATTTGATTTGTTCTAGATGTTATTGTGAATGGAATGTCTGTGGCACCTTCACCTTCTTCATAATCTTCTTCTTCTTTTGTAATATCAACAACAATTTTATCATCTATTTTTCCAATTGAAACTGAAGAAATCATTTCTTTCATAACAATTCCAGCATGAGCAAGTGCCATTACAGCAGCATTTATTCCAGCACATCTTGTTGAGGCGTTTGCTTGCAATATCATAATTTCTACATCTATAACAGTTCCTGGAAATCTAGACAGATCTACAACAGAAGATAAAGCATTTCCAGCTACCATAGATATCTCTTTACTTCTTCTGCTAGGCCCTGGTTTTGCTCTTTCACCTACAGAAAAAGGTAACATATTATAATTACATCTTATTACTCCTCTATCAGGCTCTTGCATATGTTGAGGATGAAAAGGTTTTGGGCCATAAACTGCTGCAATTGCAACGGTTTTTCCAAATGCAAATAGTGCAGAACCATCTGCATTAGGAATAATTCCTACTTCAGCTTTAATAGGTCTTAATTCATCAAATCCTCTTCCATCTAATCTTTTTTTATAAACCATTTATTTTTTTCCTCCATTAAGAAATTTTTCTATTTTATCAGTTAAGCCACAAGTCCCTGCTTCATCAGCAATTAATTTTATTGTTTCTTCTGCTTTTTTTTCTCCTTCAATGTCTCCTTTTATCCAAATAAAACCGTTTTGACCTACTATTATTTCTGTATTTGTTTTTCCTTTTATTAAGTTTATCATGCTTCCTTCTTTTCCAATAACTCTTGGAACTTTATGAGGATTTATTCTTATAATTCTTCCTTCATTAAGTTTTCCTAAACCTCTTGATTTTAGAGTAAGATCTATTCCTCCTTTTTTTACACAAACTATTTTTACTGTCATTACATCACCTATATCAGCAAATTCTGCAATATTATTTCTGTCAATATACCTTGGACATTCAGTTAAAGGTAAAAAAGAAGAATAAGGAGCACCAATGTCCATAATCCAACCATTAAAAGTAATATCTTCTACTCTTCCAATAACAGTATTCCCTCTTCTAGGCTCGAAAACTCCGGAAATTGGAATTATTTTAACAACTCTTCCAGAAATTTCTACATAGCCGTATCTATTAGCAACAATTTCTTCTCCTTCTTTTCTTGTAAAATCTCCAGGTAAATAATTATCACCTTTAATAATTGTTTCACCAGGTACTACGAGTTTTCTTTCAGATTTATTATCTAAAATCATTTCCGATTCTTTTTTTGTCATTTTTTATTATTTTTATAATTTATATTTTTTAATCCAGATATCATTTTTTCAATTTCACTTCGAGTTCCTATAATTCCTCTACATTCGTAAAAAATATCAAATGCTTTTTCATAATCTTCTTTATTTAAATATGATGTGAATTCTTTTTCAAGTCTTTGTTCTTCAAGAGATTGATAAATTTCTATTCTATATACAGAAATATTTGAAGGATAATCTATCTCTATCATTACTTCATCTTTTCTTATGTCTTTTACAATTAATTCTATGTTTCCAATAAGAATACTTTGATTTCTTCCTCTAGTAAGCACTAACATTTTTATTCCTTTAACTCTTGAGTTATGGTTGCACCATGAGTTATTTTATTTAATCTATCATAAAAATCCATTAATAATCCTGTAGGAATTAAGACAATAACTTCTAATGTTCCATCAGAGAGCCATTCTTCTTTTTCTTTATATTCTTGAATAAGCCCATAAGTCTGTCCTGTAAATTGTGGAGGAATTTTTATTTTAATTTTTTTAGTATCAAGTTTTATTGGAATTACTGTTTTTAATTTCTCAATTATATTTTTTATTTGTTTTTCAACAGGCTGATTTTCTATTTTAATTTTTGCTTGTTTTATTGAATCTTTTATCATATCAGGTGTAAAAGGTCTGTTAGTCCTACTGTCAATAGCATTTCTAGAAAGAAAATCTATTATCTGTTTTTTTCTATTTTCAAGAGCTTCATCTCTAAATTCTTTAGTAATTTCAATTTCTCCTTTCTTTACTATTTTTTCAACAATTGTTGGAAAATCTGTTGTAGAAAAATAATTCATAAGTTCGTTTTTTCCAGCTTTAAATCCTTTTTTTTGATCTGTGTATATCGCAACGTCTCTTATTACATCATTAATATCTACTTTTTCTCCTCTTTTTAATTTAATTGCATTATCTAAATCAACCATAGTTTCAAAAGTCATTTTACCACTTTTAAGTCTTGCTAGTGTATCTGTCATTTTAGATGTATTTTTTTAATTCTTCTTGTTTTAATCTTTTTATTTTTCCTTCTCCTTTTTTAATTAAACTCGCATTAAACCTGCCTATATCAAATTTATCACCCAATACTTCTTTGAATATTTCAAGACATAATTTTAAAGCTTCTTCGATTTTGATTTCTTTTTTATATTTTTTTCTTAGTATTTCTTTTATTTTTTCATCATTTTCTCCAATAGCAACTGCATTATATTCAAAATAATTTCCGGTAATATTGCTTGTAAAAAGTTTTGATTCTTCGCCATTTACACCTGCAACTATCATTGCTATTCCAAAAGGTCTTACTCCAGGATGTTGTGTATATTGTTGTTGAATATCAGCAACTTCTCTCATCACTGATTCAACATCAATTGGAGAATCATAAATTACTCTATGTTGCTGAGCTGTAACTCTAATATGATTAGCAAGTATTCTAGCATCAGAAATAAATCCTGCTGCACTAGCCATTATATGCTCATCAATTTCATAAATTTTTTCAATAGAATCAGGAACAATTAGACTGTCTTTAACTCCTTTGTCTGCAACTATTAAAACACCATCTGAACAATTTACTCCAATACTTGCATTACCTAATCTAACAGTTTTTTCAGCATATTCTACTTGAAGGATATGTCCATCAGGAGAAAACATAGTTGCACTTCTATCATAACCCATTACTTGATGCTGCATATCAGGTATTTCCATTTTATTTTTATCTCCTATAATCTTAATGTTTTTAATAATAAACCAAAGAAATAATAAAAAGAATCTCTTCTTTGGATTTATTATTCCACATTTATCTATACAGCTTTTATAACAAATCAGGGTTTAAAAAACTTTCTAAGTATTTTTAAAGGATTATTAAAATAAAATTTTAAAATTGGTTATAAAAACTATTCCTTATAATATAAATATTGTTATTAATTAAAATAATTGACTGATGATATCGATATTGTTTTAAATAAAATAGGTTAATAAAAATATAATAAAATTAAATAAAGAGTAATATTTAAATATACTTTATTATTTATTATGTTCATCTATAATATTTAAAAATAATAATTACAATGTCAACAGTATTTGAGACATTGATTTTTAAAGAAAATAAAGGAGTAGTTAATAATATTAAAGAAAAATGTATTCAAAATTGGCTTTATACTGCTGAAATTAATTTACCAACTTCTTTTGATAAAGTAAAAAGAACTTTAGAACTTCGTTTAAATTGTGTTGAAATTGATGAAGATACTGATAATTTAACTCGTTTACTTTTGCCGATTACAGTTCTTCTGATTGATAATAGAGAGGATTCATCTGGCAAAAAATATGGATACGAAGACGTATATTATTATAGCGGTGATGCGACATTTATTAGTCATGGATGGAGAAAATTTAGAGTAGAAGGTCAAAAAATTATTTACGAACCTTTAAAATATATATTTGATGGAAATCCCAAAAAACTTTTTGATGAACAGGATTATATCAGTGAATTAATAAATAATTCTACGATTCCAGGTTCTTTACTTGAGTATCCTGTTATAATAGGATTAAAAACAAAAACTCTTTTAAATTATCATGATAAATATTTTACATAAATATAGGTACTTGCTACTAATTTAATTTTAATTTTTTAATACTTCCACTTACTTTAACAATTTTAATATCTTTTTTACCTATTAAAAAACTTGTTCTTACTTTATCCAACTCTGAACGGTTAATAGACAAAACTATTTTTCCAGAACTAGATTTTATTAAGTGTGGTGAAGCTTGAGCATAACCTAAAATTCCAACAAAATCTATTATTGCTTCATTTATGTTATTTTTATTAGCGTCTTTTCCAGCTATAAGTAAATATCTTTTTTTTTCTCTATGTGAAGGTTTAAGCATTTTCATCTTATTTTTTTCTATATTTCAAATATCTTAAATTTTTTTCATTTGGTTTTATATGTTTTTTAAAAATATTCTTATATTCATTAATCTTTTGTTCTTTTAAGTTATCTTTTTTATCTCTAATTTGAATTATAAAAAAAATTATAATAATCATAAGAAGAATTATTAATATAGAAATAAATCCAATAGAAAAAATATAAATCATTTGATTATTACTCATTTTATCTTTAGATGATCTTTCAACGAAATTATTATCTTCATTTTCATTATTGTCTGATTCATTGATAATGTTATCTTGTATTTTGTTTACATATTCATTTATACTTCTCAAAGTTAAGTTTGCTTTTTGTTTTTCAATAGAATTAAGTCTTAAAAATAAATCATAATTTTCTGAAGAACTGATATTTAATTTATATTCTTCACCTATTAATAATTTCAGATTTTTTATTTTATTTTTTATAGTTATTTTTATAAATGTTTCGTTTATTTCGTTTACTATAAGGTTGTAATATATTTCATCATTTAATTTAAATTTAATGATATCACCTTTACTTAATTTTTTTGTAAATCCTAACATTAAATCTTTATCAGTTAGAACATATACATTTGAAGTATTACTTTTTTCAGAAATTCCTCCTGATCCTCCTTCACTACTCGCTCCGCTAATAGAATATTCTCTGACATCTGTAGAATCTGTAGAAGAAGTTATAAAACTATATATTCCATCTGTACTACAATTTGAATAAGAATTACAACTCGTTACATTATAATAATAATTTGTATTTGAATTAAGATTATTTAAAATGAATGAGTGAATTGTTGATAAAGTTGAGTTTCCTACTATGGTTCCTAAATTTATTGTTGTTCCATAATTAATAGAAGCATTCGTAGGTTCATCAGTTGTCCAGTTTATAATAACAGATGTGCTATTAATTGAGTAATTATTAAGATTTTTTATATATACGAAATTATTTAGTCCAGAAGTTACATACATAGGACTACTCCATGCCCTTGAACTATCATTTTGTACAGCTTCAATAAAAATATAATGTTCTTTATTGTCAGAAAAATTAATAAAAAATGTTCCTTGAACATTTGAAGAAGAATGTTGGGTAAAATTTATTATGATTCCATCATAAAATAAACTTATATTCTTAATAAGCTTTCCTTCTGATGCAGTAATATCAAAACTAATATATAAATTATTATAAGGATGATAAAATTTATCTCCCATCACAAATGAATTAGAGCCATTACTAGAATTAACTTTCATAATTATTTTATCTTGACTTGCCCATGTATGTCTTTTTTTAATAGCATCAATTACTCCTGACCTTGTCCAATTTTCAACATTTACAATACCTATGTATACGTTAGGAATTGCTAAAGATTCATAATGTTCCCATCCTCCTACAAAACCAAGATGCAATCCTTTATCTAATGCGTTTTTGACAGAACCATTCCAGTTAGAAAAACCAGGACTTGGATTTTCATAGGTGTTACAACCAGAATTATTAGAACAATTCCAGTAATCATTCCAATGATAGTAATGTTTATTTAATATTTCTACACATGGAAATATAGTCTCGTTATTTATTCCATCTTCACTCCAATTTACAGAATTTCCAATTTTAGCAGGATTACTTATACACCCAATTCCATTATTTTCATACAACCACTTAGAAAGTTCTAAAAAAGTGTCATTATTTATATCATCTCCCCGGACATGATATGTAGTTCCATTATCTGCAAAAAATATAGAAATTTCTGAATTTCCTGAAGAAGCTCCTTTCCATTTATAACCTAAAAAATATGTAAAATTATTGTCTGTATTATTCGAATTAGCCTCATTTCTGTTTATATTCCATTCCTCATTTGAAATCTGCCTGTCATGTTCTATTGTTGAAGCAAAATCATAATATGTTTTAAGGTTAATTACTCTCTCAGATGTAGTTTCACTACCATTACTTAAAGTGGTAAATATAGAATTAATTATCCCCCAAATAGGTAATGATATATTTATTGAAAAATTATTTAAAGAAAAAGCTTGATTTCCATTTAAATCAGTTGCTTTGCAATTCCATAAATATTTTCCGTTGATTAAATTAGCATTTGTAAACTGCGTAAAATTATTATTTCCACTTATATTGCTTATGTTATTATAGACTAAATTTCCATTCAAATCCCATATATACAAGGAAATTTGAGATAATCCAATACTATCTGTTGCATTGCAAGAAAAAACAGGGTTTTTTGAATAATTTATACTGTTGTTTTCAGGACTTATTAGATTTACATTAGGAGCAACAGAATCAAGAGAGATTATAGAATCAAGAATATTTATTCTTGAAAAAATAAGTCCAGTTCCACTTGAATCATTAATTTTTTTACCGCTCGAATTAAGAACGAGTTTGATTAATGAAGGAGTAAGATTTTTATTATTTTGTAATCTGTAAAACTGTTTTAATATAGCTACTGCACCAGCAACATGTGGAGCTGCCATAGAAGTTCCACTTCTAATTTCATATAGCCCATTTTTTTTAGTTGAGTTTATTGAAATTCCAGGAGCTAGTAGTTCAAATAAGGTTCCTCTTTGATAAAAAATATTGTCATAATCGTCTACTGCTCCAACGGCAGTTGCATTTTCTACACAAGCAGGAGCAGAAGGTCCTTGAGTGTTAGTAATTCCAGTACAACTTCCTCCAGGACCGTTTCCAGCAGCAACAATTACACTAATATTTTTTGCCACAGCTTCATTAATATAAGGAGCAGATTCATCATCATTACAATAAGTTGAATGATTAGAACAATCTCCTAAACTCATAGATATCACAGAAATATTATATTCAGAAGAATGATCTATACACCACTCTATTCCTGCATTCAAATCACTTCCATATCCTATTCCATTTGAATTTAATACCTTAACTCCAATAATTTCTGATTGTATAGCAACTCCACTGATATTTCCATATGCCGCAGCAATTCCTGCAACATGAGTTCCATGACCATTGTCATCATTCATAGAACAATTTTCAATACAATTCTCATAAACACAATCTATATTGCAAGTTTTATTTTTTCCTTTTAAATCTGGATGAGAAAAGTTAATTCCTGTGTCTAATATACATATAGTTTCATCAATTCCAGTTAAATTTAATTCATTTACTCTTATATTCCATACAGAGCTTGCATTAATTAAAGGAATTGAATCTTGTAAAAAATAACTTATTATTCTATCCTCTTTTATTTCTTTTATAATTTCTAAATTTTTTAATTTATCTAGATCAGAGCTTTCAATTTCAACAGATAAACTATTTTTAAGAATTCGCTTTATTTTTTTAATATCAATCTTTTTTTCGATTTCATTTTTATTATAACTCATATTTAAATTATTAAACTCTATTACTACTCTTGTTTTATTATTATGTTTTAGTTTTTCATAAACTTCAGATTTTATTTTATCTTTATAATTATCGTTTTTTGCACATATAAAAGATAATTTTAAAATTATAAATAACAATATAAATAATAAAAATAAAATTGTCATTACTTTCACCTCTTTTTTTATCATCTTATTCTCTAAAAATAGAACATTTATTATTAATACAAACGCAATATCCTTGTCCACAATCAAGAGGGCCTGAGCAGTCCATAGTACAAACGACATTACTGCAATTAGGTCTAAAATTTTTATTTACACAAGATTTAGCATGACAACATTCGGAAGCTACACAATCACTATCAGATAAACATTCAAATTCATTTAAAGATTCTTTTTTTATGCTTTTTTTATTAGAATTATTCATAATTTTAAAAATTAAAAAAATTAATATTATTAAAAGTATCATTATTATAATCAATAATTTCCAATTTGATTCAATTTTAATTTTTTTTATTCTTTTATTTTTTTTTATATACATTTTTCTTGCCTTTTTTTAAATTTTTTGATATATTTTATATTATAATACACTCTTAATCTTCATACTATTCAAATTATTTTACTTTTTATAATTTATTAAAGTTTTTTATAATAACAGTATTATATAAAAAATTACATAAAATTTTAAATTCAAATATAATATAAATATAAGAGGTGAAAATGGATTTAAAAGAAACTATTGAATCAATACTTCGTGCAGAAGAATATGAAACCTATAAAGAAAATGAAATCTATAAAATTCCTTTAAAAAATATCAAAACTCTTTTGAATATATACTATGATAAAAAAGGTAAGGAAACAATCATAACAAATATTATATTAAATTATGATAATCCTAATTTTTCTTATTTAGGATTTGAGTTTTTAATTAGGATAAAAGAAATTAAAAAAGCTTTTGAATATTTAGAAAAAAATTTAAATAAATTAAGAGGAATTCGTCAAATATATTTTAAAGAATATTATTCTTTATTTAATAAATGTTTGGCAAGATTGAATTATTTAATTAATGATACTAATTTTGAAGCTAAAGAAATAGAGTTATTAAGAGTAAATGTTCTTGATCTATATAGATTTTTACCTAAAAGTCATTTTAAATTAAGAGAGAATTATTATTCTAATGAAGAGGTTTCTATCAATTATGAACTTAGAAAAGAAATAATTAGAAAATTAGAAATTAAAAAAGCAGAATTAATATCTAATATTTACGATGTTGAACTTTCTAAAGAAGATATAAAATCAGTAATTGAAAAGATAAAAAATTTAGAATTATCCGAAGGGCTTTCAATAGCATTTAAGAAGCTAGAAGAGAGATATTATGAAGCAGAAACTAAAAATGATTTTGCTATGTTTGGAGGTTATATTAGGCAGGCATTAATGGGTTTAATTAAAGAAATATCATTAAGAATTGCAAGCGAAAAAAATGAAGTTATAAAAGAAAAAGACGAACACTTTAGAAATTTTTTGAAAAAAGAAAATGTAATCAATGAAGGATTATGGAGAATGATTTCAGCTTTTTATGATTTTATATCTTGCAAAATTAATCACAGCATAGAAACAGACAAAGAATATTATAAAATTGGTTTAAATATAGCAAGTCAACTTTCTAATCTAATTTTGATAGAGTATGAAAAATATATTAAAAAAGAAAAAAAATTTTGATACTTTAAATAAATCTACAAGTATAGATTCATATATTTCCAAAACTTATTTAAATTGATTTGTCTAGTATTTGATATAAAAAGAGGAAAATTACAATATAATGAGAATATTTGGAGTTGGTGGATATAGTGAAGTTGGAAAAAACATGACTGTAGTCGATTTAGGAGAAGATTGTATTGTTTTTGATTGCGGGTTATTTTTGCCACCAATTGTCGAATTAGAAGAAACAGAAAAAGTATATAATGAAAAAAGGTTAAGACAGATAGGAGCTGTACCATCAGATGAAATATTAGATGATTTTGGATTAAGACAAAAAGTAAGAGCAATAATACCAAGTCATGCTCATTTGGATCATATAGGAGCACTTCCTTTTTTAGCTTACAGATATAATTCAGAAATTATAGGAACTCCTTTTACTATAGAAGTTTTGAATACATTGTTAAGAGATGAAAATGTTTTTTTAAGAAATAGACTAAAAACAGTACAACCAAATTCTTTTTGCAATGTTCAAGGTAAAAATAAAAAATATAGAGTAGATTTTATTAATATTACTCATTCAACTTTACAAACCTCTATCTTAGCTTTACATACAAATAAAGGAGTTATATTATATGCAAACGATTTTAAGTTAGACGATAATCCTGTTTTAGGAAAAAAGCCAAATTATGAAAAATTAAAAGAAATAGCAAAAGAAGGTGTAAAAGCTGTTATTGTAGATTCTTTGTATTCTGGTGATGAAAGGAAAACTGCAAGTGAAAAAGTGGCAAAAACTATGCTTGAAGATGTTTTGTTGTCTACAAGCAAGGATAACTCAGGATTAATTGTGACAACTTTTTCATCACATATAGCAAGATTGAAATCTATATCTGAATTTGGAAAAAAACTCGGTAGAAAGATAGTTTTTTTAGGTAGAAGTTTGAATAAATATGTTGGAGCAGCTATAAGAGTTGATTTATGCCCTTTTAAAGATGATATAGAAATGTTTAGTTTTAGGAAAAAATTAGAAAAAAAATTAAAACAAATTAATTCTGCAAGAGGAGAGTATATGGTTGTTTGTACAGGACATCAAGGAGAACCTGGAAGTATACTAGATAGACTTTCAAAAAACAAGTTACCATTTCAATTTCAAAAAAATGATCATGTTGTATTTTCTTCTTCTGTTATTCCAACAGAAATTAATATTGAAAATAGATCAAAGTTAGATTACAGACTTAGAAAAAGAGGAGTAAGATTATTCAACAATGTTCATGTTTCAGGTCATGCAGCAAGAGAAGATTTAAGAGATTTTATTAATATGATCTCTCCTGAAATAATCATACCTGCACATGGAAATCACAGCAAGATTAAACCAATGGTAGAACTTGCAGAAGAACTTGGATATAAATTCAGAAAAAATGTGTTCTTATTAAACGATAAACAATATTTAAATTTATAAATAAAAAAAGTGTATAAATAATATGGTAAATGAAGATATATTAACTTCTTTGAAAAATGCAATTTCTCGTGGAGAATCATTAGAAAGTGCTATGGCTACTGCTATTAATTCAGGATATAATCAGAAAGATGTAGAAGAAGCTTCACAATTTATTAGCAGAGGAATCATTTCAAATTATAGAGAAAAAAACGGGGAATCGTTAGTTATGCCTAGTAAAAAGTCTTGGTTTTTAAAAAAACCTTTGATTTCAAAAAAAGAACCTTTACAGAATCCTATACCTGATATACCTAAAATAACTCCGCCTGATTATACTTCTCCTAAATACTCTTCAGTTCAAGTTCCTGTTCAGAAAAAAACAATTTCTCCAGCATTGTCTGTTAATAAAATAGTTCCAGAAAAACAAATAATTCAGGAAGTTCAGATTCAAAAACCAGCAGAACAATTCGGACAATTTCAATCAGTTACCAGTTCAAATACTACTTCATTTAGTAAGCAAGATTTGCCAAAAAAACAAAGTTATATTAAAGAAATACTTTTACTTATAATATTATTGTTATTAATAGGAGCTTTAATTTTAGTTATAAAATTTAAGGAACAGATAGTAAATTTTTTTTCTTAGAAATGAATTTAAATTTTATTATACTAATATTTTAAATTAATTTATTTAGATGAGATGGAAATTTACGAACCTGCAGAAGACTCTTATTTATTATCAAGTATATTAGAAAAAGTTCTTAAAAATCTAGGAAAAAAAATAAAAATTTTAGATATGGGTTCCGGTTCTGGAATACAAGCAGAAACTTGCAAAAATCTTGGATTTAATGATATATTAACTGTTGATATAAATCAAGATTCAGTGAAAAATTTAAGAAAAAAAGGTTTTAAAGCAATAAATTCAAACTTATTTTCTAAAATTAATAAAAATAAAAAATTTGATGTAATAATTTTTAATCCACCTTATCTTCCAGAGAACAGGTTTGATAAAAATTTAGATGTTTCAGGAGGAAAAGAAGGTTATGAATTAATAATTAAATTTTTAAGACAAGCAAGATATTATTTAAATAAAAAGGGATTTATTTTATTATTATTTTCAAGTGTATCAAAACCTAAAATAATAAAATCAAAAGCAAAAGAATATGGATTTAAATTAATACTTTTAAAGAAACAAAAAATTTTTTTTGAAGAACTTTATATATATAAATTATATTTGTGAAAAAATTTTAAAAATAACCTTTTAAAAAATTTTCAAAATTAAAACAAGGACTTTTAAAATATTCGACTGTTGTTTTTAATCCTTTTTTTCTTATTGAAAAAATTCCTTTATTAACTTCTTTGTAATTTTCTTCATCAGTTCTTAATGCAATTATATCATCAGAAGTAAATTCAAGTGAATTTTTTTGTTTTTTTTCTTCTAGTAAAAAAACTTTAGTTAAAGATAGTACAAAGCTTCTTTGTTCGTATAATCTTCTGTTGTAAATATTCATAAATTCACTTTCTGATATAGGTCTAATTTCTTTATTTTTTTTAGAAATTTCTATTCTTATTCTTTCAGTATTATAAGGTTCAAGTAATATATTTAATACTTCTAAAGAAAGAGAGGAATATTTTTCAACAGTATTTTCAGCTTTTTCTGAAATAACAATAGGACTTCTTAATACTTCAATTTTATCAAATTTTTTATTAGTTTTTAAAAAAAAATTATGAGCTGTTATTAGAGGAATTTCATAACAAAATTCAAATTTTTTAACTTCGTTATCTTCAAATTTTGAAGTAATATCTGCTTTATATATAATATTTAATCTTTTGCATAATTTGACATATATCTCTCTATTTTTTGAATAACTCTCTAATTTTGGATTTAGCATATCATCATAGTTTTTTAATATATCAAAATTCATTACGTAACTTTTTTTTCTATCATTTAATCCTGAATATTTTAGTAATTTATCTAATATTTTTTGAGAAATATCAATTGTTTCAAAATGATTTGCTATTTTTTTTGATAAATCCACAAAAATAATGCCTTCTGATAATTTGTCTATTTTTATTTCAGGGTCTCCTTTAAAATCTTTTGGAAAACCTATTCTTTCTTCAATTATTTTTTCCTTTATTTTTTCTTCAATTTTTAAATTATGCATATTATAGTATGAATTTAATTATAAACTAATATTTTTAATAAGAGTTTTTAAAATTTATTGTGCAACTATTTGGTTATTTTTTAAGGATTTAATAAAAAAGTTCTCTTTCCTTCTCTTTAGATATTCTCTTTCCTTCTCTTTAGATAAATTTATAATTTATATACCTAATATATCAATCTACAATAAATATTATTAAATATAGTTTAAATACTCTTAAAAGAGTAGACTAAAATGGTAAAATTTGCCCATATATCAGATAGTCATTTAGGAGGTTGGAGACAACCAGAACTTCAAGAATTAAATGCAGAATCGTTTAAAAAAGCAATTGATATTTGCATTCAGGAAGAAGTTGAGTTTATACTATTTACTGGAGATTTATTTGATAGCTCTTTTCCTCCTATAGAAATTCTAAAGTTTACTTTTAATGAATTTAGGAGATTAAAAGAAGCAGGAATAAAATGTTATGTTATTGCAGGAAGTCATGATTATTCAGCATCTGGAAAGACTTTTTTAGATGTTTTAGAAAAAGCAGGTTTTTGCGAAATTTCAAAATATGAAATTAACGAATCAGGAAAGATTATTTTAAAACCTATAACTCATAAATCCTTTTATATTTATGGATATCCTGGAAAAAAATCAGGCCTTGAAGTGAATGATTTAAAAAATATAGTAATAAATGAACCTTATTCTTCTTATTTTAGAATTCTGATGTTGCATACAACAATAAAAGATGTTACAGAAAACTTACCTGTTGATTCAATAGATATAAAAAATTTACCAAAAGCAGATTATTATGCATTAGGACACGTTCACATTAAATTTGAAAAAGAAAATGATGGTAAACCAGTAATATATGGAGGTCCTACTTTTCCAAATAATTTTAAAGAATTTGAAGAACTTAGATATGGAGCATTTTACATAATAGATGTTGAAGGTTTTACAAAAATAATAAGAAAAGAAATAAAAATTAAAGAAATTGAATGTATAGAAATATTATTAGAAGATGCTCTAAAAGGAAATGAAATTATTTTATCTGAACTAGCAAAAAGAAACTTAAAAGATAAGATAGTATTGTTAAAATTATATGGAAATCTTAGACAAGGAAAACCTTCTGACATAAAATTTCAAGAAATTGAAGATTATCTTAAAAAGTTAGGAGTTTATTCTTTTTTAAAAAATACTTCAAGATTAGATGTAGAAAAACCAAGGATGGAATTAGATTTAGAACATCAAGATATGGAAAAAGTTGAAGAAATCTTGTTTAAAAAATACGAAATAGAAAATCCTTCTTATTTTAATAATTTAATATTTCCTTTAATTGAAGTGTTAAGCAAAGAAAAGCAAGAAGGAGAAAAACAAACAAGTTTTGAAACTAGATTATTATCTGAGTTAAGCAAAATATTAAATATAGACTTATCTTAAAATGTTTTTAAAAAAACTTACAATAGAGAATATAAGAAGCTATAAAAAACAGGAGATAGTATTTCCAAAAGGTTCTACTTTGCTTTCAGGAGATATTGGCTCTGGAAAGACAACAATATTATTAGCTATAGAATTCGCGTTGTTCGGTCTTGAACCTGGACAAAAGGGAAATTCTCTGTTAAGATCAGGAGAAGATGATGCTAAAGTATCTTTAGAATTCCAATTAGATGACAAAGAAATCATTATTGAACGTTCACTAAAACGTTCTAAAAAATCAATATCTCAAGAAAATACTGCAATAACAATCAACAAAGAAAGATTCGAAGGTAGTGTGACTGAAATTAAGAATAAAGTATTAAAATTAATTAATTATCCATCGGAATTTGCAAAAAAAACTAATTTACTTTATAAATTTACGGTTTATACTCCTCAAGAAGAAATGAAACAAATAATTTTAGAACCTGGGGAAATAAGACTTAATACTTTAAGGCATGTTTTCGGGATTGACAAGTATAAGCGAATAGAAGAAAATGCTTATATTTTAAGTTCAAAATTAAGAGAAAAAATTAGAATAAATGAGGGAATGATATATGATTTAGATAATTATAAAGAAGAACTTCTTAAGAAAAAAGATGAGCTTATCTTGTTAAAAGAAAAACAAAAGAAATCTGCTGAAGAATATAGAAATGCTATAGAAAAAAGAATGGAAAAAGAAGCTGCTATTAAGGAAATTCAAGAAAAAATTGATGAAAAAAAAAGTTTAGAAGTTGAATTAGGAAAATCAGAAATATTGCTTTATGAAAAAAATCAACAAATAAAAACTCTTAAATCAAATATAAATATTATTAAAGGTCAGATTGAAGAATCTAAAAAGTTAAATTTTAATGAAGAAGAATATAATCAAATATTAAAAAGAATAGAATATCAAGAGAATAAAGAAGATGAAATTCAAAAAGAATATATTGTTATTATAGGTAAGATAAATTCAGAACTTTCTAAGTTAAAAGATATAGAAAATTTAAAAAATAAAATATCTGTTTTGCAAAAATGCCCGACATGTTTACAAGAAGTTTCAGCAGATTATAAAAAAAATATCTTTTTTAAAAAAAATGAAGAAACAGAAATAATTCAAAAAAATATAAATGAACTTCTGATAAAGAAAAACGAATTAAACGAACAAGTTGAATCAATTAAAAGACAAAAAGAAGAGTTAAAACAAAAGAAATCTGAACTTGATTTAATGAAAATAAAGTTGGAAAATATAAGGGAAAAAGAAAAAAGAATTCTTGAAGCAGAAAAACAAAGAGAACTTTTGGAAAAAGACGTTAAAATTTTAGAAAAACATATACAATCAATAAAAGAATCAATTTTAGATTATAACAGGTTTGATCTAATATACGAGGAAAAAAATAAGGAGCTTGCTTTATTTAAAAAATTAGAAAATGAACTTGCAATTAGACATGCAGAGATAAATAAAGATCTTCAATTTTTAGAAGAAAGGATAAATGAAAAAAAACTAGAAATAGAAAAAAAAGAAAATATAAAAAAAGTTATAGAGAAAATTCGAGAGCTAGAATATTGGATTTCAGAAAAATTCATAAATTTAGTTTTATTAACTGAAAAACAAGTTATGCTTACATTAAAAGAAGAGTTTTCTCGTCTTTTTTCTAAGTGGTTTTCAATGTTAGTTTCAGATACTTTAACAGCGAAATTAGGAGATGATTTCTCTCCAATTATTGAACAACAGGATTATGAGTTAGATTATGAATTTTTATCGGGTGGTGAAAGAACAGCGATTGCATTAGCTTATAGATTGGCTTTAAATCAGGTTATAAATTCTTTATTAAGTAATATCAAAACAAGAAATTTAATCATATTAGATGAACCAACAGACGGTTTTTCTTCAACACAGTTAGATAAAATGAAAGATATCTTAAAAGAATTAAATGTTGAACAACTTATATTAGTAAGTCATGAACAAAAAATTGAAGATTTTGTAGATAATATAATAAAGGTCTACAAAGAAGATGGTTTAACTAAAATCTATTAAAAAAATATTTTTAAATATATTTATTTAAAGATTAGAATAGACTATTTATATTTAATTATTTAAACATACTCTATAGTTAATTTAAAGAAAATATAAAAATTAAAAAAGAATATATTATATTAATGTTATTATTAAGAACATTATATCAATACTCGTTTTGATTTAATCTATTAAAATTATATAGTAAAATAACTTTTTATTTCTTCAAATATTTCTTCAATAGTTTTGTTTGAATTTATAATTACTATATTCTCATTTTGAAAAATCTTTTTCATTTTCAGATAGTTTTTTCTTACTTTATCAAGAAATTCCTTATTTTTTTCAAATTTATATTCATCTTTTCTATTTTTATCATTTTTTATTCTTTCAAATGCTATATCTACAGGAAGGTCAAATATAAAAATAACATCAGGCACTGGCATATATTTATGTAATCTGACTAATTTTTCTATTTCAATTCCTTGTGCAGCTTGATAACATATTGTAGAATATTTATATCTATCACAAATAACAATTAGATTTTTGTTTAATGCTGGATTTATTATTTCTTCTATATGTTTTCTTCTATCTTCAATAAATAGCTCTGTTAATTTTTCTGATTTTTCTTTAGGATCTTCATTTATTTTTAAAATTTCTCTAATTTCTTTGGATTTATAAGGTTCTCTTGTAAGAATAATATGATTTCCCTTATCTTTATTAAAAATAAATTCTGTAAATTTAACTATTTGAGTAGATTTTCCACATCCATCAATTCCTTCAAAAACAATAAACATAATGTCTAAATAATTCTTATATTTAAAAAAATTTAGTTTTGTAATGATAAGTTATAATAATTTGCAACAATACTTTTTATAACAGTTTTTTTTTTCAAAAAATTTAAAAACCTTTTTTTTTATGAAATCTCATGAAATTTTGTAACTTTTATAAGAATAAGAAATTATTAATTTTACTTTTAGTTTTAGCTATATTTTTAAGTATACCTCATATATACAGTCAAAACATTACAAAATTAGAAGTCACAAAAAATCAAACTCAACAAATTCTAACAAAAACATTAAAACCTATAGAAGTAAAAGTAGGTCTATATATTTTAAACTTAGGCAAATTTGATATAGCGACAGGAACTTTTACAGCTGATTTTTATCTTTCATTTAAATGTGATAAAAAATGTCCAAGTGATATGGATTTTGAATTTATAAATGGAAGAGCAAATAGTATTGATAAAATAATTGATAATCCTGATGAAAAATTTTATAGAATTCAGGCAAATCTGTACAGCCCTATAGATTTAAAAAAATTTCCATTTGATGTTCAAAAAATGCAGATAATTATAGAAGATAAAAGATTAACTACTGATTATTTAGTTTATGTTCCAGATTTAAATCAGTCAGGAATTGATAATTCTGTAACATTTATAGGATGGAATTATGAAAATTATTTTGTTGATGTAAAAGAGCATAGCTATGATATTTATAATGAATCTTATTCACAATATTCTTTTAATATACCTATAAAAAGAAGTCTTGTAAACTCTGTAATAAAGTCTTTATTACCTGTATTTTTTATAATATTAGTTATGCTTTCAAGTTATGTTTTAGATTCTGATAAAATTTTAACTCGAATTACAATGGTCGGTTCTTCATTAGTAGCTTCAGTAATGTTTCATGTTTCACTAGCAAATCAAATTCCACCAGTAGGTTACTTAACATTTATGGACAAATTTATGGTACTAACTTATTTTATAATACTTTTAAGCTTTTTTTATAATGTTATATCATTGGAGTTGTATGAAAAAAAGAAAACAGAACTTGTAAATAAAATTCATAAATTTTTAGAATATTCTGTTTTTATAATTGTTGCAGTATTATACACATTATTATTTATTTTTTTACTTTAATAATAATATTAGAAATTCAATAAAAGAGATTAATATTAAAAATATCATAATCCAAATTAATACAATGAAAAATTTTTTTTGTTCATTAATTATTTTTTCTTTTTTTTCAATTAACTTTATTTTATGGGGTATGTTATTTTCTATAATTCTTTTTTTTGATATCATAAAATAAGCTAGACTTATCCTTATATTGTATTGCTAAATTTTTCATATTTATAATTTTTTTGTTGTTGGTTTATTATTTTTCTAACAATTAATAATATAACTATTATATAATACTTATTATATACTTATAATCTTTTTATCAGTAAATTAAAACTTATGACAATAAAGGGTATCTTTTTAAGCCAAATCAAATATATCAGAGTTCAATATCCGTAAACTTTATAAACCTTAATTTAATATAAATATTATAAATTCTAAAAAGAATTAATATTTTTAAACTATAAATTTAGAAATAATTAATGAAATGGATAACGAGTTAAAAAACGCAATTCTAAAATCTGGAACAACTATAATCGGAATAGTATGCAAAGATGGTATAGTTATGGCTTCTGATAGAAGAGCTACTGCAGGAAATCTTATTGCTATGAAAAATGCTAAAAAAGCAGTTCAGATAAATGATTATTTAGTGGTAGCTGGAACAGGAAACATGTCAGATATAGAAATGCAAAAAAAAATAATTGCTGCAGAACTTAAGTTAAAAGAGTTAAAGTCTAAAAAAAGACCAACAATAAAAGAAGCTGCTAATTTGATAGGAGTAATGACTTATAGAAATATAAGACAACCTGCTATGATTCCTTCAATAGTAGGAACTCTTGTAGCAGGTGTTAATGAAGATGGAACAACAGAGCTTTATACAATAGAACCCTCTGGAACAGCAGTTAAAGTAGAAGATTATGATGCTAATTTTGGTTCTGGAATGCCTTTTGTTTTAGGACTTTTAGAAAGACAATATAATAAAAATATAACTCTTGAAAAAGGAGTTGAACTTGCTATCGAAGCATTAAAATCCTCAACTCAAAGAGATGCAGCTAGTGGAAACGGTATAGATGTTTTTACTATAAACAAAAAAGGAATTAAGCATGAAGTTAAACAAGAGATAGTTCCGGAATATAAAACTGAAAAATAAACCTTATTAGTAAATTAATAAATAATTAGTAATAAATAGTATCTAAAAAATAACATGGCAGATATTCTAAAAGATATTCAATCTGAATTACCTAAGGTAATAACAAATGCTAAATTTGAAGCAGCAAATATAGTTTTATATACAGATGATAAAGATTTTTTCAGAAATAATGAAGGAAAAATAAAAGAGCTTGTTAATAAATTTAAAAAAAGAATAGAGCTTCGTGCAGATGAAAAAATTTTAAAATCAGAAGAAGAAACTGAAAAGATTATAAAGTCAAAGATACCTTCTGATGCTGGTTTAACAAATATTTTATTTGATCCTCAAAGAAGCGTAGTTGTTATAGAAGCGAAAAGACCTGGTCTTGTTATAGGAAAATCAGGTTTGATTTTAAAAGAAATAAAAGATGAGAGTTTATGGATACCTCAAGTCCAGAGAAGTCCTGCAATTGAATCAAAAATCACAGAAAATATTCGTGCAGTTTTGTATCAAAATAATAATAGTAGGAAAAAATTTCTAAATCTTGTTGGTAAAAAAATATACAAGGAATGGAATCCGGAAAAAGTTGAAGAATGGGTTAGAGTTACATTTTTAGGAGGTGGAAGACAGGTTGGAAGAAGTTGCATTTTATTGTCAACCCCTCAAACAAAAGTTTTGCTAGACTGCGGTATTAATGTTGCAGGAAAAGGAAAAGAAAAATTTCCATATTTAGATGTTTCTGAGTTTAAAATAAACGAGTTAGATGCTATAATTTTGTCTCATGCACATTTAGATCATAGTGGTTTAATTCCATATCTTTTTAAAATGGGTTATCGCGGTCCTGTATATATGACAGCTCCAACAAGAGATGTTACAGCATTATTAGCATTAGATTTTATAGGTGTTGCTTATAAACAGGCAGCTGCACCTTTGTTTTCTTCAACAGATATTAAAGAAATGGTAAAACATACTATATGTCTTGATTATAACGAGGTTACTGATATAGCTCCTGATATGAGAATTACTCTTTATAATTCTGGTCATGCATTAGGAGGTTCTATAATTCATATTAATGTAGGAAATGGAGCTCATAATCTAATTTATACTGCAGATTTTAAATTTGATAGAACAAAATTATTAGATAAAGCAGTTGCAAGTTTTCCAAGATTAGAAACAATGATTGTTGAATCAACTTATGGAAGTAAAAATGATGTTTTACCAAGTAGAAAAGAATCTGAAGAACAACTTGTTCAAACTGTTAAAGAAACAATTGAAAAAAATGGAAAAGTATTAATTCCAGAATTAGGACTTGGAAGAGCTCAAGAAACAATGTTAATATTAGAAGAAGCAATGAGAGAAGATAAACTTCCAAAAATTCCTATATATATAGATGGTATGATTTGGGATATTAATGGAATACATACAGCATATCCTGATTTTTTAAATCCTATGGTTAGAAAAGAAATTTTTCAAGATAATAATCCTTTTGTTTCAGATTTTTTTATAAAAGTAGGATCAGCTCAAGAAAGAAAACAAGTAATAGAAGGAGGACCTTGTGTTGTTTTAGCAACATCAGGTATGCTTGTAGGAGGAGCATCAGTTGAATATTTTAGGCATTTTGCAGAATCAAGGAAAAATAAAATTTGTTTTGTTTGTTATCAAGGAGCAGGATCTTTAGGAAGACAAGTTCAAGACGGAATAAAACAAATTAAAATGAATGCAGAGGGTAAAGAAGAAACAATTGATGTAAACATGGAGGTTGTAACAATAGCAGGATTAACTGCTCATGCAGGAAGAAATGAACTTTTAGATTATATTAATAAAGTTCAGCCAAAACCAAATAGAATAATAATAAATCATGGAGAACAAACAAAATGTCTTGATTTAGCAAGTTCTATTTATAAACTTCATCACATAGAAACAAATGTTCCTAGAAATCTTGAAACAATAAGATTAAGATAAATATTTAAAAATATAATTTTATTTTTTATCTATAAATACTTTTAAAAACATATGTTTCTTTTTGTTTATATATAAGATTTATTTTGTAATGATGATAAAATAAATCATAAAATTTAGAATACTATAAATTATGAAACATAATACTAGAATAACTGTTTTATTAATAATGATGTTTTTAGTTACACAATTAATTGGGTTATTAATTATATCTATATATAATAAATCAGAAAATAATCTTCCTTTTGGATTACAACCTCCGGAAACAATATCTCAAGATTTTTCTATTTTTTCTATTTTAATAGGTTTTTTAATAGCAATTGGTTTATTATATATTCTTACAAAAATAAATGCAGAAAAATTCATTAGATTTTGGTTTTTTATTGTTACTGCTCTTGCTATAGGAATTGTTTTTAAAGCCATATTCTTACTTTTCAATTTAAAAGATATTTTTATTATAACTTCAAATCTTTCATTTTTATTTTCAAAAATATCAATAATTTCAATAATAGCCTTTATTATTGGAATTTTTTTAGCTTATTTTAAAATTTATAATAGAAATCTTTTAGTTCATAATTTTACAGAACTTATCATTTATCCAGGCATTGCTTCTGTGTTCATTCCTATTTTAAATGAGATTGGTATTATTATTTTATTATTAGCAATATCAATGTATGACATATGGGCTGTTTGGAAATCTCAGTTTATGCAAAAAATGGCTAAATATCAAATAGAGAACTTGAAATTTTTTACAGGTTTTTTTGTTCCATATGCAGATAAAAAACAAAAATTAAAAATTAAAAATATTAAAGAAAAATACAAAAATAAAGATTCTAAATTTTTAGAAAAAAAATTTAGACAGGCTAAAATTAAGATAAGTTTAGCAATATTAGGTGGAGGAGATATAGTATTTCCAATAATTACAGCAGGAGTCTTTTATAGATTATATAATCCTTTTGCAGCACTTATAATCATATTTTGTGCTACAATTTCTCTTTTAGGCTTATTTATATTTGCAAAAAAAGGAAAATTCTATCCAGCAATGCCTTTTTTAACAATAGGTTTATATACAGGTATGATAATCAATTGGTTGATATTTTAAAATAATAAATAAAATGAAAGGAGGTGATAAAAATGTCTAATGGAAAAAACGTTCCAATAGGAGTAGAAATTATTTCAGTTCTTTATTTTATTAGCGCTGCATTTTTAGTAATTTTAGGTATAATATTTATGATAGGAGCAGGATTTACAGGTTTTTTTTCTGCTTATCTTAGTAAGATTCTTCCATTACTTGCATTATTTGGAGTATTAGGAACAATTTTATTTATAGTTACTGGAATAATATTTATTGGTATAGGTGTTTTATCATTCTTTATTGGATTAGGTTTATGGAAAGCAAAAAAGTGGGCAAGAATTGTTGCGATAATCTTTGCATGTTTAGGAGTGCTAAGTGCAATTTTAGGAATAATTAGCAGTAACATGAGTACTTCTATTATTGTTATGAACAGTGTTAGTCTTATAATAAACGGACTAATTGGAGGCTATTTATTGTTCAGTAAAAAAGTAAAAGAAGCTTTTTCCTAAATAATCTAACAAGATTATTTTTTATTTTTTTATACATTTATTTTAATAAAATAAAAACTTTAATAATTTTATATTATGATAAAATTAGAAAAATTTTTAACATAATTCCTTATTAAAATTTTAAAAATTCAAAAAAACTGTTTGAACTAAAAATATTTTCACGAAAAATTAAAATTATATTAATAATACATTAATAAATTAGAATTAGATTTTTTTAATTTTATAAACTAATTAAAACTTTTTTTAATAAAACAGTTCATCTGTATTTATATTATAATATTCTTTATCTCTTAAATTTAAATATTTCTCAAAATCTAATCTTTCTTCAATTTTTTCTATATCTTCTTCTATTCCTAAATTAAATTTTTCAGCTAAATATTTCTCAGTTATTGCTTCTTGTATTAAAAAATTATCATATCTTCTTTTACAACAAGAACATCTCATAACATGAGCTCTTAATTTATCAACTATTTCATCTCTGTTATTTCCATATAACTTAAGTTTTTTATAATAAAATAAATCTTCAATTTTATCGAGAATTTCAATTGATTCTAAATAATCTTCTAATTTATCTTTTTCTTTTTTTTGATTATTTATATTATCTTTATTATTGAAAAGTTTTTTATTTATATCTAAAAATCTTTTATTTCCAAACTCTGAACTTAAATAATCAAAAATTCTAGGTTCTAATCTTCTAACTAACTCTGATAAATTTTCTTTCGGACATTGTATATTTTGTTTTTCCATTTTTTACGTTATTTTAGATATTAATTTATTTATGATTTTTAAATATTATGATTCTCCTTTTATTTCTTTGTATAAATCTTTGAATTTGTTCTTAAAGATTTCGTATTCATCTATATGTCTGTTTAAATAACCTAATACTCTATTTCTTAACTGAACTAATTTTCTGTAAAAATTATCATGTCCAAATGTCTTTAAATCTTCTTGAGTAAGTTCAGGATCATCATAGTTTATTTCTTCAGAATATAAATCTTTAAGATTAATTCCAAAATAATTGCAAAAGAATTTTCGGTCTTCTTCATAAATTTTAAAATTTTGTTCAAAAAAATAATGTTGCCTATTTATTTCTTCTTCAAGACTTTCAGGAGATTCAAAAACATAACTTTTTGTTATTTTTAAAAATTCTTCAATATCTTTTTTTGATAATTTTCTGCTAAACACTATAAAAAATCTTTCTTTTTCTAATATTTCCAATATTCTCTCTATATCTTTCTTATTTATTTTATTGTTTTTTTTCATGGTTTTTAAGTTAAAAGTGTATTTTTTTATTTATTTAAATTTTTTTATTAATACTTTTTAATAATTTTTCTATTTTTAATTTTTAATGTTAATATATTACTTTTCATTTTACCAAATAATTCCTATTGTTATAAATTTAATATCAGAGAATCTAATTTTTCCATCAGAAACAGTGTTATTGTCTCCTTTTGTAATAAAATAGATTCCTTTGCTATCTTCTCCTATTTCAATTACTCTATGCACTATCAAATTTTTTCCATCACTATAAGTTATAATGTCTCCAATATGTATATCTTCAGGAGATTTTGGGACAATTCTTATACCGTTTGCATTTTCATCAAAAGTAGGTTTCATACTACCTGTTGCAGCATATTTTGACATACTTGCATTATTTACATAAATAACTACTCTATCATTATAAACTTCAATTTGATTTTCTTTAATATGGTCAAAAGGAGCTTTATCAAAATAATATCCTGTAAAATTCCATTTTTTTGAAAAAGGAATTTCTGCTCCGTATATAAAATAATAACTTATAAGGTTTGCACTAAGAAATCCTAAAAAAAATATTATGCAAATCTTTAATAATCTTATTATTATCATTTTATAATTTTTATATATGGATATTTATAAAACTTTTGATTTGTTATAATTAAATAGTGATAACAAACGAAAGATTTATAAACCTTTTTAATATTCGTAGTTAAATGAAAAACGCTATCTATAATAATATGAGAGAAACAGATTTTAGATTTTTAGAGGAAAATAATGTAACTAGGTTTACTATAGATAGATGTATAAATGAATTTTCGCAATATAACTCTAAAAAAGGAAATAAAAAAAATACTATAACTGACTTAATTTTTGCTGAATTTGAAAATATAAAAGACCTTATGGGATATGATTTAACTTCTTTAAAAGAATTAAATAGAGAAATTTATCCCGCTCATTTTAAAACAAGATTAGGATTTACATTACTGCCTTTTGCTCATAAGAGGCAATATTAAAATGATAATTAAGCCTGAATTAATAAATAAGATAAAAGAACACTTTCAGTTAAATATTTATGAAACTAAAGTTTGGTTAGCTTTGCTTGGAAAAGGTGTTGCAAGTGCAGGAGAAATTGCTGAAATTTCAGGAGTTCCAAGATCAAGAACATATGATGTTTTAGAATCTTTAGAAAAACAAGGTTTTACAATAATGAAACTTGGAAAACCAGTAAAATATATTGCAGTTAAACCAAATATAATTTTAGAGAAATTGAAATTAAACACATTAAAAGAAGCTAATGAAAAAGTAAAAAATTTACTTAAGTTAAAGAACACTCAAGAGTATATAGAGCTTGAAGAACTTTATAATTCAGGAATAAAACCTGTAAAACACGAAGAAATTACAGGAGCAATAAAAGGAAAATCAACAATTTATAATCATATAAAAGAATTATTAGAAAATGCTAAAAAAGAAGTTATAATCTGCACATCAGCAGAGGAAATATTGTCTAAACCTAGATTTTTTTCTTCAATTTTTGAAAGATTAAAAAAATCAAACATAAAAATAAAGATATGTTTATCAGGTTCAGAAAAAGATATTAAAAAAATTAATCTAAAATTTAAGTTAAAAGCAAAAAAAATTGATATAGATGCAAAATTTTTTATATCAGATAATGAACAAGTGCTATTCTTAATTTCAAAGTCTAATCTTCCAGAGGAAGAAATGGCTGTTTGGTTAAATACACCTTTTTTTACAAATGCTTTATCTTTTATGTTCAACGAAGCTTCAAAAGAATAGAAGTAATTCCATTACTAATTTATAAAATAATTAATTTATTTTTCTAAAATTATTTCTTTAATACTCATATCTTGAATAATAGATTTATTTTTTTCTTTGAATATTTTAAGGAAATCTTCAAAAGAAAGATTGTGTTTAATATGCACATATGCTTTATTTCCTTTGATAAAAGCATTAGGATGAGCTTTTTTAAATCCAATTAATCCTTTAATTTCAGTAATTGGAGGCCCTTCTATAACTTCGTCAGATTTTTTATCTATTATTAAATAAAAATATGCAATATTTTTTTCATCATCATAAAAAAATTCAGCTTTTTTTATTATAAATTCTTTTGCTAATTGTCTTAAGAAAAAATTAAAGAATTTTTTTGATTTTGTACCGGAAATATCTCCTTTTTGTTTTGTTGTTTTAATCGATATTATTTTAACATTTTTATTTTTTTTCATTTCAGAATCTATGTTCTTTTTTTCAAAAAACTTAAGACTCGGATTTTTTAGAAATTCTTTGCAATACTTTTTAAATTTTAAAAAAGTTTCTTCGGACAAACTTGCAAGAGCATTTCTTTTTTTAAAAGTTGGATCAATAAGAATAATAGGACTTAATATTTTAGCTTCATTTATCTCTCTTAAAATACATTCTTTATTTTTATAAAATTTTGAATCATCGATTATGATTTTTTCTTTTTCATTAGATTTAGCTATTGCATTTATAAATTTTAAAAAACTTCCAAAATGACAAATTAAAAGCTCAATTGCATATCCTGAAAATCCTCTAATATAACTTTCTGCACCATAGCAATTACAATAATAAACAAAAGATTTTGCAAGTATTATTTCATCTGCTAATTTGGGATTCTTCTTTATCTTTTTATAAATGTAATTTACATGAAAATAAGATAAATCTGTAACATTTATTGCATCTTCAGGTTTATTTATTCTAATTACAGGAATTATTTCTAGTATAATATCATTATCTTTAATCTGAAAATAATCTCTTGAGCCGTGTATTTTTTCAGAATTCAAGGGTAATACTTTATTTAGTAAATCTGAAATATTCTCTTTAATATATTTTTTATTAAATCTAACAAAAATATCTACGTCATATTTATCTTTTTTAACCAAGGTTTTTTTGGCTAAACTTCCGCCAACGAAAATTTGAGCATCAATTCTGTTTATTTTTAATCTTTTTTTTAATTCTAAAACAAAATATTTAACTCTTTTATTTATTTTTTCTAATGTAAATCTATCAGGTTTGATATTTTCTAATGCTTTATTTAATACTTTTTTTATATCTTCCATATTTAGTAATTTATTTTAGTTATATATCATTATAATATTTTACATTATGTCATCCAGTCTAATTTTGGAAAACTTCCAGTGTCTATCCAAGGAGGAAATTTCCAATCTCTTGATTTTAAAAAAGAAGCACTTTTTAAATTATTAACACTTTCAGAACCAATAGTGTTTGTTGGAGAAGGTGAAATAATCACTATTTCTGAAGGATAATAAGAATTTATGATATCTCCAGCAGACTCTTTTTTACCAACAAAACCTCCTATATTTGCAATTCCAGAAACTCCAGATACATTTGATAATGAATAACTATAATTTATACTTCCAGAAGTTTGTTTTCCTACAAATCCTCCTGATTTTTTTACTGCATAAACTCTTTTTGAACTTGAAAAACAATTAAAGATAGTTTTTAGATTTTCTCCAACAAATCCTCCTACATTTTCTATGCCTTGAACACTAGCAGTAGAATATGAATCTTTTATTGTTCCATTATTAAAACCTACTAGTCCTCCTACATTTGAATTTTTTAATCCTGTTATATTTCCTTTTGAATAACAGTCAGTTATGTTAGCATCATCATTATTATGTCCTACTAGCCCTCCGATGTCATCTAATTCTTCTTGAGGATTTGCTGTGATGTTTATTATTGCATATGAATCTTCAATTTTTCCAAAATTATTTCCAACTAGTCCTCCAACATCAGATTTTCCAGTAATCTTTCCACCGCTTACATAACATCTTTTTATTTTTCCATAGTTTCTGCCAGCAATTCCTCCAATATTCTTATTTGAAGTTGAAGAATCTATTGTTATATTTATAACAAAAGAATTTTTTATTTCTCCACTGTTATTTCCAACAATTCCGCCTGTTCCACTATCTGCATCTGCAATCGTTAAATTCAAAAATCCTACATTTTTAATTACAGAATCCTTTCCAGTATATGCAAAAACTCCTACGAACTTTTTTCCTGTTCTTCTTATATATAAATTTGTGATATTAAAATTTCTGCCATCAAATTCTCCATCAAAATATTTATCAGAGCTTCCTATAGGATCAAAACCATTTCCAAAGTCCCAATTAATAGTATCACTGCAATCTATATTGTTCATTAAAGCAAAATCCGAAGATTTTTTATCTTTAATATTTTGTAGTTCATAACAGTTAGTTATTGGGTAGTAACATTTTTTATTTAAACAAATTTTTCCAGTGGAACAAATATCACCACATTTTCCACAACTTGTTTCAGATTTTAAATTAGCTTCGCATCCATTTTCAATTTCACCATCGCAATCATCCCAATCTTCATTGCATTTAAGTTCACATTTATAATCTTCATTACAATCATGATTACCATTTTGAACAAAACCTTTGCAATTAGGAGGGCATGTTCCTCCACATCCATCGTTTCCACATTCTTTTCCCGAACAATCAGGAATGCAAATTCTTAATTTTGGATAATCATTTTGATTATAATTCCATATATTAACAAAGTCCCATAAATTCATAGGAGGATTACTATTGGAGTAATAATACGAATTTTGATTATTAATGTGACAATCAATATCTTTATTCACATCTTGATAAATACTATAGTTTACACATGGATAATTATTTTCATCATCTTTATAATAGCAATTAATTATTTTACCTTTATAACTAGTTCCTCCAATGTATCCCGGACCTCTTTTGTATATATTATTCTTATTATAGTTATTAATTTTCGAAACACTGAAACAATTTATTACTCTTCCTACTTCTAAATGTCCAACTATACCTCCTAAACTTATTCCATAATTTCCTCCTATTCCTGATATATTTGCATTAGAATAAGAATTCATTATAGTTATATCATCTAAATTTTTTTGCAAATTACTATATCCATTATAACCTGCTATTCCTCCAATATAATTTCTTCCAGTTATATTTCCTTTAAAATAACTGTTATTTATTTTTCCTCCTAGATTTAGACCAGCAATTCCTCCACCGTAATCATTAATTACAGTTATATTTCCTATAAAAAAACAAGAATCAATAATACCTAATTCAAAATTTGAACCTGCTATTCCCCCAACACGCGATCTACCAAATACTTTTCCAATAATACTACAATCACTAACTATTCCATTATTAAAACCAACTAGTCCTCCTACATGAAGATACTCTGTTTCATAATTTGTTAAAACTTGAATTGAAACATTATCTAAACTAATATTGTATATTGTTCCATTGTTATACCCAAATAAACCAAATCCTCCTGTAGAAGATTTTTGGTTAATAAAAATTCCTTTTATGCTATGTCCTCTTCCATTAAAAATTCCATTAAAAGGATTTTTGTAATAAAAAGATTCTTGACATAAACCTTTAAAACCACAATCTCCAATTGGTATAAATCCCTTACTAGAAGGATTTTGCGTATAATAAGTGCAATCAATATTATCGCTTAAATAATAGAAATCATCAAGATTATCATTTATATTTTGTAATTCAAAACAATTTGAAATTTTTTTAGAAAAAGTAGTATCATCTAACCATTTAAAATAAGGCAGAGTTTTGTTAATATTAATAGTCCATATATTATCAAAGTCCCATTCATTAATAGGATCTAATTTATAATCCATAAAATTTCTAAGATTTGTTTTATAACAAAATACATATTCATTAGAATCTTGTAATGGAACATCTTTAGGATATTCTTCAAAAATTTTTTTACCTTGACAATACTGAGCGTCTTTACTTGAATAATAACTGTTATATATTTCACCGTAATTTTCTCCTACTATTCCTCCAAATGAATTTTCTTCATCTGAACCAATAGGAGTTGCTGCAGAAAAAACATTGTATAAATATCCATTATTTTTATTTATACCAACAATACCTCCGACTCTCATTTCTCCAGATATTCTACCTGATGAGTATGAATTACTAATAGATCCGCTATCAAGGTTTCCAACTAATCCTCCAATTCCAGAATTACCCCATATATCTATTCTTGAATAACAATTATATATATTTGTTCCATCTAGATTATCACTATTGCTATATCCTATAATTCCTCCTATATTATTTTTACCACTAATATTACCAGAAGCGTAACAATTTTTAATATTACTATAACTGTTATTTCCAATAATTATTCCAACATTATTTAAACCAACAATATGTGCATCAACAATAGACACATTAAATATTTCACTATTCTTAACATT
This sequence comes from Candidatus Pacearchaeota archaeon, assembly GCA_038740375.1. Lineage (GTDB taxonomy): Archaea > Nanobdellota > Nanobdellia > Pacearchaeales > GW2011-AR1 > ARS1285. Next base: position 35,527 of record JAVYLW010000006.1, on the reverse strand, counting down.
TCCAAATAAACCTATATTATTTTCATTAGGTCTATTTATATTTAAACCTATAATTTTTTTGTTTCTTCCATCAAATTTTCCAGTAAATGGAAATTTACTATCATAACCTATAGGATAAAAACCTTTGCCATTATTATATAAATCTCCCCCAAGTCCTGTATCAAAAGAACAATCAATATTATTCATTAATACATAATTTCCATTTAATTTGTTTATAATGTTCTGAAGATCTTTACATGTGCATATAGGAATTGGATTTAAATTAATATTAAAACAATCTGCTATATTATTCTCAATATTTTCTAGATTAAAACTTTCTATATTAGATTCTTCATTTGTGTTAAAACTAGAACCAGTATTACTAAATACATCGTTAATTATATTTTTACTATTTTCAATTTTGTAGTCAATATTTTTCAAAAATGAATTAAAAAAACTAAACCATATTAATATCATTAAAATTGATAAAAAAATAATTAAAACTAAAAATATAATATTTTGAATTCCTCTTTTTTTCATTTTGAAATTATATGTATTTACAATATTATAAATTTTTATTATTTAAAATTATTTAATCTAATGTTCTTTTTTTATTTCTTGATATGCTGAATAAGCAGCAACAGCACCCTCTGCTGCAGCAGTAATAATTTGTTTTAAATTATTGTTTGTTATATCTCCAGCAGCAAAAAATCCTGAAACATTTGTTCTTTGATATTTATCAGTAAGGATATATCCTTTGTCATCTAACTTAATTCCAAGATTAGAAATAAGAGTAGTTTCAGGAATAGAGCCTATTTCAACAAAAATACCATCTATTTTAATTTCTTTTCCAGATTTTAACTTTACACCTTCAACTTTATTTTTTCCAATAATTTCTACAACTTCTTCATTAAATATTTTTTTAATTTTTTTATTATTTTCGACTAATTTAATCCAAGCAGCTTCTGCTTTTGTAAAATTATTTCCTCTGTAAATTATACTAACTTCATTTGCAATATCAGAAAGTAATAATGCAGATGTTAAAGCAGCGTCACTTCCACCTACTACAATTACTTTTTTATCTTTAAATAAAGGTCCATCACATGTTGAGCAATAAGAAACTCCTCTTCCAATAAATTTTTCCTCATTAGGTATATTTAATTTTTTTCTTATTGTTCCTCCAGCATAAATAATCTTTTTTCCTTTAAATTTTTCTTTTTCTGTTTCTACTATAAATTTATTCTCGATTTTTTCAATTCTCTTTGCTTCCTCATTTACAATTTTAACACCTAATTCTTTAACTTGCTCTATAAATTTTTGCATTAATTCAAAACCTTTAATTTCTTTATAAGTTGGAAAATTACATATAATATGTGCAACAGCAGCAAGACCTCCAAGATTTTTTGAAATAACAATAGAATTTAAACCATATCTTTTAGAATAAAGAGCAGCAGATAAACCAGCAGGTCCGGCTCCAATAATTATTATATCATATTCTTTTAAAATCATTTTTATTTACTTAATTTTAGCTAAAATATCTTGAATATTTTTTTGAAGTTCATTTGAATTTTTAAAACCAATTATTCTATCAATTTCTTTTCCTTTATTGATAACAATTAAACAAGGAATTCCAGTTATTTCATATCTCTGTGTTATTTCAGGATTAACTCCAGTATTTATTTTAACAAATTTTAATTTTCCTTTAAATTTTTGTGATAATTCTTCAAATACAGGTTTCATCATCTGACATGGTCCGCACCAATCAGCATAAAAATCAATTATTACAGGAATCTCTGATTTAATAATTTCTCTTTCAAAATTATCATTATTTATTTCTATAACCATCTTTATAATATTTTATAAAATTCTTAAAAATAAATAATATATAAATCTTTGTAGATAAATTTAATGAATTTTTTAACTTATTTCTTTTCAATTAAAAGATTCAATTGTATATTTTGATAATATTTATTAGTATCTTTTTTTAAATTATAAAAAGAATTTAAAATAATCTTTTATTTAAGAACAGAGATATCATTATCTTCTTTATTTTTGTCTTCTTTATTTTCAACTATTTCTTTGTTATTTTCTTCATTTTTTTCTACAATTTTGCTTTCAATTTTATTTTCTGTTATATCTTGTTTTTTTTCTAATATATCTTTATTTTCAATAGATTTTTTTTCTATTTTTTTATAATAATTTTTTGGATTTCGAATTTTCTTTTTAATTTCTTCATTATCTGTTTTATAAGTAGAAGTTAAATCTATAATATATTTTCCTTTTTCAAGCCTGTATATGATAGGTCTTTTTTTTGAAAAAAGATTAACTAAATCTATTTCAAATTTTCCAGGACTAATTACCCTTATTGATTCTAAGTCAAGAATAACAGGTTTTTCAGGCTCGTCTCTCATTCCAGTGATATCTCTGATATCTCTTTCAATTTGTTCTTTGTCAGCTTTATTAAGTTGTGTTAAAGTATTCTCTATTTCTAAATCGTTTATTCTATTTAAGTCATCAAGTTTTTCTTGTTTTATATAATAAAAAAACTTACTTCCACAAGAACATCCTGATAAAAGTTCTGGAGATGCATCTGGGAAAATTTCACCGCAATGAACACATTGATGTGGCATTCTAAATATTTTTTTAATTTAAACAAAAAAGAATCAGAAGTATATATAAATATTGGTTATTATGTAAATACATTAAGTATAGAAAAAATAGATGATAATAATTATAATATTTTTTTTAAGATTGATTATAACAAAAGTGTTATAATAGAAACTTAAAATTAAATTTAATTAAAATAAAAAACTTTAATATAACCAAATTAAATTTTTTGTATATAAAAGAAAAATTATCTCATCATTACTTCTAATTTTTTAGGATCTTTTTTCATTTCTTTAACAACTGTTGCAGGACCTATTATTGTTAGAGAATCTTGTTGTCCAATAAGAGCTTTAGCAATACCAAATTTCATTTTTTCAAGCAAAGTTCTATTTTCAGGTTCAGGAGTTATTACTGCAAGTTCAACTCCTTTAAATCCTTTAATATTTCCTATCATAATCATAGTATCTTCAATTAATCTTGTTTCTTCTTCAGGTCTTAATCTTCCTTGAAGTATTATAATTTTATTATCAAGAATAATTTTTAATAATTTTTTTATTCTTTCAACTGTGTCAAGCTTAGCTATTTCAGAGAAAGTTATAAAATGCAACGTTAATCCTCTGATTTTATCTTTCTTTTTCAATTTATTTTTTCCTCCTAACTTTTTTATTTTTAATATTCTTTTTTTCTATAAAATATTCAATAGAATATCCAATAAAAGCTCCTGCTAAAAAGCCATATATCATATTTAACATAAGCGCAATTATAAGGCAAGGTTCACAAATATTATTTACTGAACATTGTGTTAAAAAATAACAAGAATATAGACCTAATGATGCTATTTTTGTTAAAATAGGAACATCATAGATAAGTCCAATTGATATTATTAGTGATATGATAATTCCATTAATTGCTCCTTTAAACCAATTTTTATAATCTTTCCACCTCATTTTATTTCCTCTTTTTCTTTTTAGTATATTTTTTAATATTTTTTAATTTATAAATCTTTTAGTGTTGATTATTTTTATTAATTTTTTTAAGTTTTTTTAGCTAATTTAAATAAATTTTCATAAAATTCTTCCATATTCTTTCCTGTTTTTGCAGATATTCCAACTACATCATATTCAGGAAATGCTGCTTCAATTCTTTTTACATCTGATTTTTTTAAATCGATTTTATTTGCAGCTATTAATACAGGAATTTTTCTTGATATCAAATTTCCTATAATAGTTATATTAACCTGTGTATAGGGATTTTCTGTTGAATCAACAACTACAACAACAGCATCAACATCATCAAGCCATTTTATTGCTTCAATTACTCCTTGTGTAGCTTCTTTAGCTCTTCTTTGAGCTTCTTTTTTCTTAAGCTTCATTTTCATGAAATCTTCATAGTCTATTTTTGTTGCAATTCCAGGAGTATCTATAAGTTTGAATTTTAAACTTTTCTCCTTATATTTTATTTCAACTTCTTCTTTAAATTGAACATGTCTTGTTTCATGAGGTATATGGCTTACTTTTCCTATTTCTTCACCTGTCCAGTCTTTACATATTCTATTAGCTAGTGTTGTTTTTCCACCATTTGGAGGACCATAAAATCCGATGCTTATTTGTCCTCTTTTTTTAAAGAATAAAGAAAATATTCTTTTTGTAAAATTCTTTAATATCCTTATTTCCATGCGAAGATTTCTCTTTTTATTTATAGATGATTATCTTAATTTTTATTTATTAATGTTTCTATAATTAATTATATAAATAACATTAATAAAAAGTTCTATTATTTGGAGGATTTTGTCTCATTTGAAGTTGTTTTCTAACTTCTTTATTTTCAGATTTTTTAAAAATTGGAATTTCCCACATTCCAGTTCTCATTCCATGAAGTTTATTCCAAGCATATCTAATTTGCTCATTAGACCATTTATTTTCTCTTAATTTTTTAAATATTTGATATTTTTGAAGACCGTTAATTTCTGCAGTGTAAATAAAGTTAATGAGATTAAATAATTGGTTTCTATCTTTAAATAAACTTCTTTCGTAATATCTTTTATACCATTCTTGCAATATTATGTAAACTACGAAAGCTATAATCAAAAGAATAATAATCAAAATTATAATATTTTTTAAATTAGATTTAGGACAATCAGAGCAATTATTACTATTTTCACCTAAATCTTTTTCACAGATTTTATTTGTGTTGCACTTTATTTCTATTTTTTCAATTTCTAATTCATTTAAATATGGAGAAACGTATAATGGAATTTCATTCAAGTTAATTTTTGTAGGAATAAAAAAATATATATTCTTTACATCTTCAAAATCTCTAAAATTAATTATAATTTCATTCAAAGAATTTGGAGATATATCGTAATTTTCTTTAAATTTAACTTTATCTAAATCACTATTTATTATAAAAAATAAGTTTTTTATTTTATTTTTTGGTGTTAAATTTACTTTAATAAAAGATCCTAAAATTTCATCTTCTCTATTTACATATGATAATGAATAAGTTACAGACTCAAATTTAATTTCTAAGTTCTTTAATAACCACTTATTTATTGCTTTGACATAATCTTCTTTAGATTCTTCAATATTAAGTTTTCCAGCACCTATATTTTCTAATGTAGTAAGATCAACTTGTTTTATATCAACAAAAAAATCAGACGGATTTATTTTTTGTAACTTATGAATTTTATGAGGTATTTTTAAGTTTATTAATTGTCTTGCTATCTCAATAGAATTTTCATCATCAATAAATCCTTGTTGATATCTTTTATCTATATTTTCTAATTCTTCTTTTATGTTGGTGATATTTGATAAACTTAGTATAGTTGATTTTGAGAAATCATCTAGAGAATTAATTTCGTCTTCAAAATTTTTAATTTTTTTTCTGTAATTTGAAATTGTGTTGTTTATTATACTCTTTGGAGAAATTGAATTTATTGTAAATGTTTTTTCAAACTCTCCGTTTTTAGTAAAAATTTTTATTTTTAAATCATAAGCCCCTATTTTTGAATAAGTATGTGTTATAAAGTTTTTATTTGTTAATTCCTCACTTGAATTATCTCCAAAATTCCATTTATAACTCATATTAGCTTCTGCATTCAATACCACAACACTAAAATTAGCAGGTATTCCTGCAAAAACTTCTGTTGGAGTAACAAAGCTTATAGTAGGAACATCCTTTATCATTATTTCTTTTCGAATTATTTCTTTTTCTTGAAGTCTTATAACTAAAGTTTTATTTCCAGAAACATTAGGAACAGTAAAATTAGCTTTATCTAAATCTAATTTTAAAAAATCAGAATTTATTTTTGAATAAGTTTTAGTTAAATCATAAAATTTATTTTCAATTGCAGGTCCAGTATCAGTACTAAATACTAAATTTAGATCACTTATAATTATTTGTTGTTGTTCTATATTTGATATAAATTTAATTGGAACTATACATCCATTTTCACAGTTATTATTGAATTTTTTTTCTAAATAATCATTGATATAATTTTTTAGCCCTATTGATTTAGGGTTTTCATAATTTTTAAAGGAGTTCTCATCAAATACAAAACTTCCAATTGGTGCAAATTTTCCACCTTCAGCAAATATAGGATAATCGACATTAAAATCATTAAAATTATTTATATCATAAAATCCACAATTTTTATTTGCACTTTCAGAAGCTATTGTATAGTCAGTTAAAGTATCAGCTTTTATACATACTATTATGTAAGTTTCATTTACTAAACCTAGATTAACATTACAGCTAGATTCACCACTTGATAAAACATTTAAATTACATTCTCCAAGAGGATATTTTTCCATATTAATATCATATACAATCATTTTTAAACCCGGATTTGGAGTTGTTCCTTTTTTAATATCTGCTCCAACTCTAAATGAACTAAGTGCTGGAACTTTGATTTTCTCACAAAATCCTTTATTGTCAATTCTTCTATCACTTAATACTTCGCTATAATTAAAACAAGATTCTCCTCTTGAACAACTAAAATCATTTTCTCCTTTTGTAGGTATCCAATCTAATTCTAAATCATCACCTAAATCAATTTTTAATGCTTGATAACATGTTGAAGGAGCATTACTCGTTATTTTAAAAGAAATCTGACTAACTGGATTATAGTTTAATTTTCCAAAAAATCTTATTCCAATAATTTTATTTTTTTGAAAGTCAATTATAAAATTTTTTAATGTTTCAGGATTATTACTTTCATAATTGTCAGAACAATCACTAGGCATGCATTTAAAATCAGCAAAATTTTGTTTTTTTAGAAAATCTATCAAATTTATCTCTTGATTTTCAAAAAAACTTAATTTTGAATTTGCAGGTTCATTATTTAAGCTTATATTTATCCATCCTCTTATTACAGAGGAAGGAGCATAAACATCTTCTAAATAACCTGATTTATTTCCTATAATAAAACTAGAACTAACATAATTAATATTATTTAAACTTATAATTATAGATATTAAAATTATAATTATAAAAAAATTTAATCTTTTATACCTCATTTTTAGTTATATAGATACATAAATTTAGTTAAAATACTTTATAAATTATTTGTATTATGTTTTTTAAAATATTTTAAAAATTAAAAGAAAGAATATCAAAAATAAATTTTGTATCTTTATATTATAAAGATTATAAATTTAAGGCATAACTCTACAACAATAAATTCCTTGCGGAGAATCATAGCCGTTAGGAGTATCTATTCCTACAATATATTTTCCTGGAGGGCAATATATCTTAAAATAATTACTATAATCATATAACCATTGACAATCATAATGAGTTATCTTAGAATCAATAATAAACTGCTGCAAATTCATAACATTTCCACTAGAGTCTGACACGTGAATTTCTCCAGCAGAATGTCCCATTACAGGAGGATTTCCTTGGTTCATATTAGAAGAATAAGCCCAAACTCCAATAAGAAATATTAATAAGATTAAAAGTGATATTAAAAAATAAAGCCATCTATTAGTTAAATTTATTTCAATTTTAATATTTTTCTTCACTCTCTTTTTCATTTTATTATAAAATTTTGTAATTTAAGAAAAAAATTTCAATAATTACAACAAAGAGACCATTTAGGTAAACCTTCCGCTCCATAATCTATTAAATTTCCAGAGCAACTATCTCCGTATAGCGTCCAACCACTCCAATCTCTGTCCAAAATTATTCCACCCCTTCTATAAGGAAATTCTCCACCACAACTTTTACAAAATTTACAAGAGGCAGGTCCTCTTATTAAATCGTTTGAACACTCCCAATTTCCATTTTTCATTTTTAAGATTTGACCCTCATTACATTTTTGTAATTCGTTTAAATCATGTCCATTTATTTGATAATTTCCAGAACCAACTGCAACAACGAAATTTACTCCAATTAAAAAAATTAATATAACTATTATTTTATAAAGATTTTTTTTATCTATTTCTATTATTATTTTATTAATATTTTTCTTCACTCTCTTTTTCATTTTTATTATAAAGTTATCTATAATATAAAAAATTTAGGAATATTTAAATATTACTTTTCTTCTACTTTTAATCTTTAATCCAACAAAATATATTATTCCTATTATTATAACTGATGTTATTAAATTTTTAAATGTAAAAAATTCTAATTTAATTGTTTCTTCTCCACAAATAATATCTCTAGCACCTTGAAAACAAAGAGAATTTAAGTTACAGTTATTTATAAGCCAAGTTTTAGCTTCTGCAGGATCATGATTACCTATTTTTCCTAATTCTTCTAATTTATTAGTTATAGGATCTAAATCAACTCCAGACCAATCAATTCCTCCGCTATCAATTATATGCATAACTCCGTCTAAACAATCTCCTGCTGTGCTTGTTACAGAACAACTAATATCATTTATATCAATACCTTCAATTGTAATTCCTATTTTTCCTGTTTGTTTACATTCTCCTGCATCCCATGAACATTTGCATTTATCTTGAGGTCTTATTCCACTACTTGATACTCCTTGACAAATGTCAACTATAAATTTGCCACATTCTGCATTTTGATTACCTTTTCCACAGATATCCATTTTACATGCTTCTTCTGTATTATAGTCACTACAGGTATTTATGTTATTTTTTTGACAATAATCAGTTATTTCGCATTTAAAAGTTCCAGAACCTGGATTAGTTTCTTTACATATATGTGATGGAGGACAACAATCATCTTCTGTTCCAGCTGCTCCATCAGGTCCAAGACATTTACTATTAGGTTCTTTTGTATCAAAAGTAGTAGTTCCCTCCCGCCAAATTCCTGTTGATTTTTCACATCCATCTCCAATAGGAGAAATTCCAAAAACCCTAAATGAAGTAGAGGCAGAGCTTTTATCATTTAAAGTTACATTAACTGTTAATCTTACACTATATAGTCCTAAATTTGCTAAGTTTTTAGAATATATTTTATTTCCATGAACACTTGACTTTCCTTCACTAGTTCCATCAAATCTAAAAAATTCCCAAGTATATGTTAAATAATTATAATCATTTTTTCTTCCATTAGGATCAATATTTATAATTCCAACCGGTGTATTCATATTATCAGGACAACCACCTCCTAAGCATTTAGCTGATAAAAAAGGAGATGTAGATACTTCAATTGCATAACTTCCAGTTGCATCAAATGTTACTGGATTAGAAACTTCTTGCATAAAACTAGGTTTTGAAATATTTGCAAAGACATATATTCCTGTTCCAGGTTTAGAGCTATCGATAACTAGTATAGAAGTAGTATCTGAATCTTTTAATCCTCTTTCATCAACAACAGAAAGATTGATATTTTTTTGTCCAACTGATGAATACTGATGAGTAGTATTATAATTAATATAATCATAACTATTTCCACAAGTTATATTTGAATCATCAAAATTCCAGCAATAATCAAAAAAATCATCTTCATCATAACTTGTTTGATTAAATGAAATATCAAAATTTTTTGAAAAAATTGATGCGTGAATAGGTAATTCAATTTTTGCTACAGGAGGAGAGTTTAGTTCAACGTCAGATACTATCAAATCTTCTGATTTTTTTTCTATGTTTGTTCCCTCAACTTTTGCTTTAAAGTAATATTCACCTTTAGGTTTTGCAGTCCAGTTTATAAAAGCTTTAGAGTCAGATTGAGCTGAAACAATAAACTCATCAACTAAACTATCAAGGCCCAATAATTCTTTTTTATAAATTGAAAATTTTATATTTTTTCCGTTTAATAAAGAACCATTAGCAACTAACTTTACTCTATCGTTTAAATCAGCAGTATTTATTTTATTATTAATTAAATTTGTCCAATAAACATTATATATATAGAAAGTTTTACAACATATTTTTATATTGTAATTAGGATCATCTTCTTTACTTATATGAGAATTAGTTTCAGAATATAAACTTAAAATAGTTCTTTCATTTTCTAAAGAGTTGCAATTTCCTGAATTTATTACTCTACATTTTAAATCTCCAAAACATATTTTATTATTATAAGTTCCAATACTCCGAATTTGAGCATGAGAATTAGAACTTCCATATAAACTTATAAGATGATTATCACCTTGACAATTATGAGGTAATGCTCCACTATAATCAAATCCAAATATTTCATTAAAACATACTTCTTCATTATAAGAAAGTTCGTTATATAAAGCTCCATGAGAATTTTTTGCAGAATAAAGTTTCATTATTCTTTGATTTTCATTACATCCGGCATAAACTAATCCAATTAATCCAATAATAAAAAGAATAATTACTAATACAAATATAAATATATTTTTTTTGCACCTCATTTTATATTTTAATAATTTAAATGAAGTTTATAAATGTTTTTTGAAATAGAAGAAAATTTATTTTTTTAAAAATTAAATATTTATATTAATAATTATTTGTCAAATTATTTTCAAAGATTTAAATATTACTTTTCTTCTACTTTTAATCTTTAATCCAACAAAATATATTATTCCTATTATTATAACTGATGTTATTAAATTTTTAAATGTAAAAAATTCTAATTTAATTGTTTCTTCTCCACAAATAATATCTCTAGCACCTTGAAAACAAAGAGAATTTAAGTTACAGTTATTTATAAGCCAAGTTTTAGCTTCTGCAGGATCATGATTACCTATTTTTCCTAATTCTTCTAATTTATTAGTTATAGGATCTAAATCAACTCCAGACCAATCAATTCCTCCGCTATCAATTATATGCATAACTCCGTCTAAACAATCTCCTGCTGTGCTTGTTACAGAACAACTAATATCATTTATATCAATACCTTCAATTGTAATTCCTATTTTTCCTGTTTGTTTACATTCTCCTGCATCCCATGAACATTTGCATTTATCTTGAGGTCTTATTCCACTACTTGATACTCCTTGACAAATGTCAACTATAAATTTGCCACATTCTGCATTTTGATTACCTTTTCCACAGATATCCATTTTACATGCTTCTTCTGTATTATAGTCACTACAGGTATTTATGTTATTTTTTTGACAATAATCAGTTATTTCGCATTTAAAAGTTCCAGAACCTGGATTAGTTTCTTTACATATATGTGATGGAGGACAACAATCATCTTCTGTTCCAGCTGCTCCATCAGGTCCAAGACATTTACTATTAGGTTCTTTTGTATCAAAAGTAGTAGTTCCCTCCCGCCAAATTCCTGTTGATTTTTCACATCCATCTCCAATAGGAGAAATTCCAAAAACCCTAAATGAAGTAGAGGCAGAGCTTTTATCATTTAAAGTTACATTAACTGTTAATCTTACACTATATAGTCCTAAATTTGCTAAGTTTTTAGAATATATTTTATTTCCATGAACACTTGACTTTCCTTCACTAGTTCCATCAAATCTAAAAAATTCCCAAGTATATGTTAAATAATTATAATCATTTTTTCTTCCATTAGGATCAATATTTATAATTCCAACCGGTGTATTCATATTATCAGGACAACCACCTCCTAAGCATTTAGCTGATAAAAAAGGAGATGTAGATACTTCAATTGCATAACTTCCAGTTGCATCAAATGTTACTGGATTAGAAACTTCTTGCATAAAACTAGGTTTTGAAATATTTGCAAAGACATATATTCCTGTTCCAGGTTTAGAGCTATCGATAACTAGTATAGAAGTAGTATCTGAATCTTTTAATCCTCTTTCATCAACAACAGAAAGATTGATATTTTTTTGTCCAACTGATGAATACTGATGAGTAGTATTATAATTAATATAATCATAACTATTTCCACAAGTTATATTTGAATCATCAAAATTCCAGCAATAATCAAAAAAATCATCTTCATCATAACTTGTTTGATTAAATGAAATATCAAAATTTTTTGAAAAAATTGATGCGTGAATAGGTAATTCAATTTTTGCTACAGGAGGAGAGTTTAGTTCATTAGGCAATATAGCTATATACTTATATATATCATCATTATCTTTTGTTGAGAACCACTGCGTTTCACCTTGAATTGTTGCACTAAAATAATACTCTCCAGCTTCATTCATTCTTACAGTAGTATAACTTTTCGATGACGTTTGAGAATTTACAATGTTATTTGGAAAAGGCCAATCACTAGAATCAGATTTTTTATTTATTTTAAACTCTATTATTTTGTTACTTTGACCATTTCCAGAAATAACAAGTTTAATTCTGTCATTTAAATTGGCAGTATTAATTTTATTAAAATTCATATCAGAAAAAAATACTGAATAACATTTCTGATTATTTCCACAAGTTCCTATTACACATGTACCACAACTTCCTCCACATCCATCAGGTCCGCATTCCTTGTTAGTGCATTCAGGATTACAAATACAATTTCCATTTCCATTACAAAAATACTGGTTAGGTCCACAAGGTGTTCCTGATGGAAGAGGATTATAATTACATATATAATCGTTTTTGTTAATGATTATACAATTTCCTATATTTTGATAACAATTATTAGGAGGAGTATTACAGATAACACTGTTCCTTTGACAAGGATTACAATCAATATTGTTATAACATTCATATTGTTCAGGACAAGTGTATCCTGCATAAGGAATTTCTCCAACTCTTTCAAAATTCTCAAATACGCATATACCATTAGAACAATAACTTCTTCTACAACAAGGATTTGGATTTCCTACATTTTTAGGATCACAGACATATTTTCCAGGACCATCTATTAAATAACAATTACCTATAGAGCAAATAGAATGATAATTTGCAGGATTATCGTCCCCTTTTCTACAATCAATAGTATTTATAGATAAAAGAAATAAAGTTATTACTAATATTAAAATTTTTTTCATAATATTTAAATAAATAACTATTATATAAACTTATTTAAAAAATTTAGAAATATAAATTTTATCTGTTAATAAAATATTAATTAAAAAACTAATATAAAATTAATAAATTTAATAACAATAATCTTTTAATTCAATTTTTTGATTTGTTAAAGGTTTTTTTATATAAATATAAATTATTTGAGAATCTTCAAGTATCTCTTTTTTTTCTTTTAATATCAATATATCATTAGCATATACTTCAATTTCACATGTTTTTTTAATTCTATTTTTAATGTGCGATCTTATAAATAAATGTGTTTCATTTTTATCAAATATTTTTTCGCAAAAAATATTTGAATTTTTATTTACACAATAAACATGAGGTTTTTGAAAATATTTCATTATTCCAAAAACACTCCCTGTTAAACCTATTATAATAAGGATTATTATTAAATATAATATATATTTTTGATATCTTTTTTTTTCTAATATTTTTTTTATTATGAATCCAACACTTAGGACAAAAAAAGTTGAAAATGCAGCTAAAAAAAAGAAGTATAAAACATCAAAATTTTTTTGATTTTGAATAGGATCGTAAAAAATTTCTTCTTGGTTCAAATTATTTTTAATATTAAAACAATTCTTTTTTACACAATTTATATTATCATAAGGTATAAATAAAGGCAACAATAAAGTAATATACCCAATTATTATCGAAATTATCCAAAAATATTTTTTTATAGGTTTTTTTATATATAACAAACCTATAAATCCCATAGGTATAATAAAAAAATGTTTTAATCCAATTAAAAATTCTAAAAAAGTCTGCCCATAATTAAACATGTAATTTGAATTATCTGTTATAGGTTTTAAATTGAACAATAAAAGATAATAATCTAATATCCATATAGATTGTGCTAAAATAGATATTGGTAAAAAACTTAATATAAATGTTTTACTTCTTAATATATATCCAATTGCAAGGAGTAATAAAGATATGCCACAGAACCATAAATATTCATATTTTCTATAAATTCTAATTTTTAAAAAAAAATCAATTAAAAAAATTATAAGAATAAAAATTCCTATAATGATAAATATAAGATCTTTATTTTTTTCTTTCATTACAATTATAAATTATTATTTAAAATATTGCTCTTTTTTTTATAAATTTATTGAATAAATGCTAAATTGTTAATTTTTTAATTTATTTTTATCCCTTCATTACAGCTATAGGTTTAAGTTTTGCAACTAAAATTCCAATACCTGCGGCATGGCTGACGCGAACAACTTCGTCTATGTCTTTATATACTTCTGGAGCTTCTTCAGAAAGGCCTTTAAAGCTTCCAGCTTCAACATCAATTCCTTTTTTCTCAAGTTCTTTTTTTACATCTTCACCACGAATATTATGCCTTGCAGAAGTTCTTGAAGCTACTCTTCCAGCTCCATGAGCAGTTGAACCAAAGCTTATTTCTTCTGCTTTTTTTGTTCCAGCTAATACATAACTTGCTGTTCCCATACTTCCAGGTATTATAACAGGTTGTCCAACTTTTCTATAATATTCAGGAATTTCAATTCTTCCAGGACCAAAACTTCTAGTAGCGCCTTTTCTCATTACCAAAACTTCTTTTTCTTTTCCATCAATGTTATGTTTTTCAAATTTTGCAATATTGTGACAAACATCGTATAAAACTTCTGCTTTAAAATCTTTGAAATAATGTTTTAAGTCTTCTCTAATAAAATGAGTTATTATTTGTTTATTTGCAAATGCAAAATTTGCACTGCATGCCATAGCAGAAAAATATTTTTTCCCAAGTTCTGATTTTATTGGAGCATTTACAAGTTCTCTATCTTCTTTTGGAAAACCATATTTGTTTTCCATCAATTTTATATAATCACTAGCAACTTGATGTCCCAACCCTCTTGAACCACAATGCACCATTATCATAATTTGTTCTTTTGAAAGACCGAAAATATTAGCTATTCCTTCATTGTAAATTTCACTTACAATATCAATTTCTAAAAAATGATTTCCAGCACCTAAACTTCCAAGTTGATTTATTCCTCGAGATTTTGCTCTTTCTGAAACGTCATTTGGATTAGCTCCTGAAATTTTTCCTTCTTCTTCTGTGAAAATATAGTCTTCTTTTTTTCCATAACCTTTTTTTACAGCCCATTGAGCTCCGTGAATTAAAACTTCGTCTAACTCTTTTTTTGTTAAATTAATTTTACTGCCTCTTCCAACTCCTGAAGGAACATATCTAAAAAGAGAGTGTATAACTTCTTTTTTATTATTTATATCTGAAATTTTTAAGTTAGTTCTAAGGAGTCTAACAGAACAATTTATATCATATCCGACACCTCCTGGAGAAATAATTCCAGTTTCAATATCAAATGCAGCAACTCCTCCTATTGGAAATCCATATCCTTGATGACAATCAGGCATTGCTATGCTTGCTTTTATAATTCCAGGAAGTGATGCAACGTTTTTTACTTGTTCTAAAGCTTTGTCTTTTTGTATATCTAAAATTAATTTTTCACTGGCAAAAATTTTTCCAGGAACTCTCATATTTCCTTTTTTTGGAATTTCCCATTCAAAATCATTAATTTTTTTTAAATCAACCATTTAACAACATTGATATTTATATTAAAAATAATTTTTTGGATTATTTCTATATTAATTTCTGTATTAAAAGGTTTTCTATTTAATAAATTTTTATGTTTTAATAATTTTAAAATAATTTAAATTTATATTATTACACATCAACTACTACTTGGCAAATATATTTATCTTTTTCTTTTTTCACAAAAATATCATAATATGTTATTGCTTTTACAGAACCCTCAATTTTATAATTCTTAGCACTATCTCCATGTAACACTGCAAATAATTTAAAACTTTTTCTTTTTAATCCTCCAGTAGAAGATATACTTAAATAACTTATACTGCTTAATAAAAATTCTTCGGTTTCAAATAAAACTAATAATTCTTCTAAAAAATTTACCATCAGGTTTTCAAGATCAGTTCCTTTTATATTTATTTGTTTCTCAATAGTTGATTTTACCTCTTTTTCATAAAATACTGATTTTAATGCAAGAGCTGCATTAATAAAACATTCTTCAAGAGAATTTCCAAATGCTTGAAATTTTTTATCAGCTGTATGTTCTAAAAACTTAAAATTTAAATTTTCCATAATTTGTTTAAAAAAAGTATATCTTTAATTTTTTTGGTTTTTATTTAGACCAGATACCTAAAACTATTTTTCTTGGAGAATAAATTTCTCCTATATTATTAAAAGGATTTTTATTTGAAATACTTGATACAAATAATCTTTCTGAATAATAAACTTCTTTTCCACTCAACGGAGCATTATCAGGAACGCATATATAGTCTAGCTCACAAATTTTAATTCCATAATCCCATGCTCTTGGAATCAAAGGATATATAGAATCATTAACTTCTTTGCTAAAACCACAACCAGGATTTCCAGGACATGTTTCTGCTATCATAATATAAGATCTTAAAGTTTCATTTTTTTGAATTAAGTTTAAAATATAT
Organism: Candidatus Pacearchaeota archaeon; assembly: GCA_038740375.1. Classification (GTDB taxonomy): domain Archaea; phylum Nanobdellota; class Nanobdellia; order Pacearchaeales; family GW2011-AR1; genus ARS1285. The sequence continues at coordinate 19,082 of JAVYLW010000006.1, read as the reverse complement.
TCTTCTTTTTCATAGATTATCTTATCTAAGTAATTTCTAGATTCTTTATTTGCTATAACAATAATTATTGCTGAAAATACTATTAAAACTGCTAAAAATGCCTCAATTATTCTTAGCCATGCTTTCTTATCTTTTTTATTAATCAAAATCTTTTTTTTTATTATTTTTACCATACTCTCAAATTAAATTTATATTCATTCACATATCCTGAATTATTTATTACTCTTATGGGAATTTCTAATGACTGAACTTCAATTGTCACAGGAATTTTTCTTACAAAACTTAATTCATCAATATTAGTTCCATCAGTCGATGTTATATTAAAAGAAAAATCATAGTTTATTCCAAGTTCCTTTTTTAATTCTCTATAGAAAATATTATCTTTGCCTTTTTCAGCAATATACTTTAATGCTTCATAATATATTATACTTTCGTTTTGAAACTCTCCATATTTACTCTTGCAAAAAGGAGCATTAATTCCTGTTACATCGTTAGGATTAATTTTATTTGGAAAATAATCTGAAAAATATAAATCTATTTTTAATTCTTGATATGGATTAGGAGTAGTTTCTACATATTTTAAATTTTCATAAGGTGTTTCAGTTAGATTATAACAACAGCCCGATCCAGTATTAAAACAATTGCCATGATCTGCAATAATAGATAATCTTCCAAAATTATAAGTTATGTTTTTAAATATTATGTCTTTAACTCGGTCAATAGCAGGGTTTTTATCTTGTGCTTTAGCTAGTGGATTAATAAAATAAAAAATAAGAAAAATAGCTGAAAAAAAAAGTAAAAATGAGAGTATCACTTCAATATGACCTTGGGATTTTTTGTATTTCATAAGATATCATTTTATATAATTTTAATTTATTATAAGCTAGATGCATTAGCAACAACATTCAATGAACCTCCTAAGAAAAGTTTAGCTCCTGTCTGTATTATTAATGCTAAAACTAATAAAATAAAAGAATGCTTTAATCCAGACCTCATACTTCCTTCAGATAATTTTCCAATGACAAGTCCTGCAAAAAATCCTTGAACAATCAAAAGCCATAGGAAAGGTCTTACTAATTCTTCTGGTGTTGCAATGGCACTTCCTCCAAATATTCCTCCTAAAGAACCTCCTACAGATATATCTCCTCCAGAAGAAGACATGGAACGTCCCATTTCAGCAGCAATAGGAAGTATTTTAAACTGCATTACTAACATTATAACTATAAATATCATGAATATTATATATCCTTGTACAATAAGAGTATACATTGCAGCTTTTCTTTCTTTTCTTAATTTTTCTACTTGAGTTACGGATTTTACAACAGATTCTAAAATATCATCAATTTTACCTCCTGCTTTTTCTGCTTCACTTATTATATTTATAGACCTAGATATAGTCGGGCTATTAACATCTCTTGCAAAAGTTTCAAATGAATTTTTAATAGGAATTCCTAATGCAATTTGATTTGCTAATTTTTCTATGTAAGGATTTAATATTCCATAATTTTTATTTTTGATATTAAAAATGCTTTTACTTATCGGAGTTCCAGCTTTTACACTTTCAACAAGTGCTCTTGAAAATTCTAAAAACATTTCTTCTTTTTCAACATTTTGTTTAGATTCAATTAGAATCATCATAAAAAAAGGTAATCCTCCTATTATAAAAGAAATACCTACTAAAAAATAGAATAAATCAGGATTATTTTTTTCTAAAAAAATGTAAGATAAAATAGTTATTGCTAATGCTAATATTAATCCAATTATTTGTGTTTTATTCAACTTAATGGGTAATAAATTTTTTAATCTTTTTCTCATTTTATAACTTTGGTTGTTTCCATTGTAAAAACAACAGGAAAAAAATATTGATAAATCCTACTAGTAATACAATTAATAATCCCAAAACACTTACAGGCAATCCTATGTAATTCATTAAAGTACCAGTACTTCCCATTATTACAAATAACATTAAAAATATCATTGGAGCTGCTATTACTATGCTTATGTATATATTCATAAAAGTTTCAGAGGCTTTTGTATATTTTTCTCTTTCAAGTTTGTAGTCAAATAATAAACTATCTGCATGTTTGTCAAGATACTGATGAAGATTTCCTCCTGAAGTAATAGTTGTTGCAAGTCCATCAAGCATATTCTTTAGTTTATCTGAAGGAGAAGATTTGGCAGTTTCCTTAAGTGCTGTTACAAAGTCTTTTCCATGAAAATTAATTAAATTCATTAATTTTCTAAATTCTATATTCGTATATTTATAATCTTCTGTTTTTAATATAATTCTAAAAATACTTATCGGTTCAATTCCTGATGTTGCAATTGCAGACATATGTATTGCTACAAAAGGTAATTCTTGATCAATTTTACTTCCTAAATTTTTAGCCTCACTAGAAGGATAAAAATACATTAATAATCCTACTCCTGCTGGAATAAAAAAAATCAACCATACAAATTTCAAAAATCTTAAGATAATTGTATCACTGCTTGGAGGAGGTGTTAAAAAAGGAGCATTTACACTTATATTATAGAATAATAAAACTATAAGAAGTAAAATACTCAAAAAAAAAGTGATTAGAGTTGTAAAAAATATCATTGAAACATAAGTGCTAACAACAAAAGGAGAATTCATTTTTCTTAAATCTCTATTTAAGGAATTAAAATAACCTTTAGAAACAAGCTTTAACGATAAATCTCTAAAAAAACGATTTGATATTTTTGCATATAAATTAGGTTTTCCAAAATCAGGTCGCTTTTCTTTAATAGCATATTTTTTCTTGAGTTTATATATTGTTAAATTACTCCTTGATAAATTTTCAAGAAATTCTTTTTTATCTTTATCAGTTATTACCAAAGAAACCTTTTGATTTGTTTCTGTAGGATTATATTCTATTTGTACTAATTTTTCTTTTGAATCTTTATCTGCTAATTTACTTTCTTCATCTTTTAATTTTTTATAAAATCCAATTCCTTGAACAAGTTTTGGAACAGAGTTAATTAATATCCTTAACTGGTTAGTTAATGAATCTATTGCTTCTTCTAATAATTTTTTCTCTTCTTTATTAACTTTTAAATTACCTATTTTTTCTAATTTTTTTATTTTTTCATATTGATCTGTAAAAATATATAATTCTCTTACAATCTCTTTTATTTGAAGAGTATTTTTTCTTAATGCATCTATGTTCATTTTAAATTATTTTATTATGTTCGAAATTTTAATTTGAATATCAAGAATTTCTTTTTTAATAGAATTAAAACTTTCAATATCTTTGTCATTATATGCTTTTTCAAGTCTATTTGTTAAATTATCTAAATTTTCAATTAATTGTGCAATTATTTGTAATTCTTCTGAACTTATCATGTTTCTCTCTTTTTTTCTTTAATAAAATATGCAAAATAAGTTTATTAAGGTTATGGATTTAGAAATTTAAATAGAAAGTTTTTTTATTATTCATCTCTTTTTTGATATTTGTTAAAATCAAGAATTTTAAGATTTTGAAGAACTTTCGATTTTTTGATTGTTTTCTTCTTCAAGTAAACCAAATGCAGCTAATACTGCTTTTGGATTTTTGTGATATTCATTTATAATTTTTTGAGTTTGATTAAAATCATGTATTCTTCTTTTTTGAAGTTCGTATAATAATCTTGCACGAATTTCAAATTCTCGATTTAGTTCTTCCATTGTTAAGCCGTATCTTCTGCAAATTTTTTCAAAAATTTTACTTTCATTTTTATAATAAAAAACATTTTCTCGAGCGTTCCATATAAAAGGAGTATTAGTTAAAGCTGTTCCATCATCAGCAACATTTACAATTTCTACAATTTCTCTTAATTTTCTAGCTTCTACTTTAGAATCCATAGTATGAGTCATTATAGCAACGCAATCTAAGGTGTTTAATAAAGTCGGAGAAAGTTCTATTGGAGGAGTTTCTAATCTTTTAACTAAAGTATCTACAGAATCTGCGTGCATTGTAGAAATAGAGGAATGTCCAGAAGCCATACCTTGAAATAATACAAAAGCTTCTTTTCCTCTGACTTCACCAACAATTACATAATCTGGATTTTGTCTAAAAGAACTTTTTAATAAAGAGAACAAATCAATTTCTCCTATGCTTCCCTGACCAAGAGAAGTTCTTGCAACAGAAGGAAGCCAATTTTCTCTAGGTAAATTTAGCTCTCGAGTATCTTCTATTGATACAACTCTGTATTCAGGAGAAATAAAAAATGCAATAGCATTTAGTAATGTTGTTTTTCCAGAAGCTGTTCCACCAGCAATTAATATATTTGATTTATATTCAAGCAATATCCAAAAATAAGCTAACATTTCAGGACATAAAGTTTTCATATCTAAAAGTTGAATAGGAGTCCAAGGTATTTTTGTAAATTTTCTTATAGTAAATGTAGGACCTTTACTAGAAATATCTTCAGTGTATGTAGCATTTACTCTAGATCCATCAGGTAAACTTCCATCAAGAAGAGGATTTGCATAAGATATGTATTTTCCACATCTTTGAGCAAGTTTTTCGACAAAAGCAGATAAAGCTTCCATAGAATAATATTTTATGTTTGTTCTCATGTTTCTATATATTCTATGAATAATATATACAGGAGTATTAAGTCCATTACATTCAATGTCTTCAATAAAATAATCCTTAATTAATGGCTCTATTTCATTTAATCCAACAAAGTTTCTAAATAAAAAATAAAATATTTTTTTATAACTTTCTTCTTCAATTTTTAGATCTAATTCTTCAATTAAAAGTCTTGATGTCTTGTCAATATATTCTATCATTGCTTCAGGAGTTTTTTGAATTAAAACATTTACATTCACCATTTCTCCTAAGCTTACTTCAAGAGTGTTTAAAAGAATTTTTTCTTCGTTATTTAAAATTGGCTCTTCAACTTCATATATTAATTCTCCTAAATTTTTATTCCAATATATATGAACACTTACATAAGGAGATATAAGAGTATATCTTACATTTATTTTTGTTTTATCTTCTATTTTTGGTAATGCAGGAATAGTCGGATTTAAATTTATTTCTATTTTTTCCATTATTCATCTCTTTTGTATATTTTATATAAATTAAGAAAAAAGACTATTTAAATTTTAATGTAACTTAAATTTTTTTAGTCAATTCTAATTACAATTTTTGTTTTATCATCAGGGTTTAATTGACCTTTATTTTCTAAGTAAATATTATACGGAGTTGATCCAGGTTGTAATAATTTTATAGCACTACTGTCATCACCACCTCCTGAAGTTCCTATACTTATATTTATTCTTGAACTATAGTCTCTTTTTATATAAATGTTAAATCTATTTCCCTTTTTTTTTGTTGTAATATTCAAATTTCCGTATTTTATTTCCTTATCAACTTGAGAATATTCAAGTTTTGTATCTTCCATTATATATAAAATATATTCTCCAGAACCGTTTATTAAAATCTTACCTTTAGCTAACTTAAAATTAACTTTTCCAATACCTCCAGTAGCTTGTTCAATTTCAGATATTTTTGAATCAAGTATGTCAAGAGCTTCAATTGTTTGTTTTATTATATTATTATCTTTCATTTTTTCTAATTGAGGAACAATAATCGATAGTAAAATACCTATTATAGCTAATCCTATTAAAGTATAGATAACTGTTTCTATCCAAATCTGCGATTTTCTTGATTTTAGATAAATATTTCTCATTTTAACAATAAGGTATAGAATCTAAGTCATATTTAGCTTCAGAACATTCTTTATTATTACTAAGGATGGGATATACTGCGACAGAATCAGGTTTAACATTACCGTTATTTAAGGTAAAATTATAAGTTCTTTCTCCATTTGAATTTGGAAGAGTTATAACATTTCCTGAAAAAGGAGAAACTCCAGAAGAAATATCAGGAGGTATTATTTTAAATATTTCAGAAACAGATTTAGTGTATATTATAAATATAAGACCTTTAATAGTAGTAGTTTCATCTTCTAAATCTCCGAATCTTATTTTTAATCTTAAGTTTTTTGCATTATTATCATAACAAGTATATTTATCATCATTTTTTATTTCTATTTTTCCCCGATAGTCAAAACAGCTCTTATCAAGATTTCTTTTAATAAATGGTAAAACAAAAGATATTATTGTAACAACAGCTGCAATTGATAATAAAACTAATAAAATTACAGCAACAACTTCGCCCTGTCCTAATTTTTTTAATTTCATTTTTAAAATTTATATGTCAATACCGTTTATTTCAGGGCATTGAACAGGTTCAACAGCTCCAGATTTTCTTTTTCCTAATAATACAGGTAAAATCTTAACTGATTCAAAATCACTTCTTTTATATGGATCAAATATAGCGCTAAATCCAGGATTTAAATTTCCAGGAATACTCAAGACATCAGCAGTTCCATCTGTTTTAGAAACTTTTAATTTAATACTATAAACAGGAACATTTCCTTCATTTGTAACTCCAAAAGATTCATCTTCATTAACAAAAGGTTTTAAAGAAACATCTCTACAAAAGTCTTCAGCTCTTTTTTCTTGACCGTTTATAGTTTTTTTAGCATACTCTTTTATAAAAACATTGAACCATAGAATTATTATAATTGCAATTATAATAACGACCATAATTAAAAGCATAGTAGTTATAACAGGACTTATAGCTTTTCTTTCTTTTTTAACATTCTTTTTTTCCATATTTAATTTCCTCTTTTTTGATATCATCTTATTATTTTTTAGGAAACTTAATATAAATAATTTACTGTTAACACGTTGGAGTACCTAAGTTTATATTGACTGTGTCATCTTTAAATAAGTTTTTACAAACTATTTTTTTATTTTTTGAATTTATAATATAGGGTTGTATTTGAACAATTCTAATTGTTCTATCCTTACAGGAATATTCAGATTCTGCATAAAACTTTATATCATTTTTTGTATCTCCAGGAGACAATGGAAAATCTCCAAAATCATAATGTCCTCTAGTAGTTCCTGCTCCTATAGGAGGTTTAAAATAATAAGGAATAAATTTACTTGAATTATTTCCAACAGCTATAATAACACCATTAACATTAAATCTTCCATTATTCTTTATTGAAAAAAATAAATTATTATCAGCAGGATTATAATTTACACTTTCTAAAGTTACAGAGGTTCCTTCTTTACATTCAACAGTTTGATTTGCACCTTTTGCTATAATGACCATCCAAGAAAAAACACTTAAAGCAATTCCTAAAGCAATTGATATTAATATCACATAAGCTACCATTTCACTTAATGCTTTTTTATTCTCTTTGTATATATCTTTCACCTTCTTCATTTTCTTGTATTATTAAAAAATAAAACATTGGATTATCATTTAATTGAAATTCATGATTATTTCCTAACATCTCTATTATAATAGGGTTAGTTGGATTTATAATTTTTGTTCTATTAACAATGTTACTTACAATTCCCCAGTTAACATTTCCACTTCCAATATTTGCTCTTATATTTCCTATACTTGCAGTTTCATATTGAGTTGCATATAAATCACTTTTATTTCCATATACTATAATTATATTTGATTTATCAGTTTTTTTTAAAAAATAATTTGGATAATAAACTTCTATAAAATTATTTAAATAATAAATAAAATCCTTATTAGGATCATTAATAAATAAACCGTAATCTATTAATCTAAAACCCTCCTCTTTTAGTTCAGAATTCATTGATAAAATATTTCTTGGTTTAGGTTTTGTCGTTGCAATTGTTGAAACAGTCGTTAATCCAGTTAAGGCCACTATAATTATTATTGCCGCAAGTATATAAAATTGACCTCTTTTATTTATCATATAAAAGTATATATTAAAATATATATAAATATTATTTTTCTTATTTGAATTTTTAAAAATCATTAATAAAATATTCTAGATATTCTATTATTTTATTTATGTAAATATATTCTTTTAAAAATTAAAGTGTAAATAAAATATTTGAGTTTAATAATTATTTATTTTTAAAATTTTAAAATAAATCCTATTTTTTAAAATAATAGATGAACTGTAAATATTTTTCTAATGTATTATTTCTCTTTAAGGATATATAAAATCAGAAGATGCATCGCAATTTTTCACAATAATAAGGAATCCATACACCTAAATTTAAAGAGGACTTAACTTCTTTATTTATATTTTTATCTATTAATGTTAATATGTAATTATTATATACTTAATTAAGTAAATAATATATTTTTTTGATAAAAGCAGACTCGAGAGGTTGCTCAAAACAAATTAAAGAGTGAACCTCAAAATGCATTCTCTAGTTTGCTACCCCTCAAGCATCTTAACTCCTGTTTAGGGCTGCTTCGATCAAGATCTGACCCGGTTCGCAAGAGCAAGATCAAGAAGGACAAACTTTCAACGTCTGCATTGAGACTCTTTAACCTGTTTATCACTTCCTCTCTTGCAGCTTGCCATAAGCTCGATTTGCAAAATCGCGGAGAGCTAACCCGCGAGCCTAGTCTGCAAAAATATAAGAATATAAAGGTTTTTAAAAATTCCTCTTTAAAAATTACATTATATTTAAAATTAAAAATTAAATCTTGTAACTTTTATAAATTCAAAATTATCAATATTCCTATAGTGTTTAATAAAAAACTTATAATAGCTAAATTTTTGAAATTTATTTTAGTAATTCCTGCAATCATTATTATTCCTAATTCATCAGGTAATGGAGAGGCTATTAATAATCCTGCTAATGAATATAATAGATATACTTTAATTTTTTTACCAAAACTTTGTTGAATTAATTTTTCTATATCTCTAACAGCTTTTGTTTTTTTTAGTCTTTTAAATTCATCCATAAATGAAATTTTTATCAATTTATAGATTAGCATATCTGAAATTAAAGCGCCAAATCCTCCTATAATTCCAGCAATCCATATGTTTGAAGGATTTATAAGTAAGAATAAACCTACTGAAAAAGGAGAAGTAAAACCGAAAGAAAATAAAAGTCCTCCAATGAAAATTCCAATATAACCCCAATTTCCTAAATTTGAAAGATAATTTGAAACTGCTTCAATTCTAAATATATAATAAGCAATAATAATTATAATTCCAAGTATCAAAATTTTTGGATATTTAAATTTAAATATAAATTTTTTCATAATTATAATTATTTAATTATTTAATTATTTAATTATTTTATCCTCTTTTATATTTATATTAATCTTATACAATTAATATTTTTTTCTAGTATAGAAAAAATAAAATAAAAATTTTTACTTTTTATTTTTTAATTTATTCCTCTTTTCTATAAAACTTTTTATTATAAGAACAATTAAAATTAATATTAATAAAATTAGAATTCCTACTAACACAAAAAATAATATATTACAAAGATTAGATATTTTTTTAGTATTGTATGACTTAATATATATGATAGGTTCTTTTTTTGTTTGATTTTTTATATACGCTGTAACAACATAAGAGCTGTCTGGAAATATAACTGGTTCTGGATATGTTTGCTGTATTACAACACCTTCTTTATACTTATATTCACTTTTGGTTTTATCACTATTTTTTACATCTAATTCATTTATATTTCCACACTTATCAATAGTATGCACAATAATTGTATAATAAGTATTTGATTCTAAATTACTTGCATTATAATAATTGTATGTTGTGTTAATGACATTTTTTCCATTAATATATACGATATTTTTGTCAAAGTCATAATCACTAGGATTAGTCCATTCCCACAATATGAAATCACTTCCTTTTGATTTTACATGAAGATTTTTTATTGATTCTGGTTTAATATTATCACATTCTTGTTTTAACATTTTAAAATCAATAATTTGACTGTAACCTTTATTATTATAATTATCTAAGCAGAAAACATAAGCACTATAATTTCCTTCTGAAAGATTAACTTTTATTACATTTGTTATATTCTTTGATATTTCAGTTGTGTTTTGAAATATTTGTCCAGAAACATTAACTGCACAGAGTTTTATTTCATTTTCTTCAATAACCTTAAATTTAAACTCAATTTCTTTAAGATCATCAAAAAATGTAGAGTTATTTGCTGGAAATATTAAATCAACTGAAGGAGGAATGCTATCTTCTCCGCATCCTTCATCAACTCTTCCATTGCAATTATCATCAATTAAATTACATTTTTCTTCTCTATCAGGATGTACATCTGAATTATTATCATTACAATCTCCATTAATTTCAGAATATCCATAAGGTATTTTGTTTCCCATACATACTTTTACAGAATCAGAACCATAACTGTCATGATCTTTATCTAAATATAATTCTTGATTTCTCCATACGTTATAATCATTATCATCACAATCAGCAAGTTTCCAGTCATCTCCATAATCTCCAGGATTACACGTATCATATCCATCACCGTCTTTGTCAATGCATATCTTGTCTATACATTTTCCGTTTTCACACATCTGATTATTTTTACAATCTTCTTTTAATCTGAAAATTATTGAACTTGAACAAATACTTTTTTCTGTTCCAGGATTTAAACAAGAGTATACTATATAATCTTGATAAACATCATTATTTTTACAAAAAGGATAATCTCCAATAAATCCGTCTTTTCCACAATCTGAATCTAAAGAACAATTTATGTTAATATATTGACAACTTGATTGTATTGTTCCAGGATTAATACATTTGTCCAATGTTTTTGAGTTATTATCATTACAATCTAAATCTTTAAAACATGAAATATCAGTGCATTTTCCTTGATAACAAATCTGCCCTTTTTTACAATTTTCATAAATTTCATCTATTTTTCCATTACAATTATCATCAACTCCATTACATATTTCAATAACCCCAGGATTAATTAGAGCATTTTTATCATTGCAATCTTTTATATATCCATCATCACCAGCTTGTCCAGGATTACATGTATCATATCCGTCATTATCATCATCATAACATAACACTTCATTTATATAACAAGTTAAAGGACTTAATACATAGGAGCATGAAAATCCATTAACAATTACAAAATTTGCTCCGTTCCATACATAGAGTTTATCATTATCAAGTCTTGGACCAAGATATCGGGAGTTATAAGATAAATATCCGTCATATCCTTTCATTTTACAATATTGTGTGGCTGTTGCGCTATTAGCACAATATCCTACATAATCTCCTACAAAAGGATCCCATACACTTACATCAGGATTACCAAAAGTGTAGGTTCTTTGCCGATAAGATGCTTTTGCAGAAACAGGTAAAATTAAAAATATTATTAAAAAAATTATAATTGCTAATAATTTATTTATTGATGCATTTTTTGTTAGAGGCAATTTCATAATATTCTTCCTATCACCTCTATTGCATCACCCCTAATACAAAAAATTAATTAAAATATGCTTTATAAATAATATTGTTTTAAATAATATTTAATATAAAATATAATTTTTTTTACTACTAAGTAGTTCTATATTTTAAATATTTAGCAAGAAATTCAGAACCTTTTAAGAGGAAGATAAATTGCGTTATGATTAAAGAGCAATGAAGTATATATGATAATCAAGAAATACAACATAATCCTATTTTAAGCTACTAAGGACAGCTGTCCACTTTAGTGGATAGAGGAGGATGTTACATTTAATAAAGAATTAAATTAAACTAAAGCTATTACGAAAATCTATTATGAAAATACTATAAAAAAAATGAACTTAATCCATAAAATCCTGCAAATGCAAGAATTGTATTAAAAACAATTGAACCAAGTCCTAAAGGCATAATAAGTTTTAAATAAGGATATTTTACAAGCCCTAATGAAATAACAATAACATCATTAGGCAAAGGTATAATTGCTCCATAAAAAAATAAAAATATAGGTATAAACCATTTATACTTACTATTATTACAAAAAAAGTATAATTTTTTAAAAATTACATTTAATTTATCTGGTAAAATCTCTTTGCCCTTATATCCGATAAGATATGAAGTAGAATCTCCGATGATAAGCCCGACACCTGCAGAAATTCCAAGAATAAATGGATTAGCTCCGCCGCTTCCAAAAGTTAATACAAATAAATAATATGGAAATGGAAATAATATAGAAGTTCCTCCAATTAAAGCAGAAAGAAAAGAAATTATATAAGCATTTTGATTTCCTATTTTACTAATAATTTTTTGAGGAGAGTAATACATTAAAAAAACAGACCACAATATTAAGGTTATTATAAATATTAAATATCCTATTTTTTTCTTAGTATTTTTTTTAATGTAATTTATGAAATTCATAATTAAACATATATTTAAAAGTATATAAATTATTGTAAAAATTTAAAAATTTCTTATTAACTTTTATTTTTTATAATTTTAATTACAATAATTAAACTAAAATAGAATTTATAACTAGACTAACTATTTTAAAAAATGAAAATTGTTTTAAAAAAATCTAGATTGTTCTAATATACTTTAATAAAAAATTTCTAAACACGATTTTAAAGCTGCTATAAGGTGTATTTTATTAAACTGCGGAGGGTAGGATTCGAACCTACGCAGGCACTAAGCACACAGGATCTTAAGTCCTGCCCCTTTGACCACTCGGGAACCTCCGCTTATATTAAAATTCAAAAAGTATTTTAATTTAAAAAACTTTGGTATTATATTAGAAATATACTTTTATAAAAAATTAATTATTTACATTAATTAATTTTAATAAAAAAGTTTAATAAAAAAATTAAAATATTTTGCCTTATGATTTTTGTTTATAAACCTTAAAAAAAATTTTATTTTTTAATAGAGGCAAAATAACAAAATTTTCAGATTTTAGATTATTCACTTATTAATTCAAACTATATTTTAAATAATCAATTCCTGAAAAAATTCCAATAAAACATGTTGCTAAAGCAAAATAAAATGCAAAAGGAAAGCTTATTATTATAGCTCCAAAAGTAATCCCTTGTAGAAAAGTAGTCACTTTTCCAATATATCTAACATTATAAGTATTCTTTTTTCTAATAAGTGCAATAATCACTCCTGGAAATCCAATAATCTCTCTTGATATAGTTAAAAATATTAAAAGATAAACATTATAATTAGCAGAACTAAATATATTAACAGAATTTTCAGATCTTGTTGATAAATATAAGATTATTGAAATAACTATTATAGATGTAAAAATTCTGTCAACAATTTGATCTAATTTAGCTCCAAATTTTGTTTTTTGATTTAATCTTCTAGCAAAAAAACCATCGAACCAATCAGTAATTGCAGCAATAACAAAAACAATAAAAATAGATAAGACTGGAAAATTAGAAAATAGCATATAAACAAAGACAAATACAAAAACAAGTCTTAAAATAGTAATTGTATTAGGAACATTAATTAATATTTCTTTTCCTATTTCCTCAGGAGCTTTAAAAATTTCTTTTTCAATATCTTTTATAATTTTATCTTTTTGTTTTATTGACATGTAATTTAAAACATAATATATTTTATAAATCTATTTGAGAATTTGAGGATTAAATATAATAAAATCATTTATGTTATTTACTTTTGATTAAAATCTAATCAAAATTTAAAAACTCTTTATGTTTACTATTATTATGTTTAAAGAGAAAATTGCAGAAATTTTAGAAAAACAAACTCATCTAAAAAAATCGGAAATATTCAATTTAATTGAAATTCCTCCTTCAGAAAGTTTAGGAGATTATGCATTTCCTTGTTTTATTCTTTCTAAAAAAGAAAAAAAATCACCAAATATAATAGCAGAAAATATTATGAAAAGATTATCAGAAAATATTCCTGAAGAAATTGAGAAAATAGAATCAAAAGGTCCTTATCTTAATTTCTTTATTAACAAAAGGATTCTTGCAGAACTTGTTATAAAAATTAATTCAAATTTTGGAAAAACTAATATTGGAAGAAAAAGAGTTATATTAATAGATTATTCTTCACCAAACATAGGAAAACCTTTACATATAGGACATATAAGAGGAACACTTATCGGAAATTCATTGATGAGGATTTATGATTTTTTAGGATATAAATCAATTGGATTAAATTATCTTGGAGATGTTGGTTTGCATATAGGTAAATTAATTGTTGCTTATGAACTATGGCTTGATAAAGATGCTTTAAAAAAAGATCCTGTAAATGAACTTTTAAGATTATATATTAAATTTTGTGAAAAAGAAAAATCAGAAATTCAAATGGAATCTGAAGAAGAATTAGTTGACAATAAATGGACCAATAAAGCTCGAGAGAAAATTAGACTTTTAGAACTTGGAGATAAAAAAACTTTAAGAATATGGAAAGATATTTACAATGCTTCAAAAAAAGGTTTTGATAAAGTTTACGAAGTATTAAAGGTTAGCTTCCACGAATCAACAGGACAAGGTTTTTATGAAAGAATAGGAAAAGATATAGTATTAAAAGCATTGAAAAAAGGAATTGCAAAACAAGAAGAAGATGGAGCAATTTATTTTTTACCTGATGAAAAAAATACAGAAAAGAAAAAATATATATTAAGAAAAAATAAAACAGCTTCTTATATAACTTATGATATTGGAGCAGCATATGAGAGATATAAGAAATATAAATTTTATAAAATGATTTATGAAACTGATTTAAGACAAATAGAGCATTTTCAATCATTGTTTTTATTTATGAAAAAACTCGGATATCCTTTTGCAGATAAAATGATTCATCTACCTCATGGCACCATTAGATTTGAAAATGAAATTCTGTCTACAAGAAAGGGAAATATTATTTTATTGGAAGATGTTATAAACAAGGCTATTGAAAAAGCAAAAATTGAAATATCAAAAAGAAAAACTAAAGGAGATCCTGTAAAGGTAGGTGTAGGAGCAATAAAATATATTATTTTAAAATCAGAACCTATGAAAGACATAAACTTTTCATGGGAATCTGCACTATCATTTGAAGGAAATACAGGTCCTTATTTGCAGTATAGCTATGCGAGAGCAACTTCCATAGTGAAAAAGAAAAAAAATTTAAATAAAGGAAATTTAAAAATAAACTTAAAAGATTATGTTTTTCAAAAATCTGAAATTCTTTTAATAAAAAAAATTTCAGAATTTCCAGAAATTATAATAGAATCTGAAAAAAAATTAAATCCAGCAATAATTGCAAATTATGCATATGAACTTGCACAAATTTTTAATGAATTTTATCACGAATGTCATGTGATAGATTCAAAAGAAGAGGTTTTTAGATTAAGACTTGTAGATTCATTTAGAACATGTTTAAAAAATGCTTTACATCTATTAGGAATTGAAGTTATGGAAGAGATGTAAATAAATTAAAATAAAATACTTTTTCATTATTAATAAGTTTTTTAAAGACTATTAATTCATCTTTTATGTTTAAAATATTTTTTAGTTAATATGCAAAACTATGTATATATTGAAACTTATGGATGCTCAGCTAATCAAAATAACTCAGAGATACTTGCAGGATTATTAAAATTAAATAGTTATGAAATTACAAATAATATTGAAATTGCAGATATTTTAATTGTTAATACCTGTGTTGTTAAGGGAAAGACTGAACAAAAGATTAAGAGGAGAATTCAAAATTTATCAAAAAAATATTCAAGTAAATTAATAATTATTGCAGGATGCATGCCAGAAACAGAGAGAGAATCATTAAATAAAATATCATCAAGAGCATTATTACTTGGAACTCATCATTTTAAAGATATTACTAAACTAATTAAAGATTATCATGAAAATAAATTAACTAAGGAAAAAATGGAATTTTATTTGTCATATCAAAATGAAGAGAAAGTAAATCTTCCAAAAATTCCTAAAAATAAGATTATTTCAATAACTCAAATAAGTGAAGGATGCTTGGGAAATTGCACATATTGTAAAACAAAATTGGCAAAAGGAAAACTTTTTTCCTATGAAGAGAAAAAAATTCTAAAATCAATTGAAAATGATTTAAAATCAGGAGCAAAAGAGATTTGGATTACAAGTCAGGATAATGCAAGTTATGGTCTTGACAGAAATGTGCATGACCTTCCAAAACTTTTAAGAGAAATTCTAAGTCTAAAACAAAATTTTAAGGTAAGAGTTGGTATGACGAACCCAAATAATTTATATCCTATAATAAATGAAATGATTGAAATTTACAGAAATAAAAAGATGTATAAGTTTCTTCATATCCCTATTCAATCAGCGAGTAATAAAATTCTAGATGATATGAATAGACCATACAAAATAGAAATGATTGAAGAAATAATTAATAAATTTAAAAAAGAATTTCCAGATATTACAATTTCAACAGATATAATAACAGGATATCCTACAGAAAAAGAAGAAGATCATAAATTAAATTTGGATTTTATAAAAAAATACAAACCCGACATATTTAATTTATCAAAATATTCAAGTCACAAAAATACTAAAGCAAGTAAATTAGGAATTTTAGAAAAAAAAATAATTAATAGAAGAGCAAGAGAACTAATGGAATTACATAGAAAAACTTCTTATGAAAACAAATTAAAATATGAAAATAAAAAAATAAATGTTTTTGTTAACTCAAAAACTAATATTCAAAATTTTTATGAGTCAAGAGATGATAATTATAATATTGTATTGATATATTCAAGGGATAAATCAATTCTAGGAAAAAGTATAAATGTTAAAATTAAAAAAATCGGTGTTCATCATATGCAAGGTGAAATAATCTAATTCTAATAATTAAATTTATAAGATTATTAGAAAAAATTATTTGCATAATATTTTTTTAAAATAAATTTAATTTTATCCAGGATAATTAGGAGCTTCTCTTGTAATAATTACTCCATGAGGATGAGACTCAATATCTCCTGATTCTGTCATTCTGTCAAACTGAACTTTTTCTCTTAACTCCTCTATTGTTTTTGAACCAGTATAACTCATTCCTGCTTTTAATCCACCTATATACTGGTAAATAACATTTGATAATTTTCCTTTATCAGGAAATTCTTGAGATATTGTCATTCTTGCAATAATTTCTCCTCTGTATCCTTTTTTTTTGATTAAATTTAAATTTTTAATAATTTTATCATAAGTTCCTTCTCCTTTATTATAATCAGTTCTTTTTCTATTTCCATCAATTGAAACAAGAATTTTTTTAATTTTCTTTAAATATTTAAAAGGAAGTTTATTAAGATTTTTACCATTTGTTTGTATTCTATATGGAACATTTATATTTTCAATTATTTTTTTTATAATTTCAATTTCTAATAAAGGTTCACCTCCATAAAATATAATAACTGCTTCTTTATCTTTTTCTATAAATTTTTTTAGTTTTTTTAAATCTACAGAAAAATTTTCAGGTTCTGAAAAATCAAATTTAAATTTCTTATTTAATTTATTATCAAATTCATTTAAAGATTTTTTATAGCAATATTTACATTCACTGTCACATTTTTCAGTTAGTAATATATGATAATGCATATAATATTATAAATATTTAATTTAAAAAATTATTTGATTAAATAACAACAAATTCAGTGTAATTTTCAATAAATTTGTTGTTTGATTCAAGTCTTACATAAACTCTGTAGTTTCCAGAAGAATATGCTTTAATATTAAGATTATTCCATCCTGTAAAAACCTGATTACCTAAATTATCTTTTCCATTATCTAATTTTAATAAACCTTTTGCAGGAATATTTATTTTCTTTTTTTTCACCATCTTTTTAATCATTTTTATAATTTAAACTATTTAAATTTTACTAAACTTTTTGAGCGTGTAAGGATTGATTAATCAATTATAGGAGTATATAAAAAAATTTTTTATTTTTCTAAATTATTTATTTTTTTATTATAAAGAAGCATAAAATTATAAATTCTATATCTTTGATAAAATAAAAAAATTATAATTGAAGTTTTCTATAATTTAAGTATTTTATTTTTATTATTAAACTTGATTATATAATTTTTAACAAAGATTTTTTCTATTAATACTTTTAAACTTTAATAATTATCTTCCTTGATTAAAATAATAAGAAGGATAATATTCAAAAAAATGTGAAATTTTCTTATAAAAATACTAAAATCTAAAAATTTTTTTAAGAATTTTATATGTTTTTTTCTTCAATCTCTAATTTAGAAGTTTCAATAGATTCTTCTGTATCTGTAGACTCTTCTTCTTTCTTCTTCTTAGATTTTTTTTGTTTTTTAATAGAATTAGAAGGTTCTGTATCTATTTTTGATTGCAAAATAGATTCAGAATTTTCATTTAATTCATTATAATCTATTTTATTTATAATATCTCTAAAATCAAGAAAACTATCAACAGGTATTCTTGTTCCTGCTTTTGAAAATCCAGTATATTTTTCACTCTTGACATACTCTCTTATTGTAATTCCTTTTTTACCTTTATATTCATCAATTCTTATAATTATATCTGTAGAATCATTCTTTTTTATTCTTCCAATCTCTTTTTCCATACTCATATAAAATTTTTTATTTAAACTAATTTATCTATTAAAATAAATGGTAATAAGAGTTTAAAGATTTATTGGTGAATAAATAATTATTATTAATTTAAATAGATATATTTTTCTTTTAATTTTTCCAAATTGTTTTTTGCGCAATTAAAATATTTTAAGTTATCTAATTTCATTATTGAAAGATTCATACTTTCTGTTTTGCATGGTTTAATTGAATCATCTATATCTTTTAGCAAGTCATCATCTTCAATTTCTTCTTTTTTAAAATCATTTTTTGAATATTTTTGATTAAGATTTGTTGAACAATTTTTAATACATTCAATTGATGGAAGCATTTGAGTTTTGTTTCTTATATTTTGCAAAGATAATGGACAGCTATATTGACATAAAATAGAGTAATATATTTCTTTTTTAAATTCTTTTACAGATTCTTTTCTTTTTTCATTTACATTCCTAACATATATAAGATATATTGATATAAAAATAATTACTATTAAAATTATACCTGCTATTAAAAAAAACTTTTTTCTTTTATTTGTCATTTAATTTTCTATTTTGAACATTATATAAATATTATCAAGAAACGTGCTATACTTTAAAATAAATAATTATATTCAGTAAAATTAAACTTTAG
>JAVYLW010000005.1:0-85644 GCA_038740375.1 Candidatus Pacearchaeota archaeon | reverse complement strand
GTAAAAATAATAGTGTTTATCAGAATTTTATAAATTATATATGTAATAATCCTGGAACAGCAAATAGCTATTGTTCTAATCAAACAACAGAGATATTGAAAAACACTTGTTCTCAAAATGAAATATGTATTAATGGAGAATGTAAAAGCATAAAATGTTATCAAAACTCTGATTGTGGAACTGACGGACCTCTTGGAGATAAATATTGTATAAATAATGACTCTTATCAAGATTATATAAAATTTAAATGTAATAACCCTGGAACTCATCAAGCAAGTTGTTCTAATACAACATTACCTGTAAAATTAAAAATATGTGATTTAGCTTGCATACATGGAGAATGTATAAATTGTTTTAGTAACTTAGATTGTGGAATTAATGGTTATGTAGGAGAAAAATATTGTGTGAACAAAAGTGTTTATCAAAATTATAAAGAGTTCTATTGTAAAAATCCTGGAACACCTGATTCTATTTGTATGTCAGATACAAAACCTAAATTAATAGAAGAATGTGAAGATATGTGTATTAATGGAAAATGTGTAAAAATAAAATGTTACAAAGATAGTGATTGTGATGATAATAATTTAAATACTATTGATAAATGTATAAATCCTGGAACTCCGCAAAGTTATTGCACTAATACTCCTGTAAATTGTATTAATGATGCAGATTGTGGAATTACTGGATTTATTGGAGAAGAATATTGTTTTAATAATGATGTTTATAAGAATTTTAGAATTTCAATATGTAAAAATCCTGGAACAGTTAATTCTTATTGTGAATTATCTTTAATACCTAAATTAATTGTAGATTGCATTGGACAATGTATAAATGGAACTTGCATACAACAACAATACGCTTGTTATAAAAACTCTGATTGTGGAAATGATGGATTTATAGGAGATTTGTTTTGTATAGGAAATGATGTTTATCAACAATATAAAACATATACATGTTTAAATCCTGGAACTTCTCAAGCAAGTTGCACAAGCTCAATATCAAATGTATTTAAACAACATTGTGCTCATCAATGTCTTAATGGACAATGCTTAGATATAACTTGTTATAAAAACTCTGATTGTGGAACTGATGGATTTATAGGAAGTGGTTTTTGTTTTCAAAATGATTTATTCAAGAACTTTATAACTTTTAAATGTAATAATCCTGGAACTTCTCAAAGTTATTGCACTAATTCATCAAGCCCTCAATTATTTTTAGATTGTGGAGATAGTTATTGCTTAAATTTTGGTCAAAATTATTGTAAAAATGGAGATGTTTACAAATCTAGAACTTGCCATGACAAGGGATGTTCTAATAATAATTGCTTTGACAACACATATAATGATGAAGTTTTAGTTAAAAAATGCGATTACGGATGTTCTAATGGAGAATGTATTAACATTACTATAAAATGTTACAAAGATTCTGATTGTAATGATAATAATGTTTATACAATAGATAAATGTATAAATCCTGGAACTCCGCAAAGTTATTGCACTAATACTCCTGTAAATTGTATTAATGATGCAGATTGTGGAATTACTGGATTTATTGGAAATGAAACATGCTTATTTAATGACGTATATAAAAATTATCAAATATCTGAATGTAAAAATCCTGGAACAACAAATAGTTATTGTTTGATTACTTTAACTCAAAAATTAATAAATGATTGTGGTGAAAATAGCTGTACAAATTATGGAAATAATTATTGCAAGAACAATAATGTTTACAAATCTAGAACTTGCACTAATAGAGGATGCAGTAATGCTGCTTGTTTTGAAAATAGTTATTTAGATGAAACATTAGTTCAAATATGTCCTCCTGGACAGATTTGCTCTAATGGACAATGTTTAGATATAACTTGTTATAAAAACTCTGATTGTGGAAATGATGGATTTATAGGAGATTTGTTTTGTATAAACAATAGTATTTATCAAAATTTTATAACTTACACTTGTAATAATCCTGGAACAGCAGGAGCTTTTTGCTCAAATTCTTCTAAACCAAAATTAAAACAAATATGTCCTCCTGGACAGGTTTGCTCTAATGGACAATGCATAAACATAAGATGCTATCAAAACTCTGATTGTGGAACTGACGGACCTGTTGGAGATCCTTATTGCATAGGTAATAATTTGTATAGAAAAATTGTAACTTACACTTGTAATAATCCTGGAACTATAAATTCATCTTGTTCAAATTTCACATCAGAATCTTTAATAAAAGACTGCACAACTCTTACTGCACAACAAACAATCACTCAAGTATTTGGAAATCCTGATGTATCTCAATGGGATCCTGCTTATAATGATATAGTTGGATATTGTGCAGATCCTGCAACAGCTAATGCATATTGTATTAAACAAGGATTTTTAGGATATACAACTTATGGTTCAAGATGGCTTGGACCTAGACTTGATAATGATAAGTTATATGTTTGGAATGGTGCATCTTATAATGTTGTTGATGGATTTAAATGCTCGTATGTACTAAGCCCTGTAACTTGTTATAAGACAACAACAGCAAATGGAATTTGCAGTAATGGTCAATGTAAAAATCCTGTTTGCAGTCAATCTATAAAAACATTTGGAAATCCTGATGTGTCTCAATGGGATCCTGCCTATAATGATATAGTTGGATATTGTGCTAATCCTTTAACTGCAACGCAATATTGTAAATCTCAAGGATATGAAGGTTATTTAACATATAATCAAAGATGGCTTGGACCTAGACTTGATAATGATAAGTTATATGTTTGGAATGGTGCATCTTATAATGTTGTTGATGGATTTAAATGCTCGTATGTACTAAGCCCTGTAACTTGTTATAAAAATAATTGTTAATATTTCACAAAAATAATTGAAAAAGAAGTATAATTAAAATCAAAATCCTTGTAGAAAAAATATAAAAAAATAATAAATATATTGATAAATCTATTTTTTATAAAATTAATTTCTAAAGTTATATTTTATTATAGTTTATCTAAATAAGTATTTTTTATTTTGATAATCTTTAAAAAAGATATTACTATAAAGTAATATATTGTCAAAATGAAAACGGTGAAAATAATTATTATAATATCTGTATTTTTACTTGTTTTAACAAGTTTAATTTATTCAACTTATCCTTTAAGTGCTATTAACAAAAATGGAAGAATGGTTTTAAGAGGTTATGTTGGAGAAATAATAAATAGAACAATTGGAGTAGCTAATAATAATAGTTATCCTATAAAAATAGAACTTATTCCCTCTGGAGAATTAAAAGATATCATAACTGTTATTGATAACAATTTCACACTTTCACCTGGAGAGGAAAAAAATGCTAGAATTAAAATTAAAGTTAATAAAGAAGGAATGCAAAATGGAACTGTCATTGTCAAATATTTGCCTGCTGATATTAAAGATGGAAAAAACGGAGTTATTTTAAGTTCTACCATAATTGTTATTGGTTATAAATCAGAAGACAAAAATACTAAGAGTTCTGATAACGATGATACAACAAATACAAATTCCCTTTCAAAATTTTTTTCTAATTTTAAATTTAATCCAGTAGTAATTGGATTGATAATAACTTTTTTTATTGCTTTAGTATTTTTAGTATTATTATTTATTTACTTTAATAAAAAAAATTATTCAACAAAGGAGGTGATTGAAAAAAGGGTTGATGAAATTAAATCTAAAAAAAGAGTGAAAAGCAAATGAAAAAGAATTTACTCTTTTTTATTAGTGCAACTCTTTTTTTATTTTTAATAAGTAATATTTATGCTTTAACAGGAAGTATTTCTCCTTCTAAAGTAATTTTAACTGGAGATATTGGAAGTAGTTATTATAGAAGTATAACTTTAAGAAATACAAATTCTTTTCCAGTAGATGTTGAAATATCAACTGATTCAAGCGACATTATATTATCTTCTAATAAATTAAGTATAGGAGCTGGTGAATCTTATATATATTATTATAATGTAACAATAACTCAATTAGGTAATGTTAACAATGTAATTAATTTTAATTTTAGTGCTCCTGGAGAAGGAAATTTAATTTTAACTACTACAATATCGCTCTACGGAAATCCTATAGAAGATAGAGCTGATGCAACAATAACAGCAATAGTAGATAATAATAACAGACCTATACAATCAGGAGATAATGTAATTATTAAAGCAAACATAACTAATTCAGGAACATTAAAAGGAGATTATGTTATATCTGTTCATCAATTTACAGATTTTGCAACATTATTAGAAATAGAAAATCCGAATTTTACTTTGAATCCTGGTGAAAGTGATGAAACTATTATACATTTAAAAATAAACCCTAATATTGAAGGAGAAAAAAGTTTAATTATAAGAGCAAGTTATAATGGAACTTATAAACAAAAAGAAATAAAACTAAATATTACAAAAAGACAATATGTAGATATTGCTTATTTATTAAAAGATTCTACAAGACCTGAAACAGGATTTATTAATGCAATTAATGAACTTGGATTAACCTATGATTTAATAGACGATTCCCAAATTCCTTATACTGATTTTAGCCAATATAGAATGATTTTAATTGGAAATGACAATATTTTAAATGCTCCTGTAAACAACTATAAAAGTTTGATTGCTAATCCGAATTATTATTCTGGTTGGAGTTCTCTTAAAGGAAGCACAACAAAGTTAAACGTATATAATTTTAATCAAAATATATCAATAACAAAAGATATACCTAAAAATTTTTATGCTTATCTTTCATCAGATTATATATATTATTTAAATGGTATAAAATATCAAACTACAGCAGTTTCTACAACAGGAGACTCAACTTCAGATCTTTCTCGTTTTGTTGTTGCAATAAAAGAAAATCCCAGAAGAGTATTTTTTGGAATAACAAAATCAAGTAAATGGACTCCTGAATCAAAAGAACTTTTTAAAAATTCAATAAAGTGGATAATTTCTGGAGAAGATAGAGATGGAGATGGATATTATACTGATACAGATTGTAATGATAATAATCCAAATGTATGGCAAAATATTCTTGCATATGTTGATTATGACAAAGATGGATTTGGAACTGGAAATTTAATAAATGTTTGTTCTGGTTATACTTTAACTCCAGGGTATTCTTTAGTTGCAGGTGATTGCAATGATAATAATTCTTCAATAAATCCTAAAGCAATTGAGATACCTTATGATTACATTGATAATAGTTGCAGAGGATTTGATCTTGCTGACAAAGATAATGATGGATATTGCAAAAGTGGATATATAATATTAAATCCATTACAATGCAATAAAGAAACAGGAATAGTGGGAACAGATTGTGATGATGACAATGAACTTTTATTTAAAAGCAAAATTCTATATAAAGATAATGACAAAGATGGATTTGGAATAGGTGATCCTTTAACAATATGCACTAATAATAATATTCCTGAAGGTTACTCATTAAATAACCTTGATTGTAATGATAATAATTCTAATATTAATCCAAATGCAACTGAACTTTTAGATAATATTGATCAAAATTGTAGAAGTGATCCTCTAGTTATGGTATCTGAAATACCTAATATAATTTGGAATGAAGACCAATATTATCCTGGACAAATTGATTTAAAAAATTATATAAAAGATCCTGATGGAAATACATTAATTTTTAGTATTTTTAGTCTTTCAAATGATAATATTATTATTGAGAATAATAATGGAGTTTTGAAATTCAGTTCAAAACAGGATTGGAATGGAGAAGCGCATGTAGTTTTTAAAGCTGAAAATATGTTTAATCAAACTATTTTATCAAATTCTGTTTTATTAAAAGTAAATCCTGTGAATGATGCTCCTAAAATTATAAATATTGATAATTTTAAAATTGAGTTATATGAAGATTTTGAATCAAAAGAAATTGACTTAACACCTTCTATGAGTGATGTTGACAATTCTATTGATGAACTTTATTGGAAAATTGAAAGTATTAAAGGAAAATTTAATGCTAGTATTAATAAAAATACTTTAATTTTAAAATCCTATCAAGATGAAAATTGTGTTGATAATAGCTGTTATGTTTATCTTAAATTAACTGATCCTCTTGGTGCTTTTGATAAAAAAACATTTTTTGTTAATATACTTCCTATAAATGATGCTCCTCAATTTATAAAAAAAATTGAAGATATTACTTGGAACCAAAATACCAATCTTACTATTAACTTAAAAGATTATTTTTATGATGTTGATAATGACTCTTTAGTTTATACTTTAATAGGTAATCTATTTATTAATTATTCAGTTAAAAATAACATAATAACACTAATACCTTTATTTGATTGGTTTGGAAAAGAAAAAATAACAATAAAAGCAGAGGATAGTGAATATAGTGTAAGTTCAAATGAATTTAATTTAAATGTTTTATATGTTGATAAACCTCCTAAATTTGGAGAACTTAATTGCAACAGAGAAATATTAGAAGATACTTATTATAATTGCGAACTTGTAGCTACAGATCCTGAAAACGATACTTTTGTTTTTAGTGTTGTTCCTTCAAATTTTTCAAATTACAAACATTTAAATTGCAGCATAGTAAATGATACTATTTTAGAATATGTAGGAGAAAAAGACTATTATGGTGAAGCATCATGCATTTTAAGAGTAACAGATAAAGATGGTTATCAAGATTACATATTTAATGTGAATATAACAAATGTAAATGATCCTCCTAATTTTTTCAAAATTTCTCCTAATTTATCAACGATAAGAGTACTAAATAATACAAATAAAATTTTCAGCATTGTTCCTTATGATAGCGATACTCCTTTGAATAATCTTATTGTAAATTGGAAATTAGATGGTGAAAATGTTAGTGAAGGTAATAATATCTATACTTTTAATAAAGATATAGGAAATTATACTTTAATAGTTAGTATTTTCGATGGTGAATTTGTATCTGAAAATATATGGAATATTTTTGTTCGAACAACAAAAGATTTTTCCTGTAGTGAAATGAACGGATATATATGTAATGATAAGGAAATTTGCAAAGGTAGTTTAATTAGTGTATATGATACTCCTAATTGTTGTAATATTAGATGTTCTGAAAAACCTCCAGAATTTAAAAATATAAAAAGAAAAACAAATACTACAAATGGCATCGGTTTAGAGATATCAAACATAAATTCAGAACAAGAATTTTTTACTGGAAATATTATACCTGTAAGTATTAATGTGCAAAATAATGATGCTAAAAAAGATATTAATTTTGATATTCATGCTTATTTATATGATATAACAAGAGAAGACATAATAAGTGAAGTTCAAATTGATAAAAAAATAGATAAATTATCTTCATTAACTCAAAGATTAGATTTAACTGTTGATAAAAATATAAATGAAAATAATGATTTTGCTATTTTTGTATATGCATATGGCAAGGAAAAAAATATTGAATATTATAATGAAAAATATGTAAAAGTTAAAATTAAAAGAAAATCTCATGATATCTCGTTTGATTCTTATGAGCTAGAACCATTAAATGTTGTTTGTGGAGATCCTATATTTTTAAAAATTAAGTTAAAAAATTTTGGATTATCTGATGAAAAAGTAACATTAAGTATAGAAAATCCAGTTTTAAAGATAAATCAAAGAACAGGAGAAATTTTAATAGAAAAGTATGGAAGTGGAGACGATGTTTTCACAAAATCTTTTAACATAATATTACCTGATAGTGCTAATATTGGAGAATATAAAATAAAAACAACTATTTTATATAACGAAGGACTAAATAGTGATTATATTGAAACAAGCATAAATATTGAAGATTGCAAAAAACAAAATTTTACAGATAACGTATTTAAACCTTCTAAAATTATTAAAATAAATAATGTTTCTCAGTTAAAACAAAAAAAATATTCCTATAATATAAATAAAAATATTGTTATTGTTATATCTTCGTTATTTACTTTTATGATTATGATTTTAATGCTAATTACTTTAAAAAAAATTCATAAGAATAGATTAAAAGAAAAAAACAAAATAACTCCTATTGTTCTTAAAAATAAAGTATTCAAAAAAATAAAAGACTCAAATAAATTTAAAAAAATAAAAAAAAGAATAAAAAATAAAAAGAAATAATATTAATCTTTTATTTTAAAAACTTCTCTTTTATTTTTATTAGAATTTTAGATTAAGGATATATTATTTTTTTTCTCTTTTTATTTCTTAAAAGTTTTTATGATATTTTAGGTAAATTCTTATATATGTATATTTTTTTATTTTATCATGAAAACTAAAATTTTTAATTCAAAACAGATAAAACAAGCTGCAGATTTGATTAAAAAAGGAGAACTTGTAGCCTTTCCTACAGAAACAGTTTATGGTCTTGGAGCAAATGCATTAGATTCAAACGCAGTTAAAAAAATTTTTATTGCAAAAGGAAGACCTTCAGATAATCCATTAATAGTTCATATTTCAAAAAAAGAACAGATAAATGAAATAGCTTATATTCCTATATCAAAAAAAAGATTGGTAAATAAATTAATAAAAAAATTTTGGCCCGGACCCTTAACAATTATTTTAAGAAAGAAAAAAATTATACCTGATGAAGTAACTTGTGGTTTAAAAACTGTAGCTATAAGAATGCCAAAAAATAAAATTGCATTGAGTTTAATAGAAAATTCTAAAGTTCCTATTGCAGCTCCTTCTGCAAATTTATCAGGCAAACCTTCTGGAACTAGTTTTAGACATGTTTTAAAGGATTTCAACGGAAAAATTGCAGGAATAATTAAATCTAAGGACTGTGAAATAGGTTTAGAATCAACAGTTATTGATATGACTGCAGATAAACCTATGTTACTTAGACCTGGTTTAATAAGTTTTGAAAAACTTAAGAAAATTATTCCAAAACTATCTTTGTTTAGTTGTAATAATCTTTGTAATAATATAAATAAAGTTAAGTCTCCTGGAATCAAATATAAACACTACTCTCCAAATGCTAAAATAATATTATTTAATACAAAAGATTTTAACAAAATAAAAATTTATGAGAATAAGCTTAAAAAACAAAATAAAAAAGTAAAAATAATAAAAACTTCAAAAAAAATATCTTTTGCAAAAAAATTATTTAAAATTTTTAGAGATGCTGATGAAAAAAAAATAGATTTTTTATTAATTCAGTCTGTAGAAGAATCAGGAATTGGCAGAGCTATAATGAATAGATTAAAAAAAGCTTCATATAAAATAATTAATTAAAAGTTTAAAAAATTAAAAAGTTAATAATTATTATTTTTTAAAATACTACAGAATTTATAGGAAATCAAAAAGAATTTGTATTTATGTTTTTTATCAGTTTATAATATGTCAACACAAAATAGTTTATTTTCTTATAATAAGTTAGCAAAATGAAAAAGAGAAGATTTAAATCTTTAATTTCATTTGTTAATTTATTATGAATCATTCATTAAAAGTAGGTTTTAATTTCGGTGTAACTTCAGGAATAATAACAACTATGGGTTTAATGATAGGACTTAGTAGTGCAACTAATTCAAAATTAGCAATAATAGGAGGTATTTTAACAATAGCAATTGCAGATGCATGTTCAGATGCCTTAGGAATTCATATTTCAGAAGAAGGAGAAAATAAGCATACAAAAAAACAGATTTGGCAATCTACTTTTTCTACTTTCTTTTTTAAATTTATTTTTGCATCTATGTTCATAATTCCTTTTTTGATATTGCAGACTAATAAAGCAATAATTTCAAATGTTATTATTGGATTTATATTTCTTGCTATATTCAGTTATAAATTAAATAAAAAAATTAATAAAAAAAATAGACTAAATATTGTTTTTGAACATTTAATTCTTGCAATTTTTGTAATAATCGTTAGTTACATAACAGGAAAAATTGTTAATTTAATATTTAAATAAATAATTAGAGATAGTTAAATTGCAGAAAAATTAATTATTAGAAGTTGTTCTTTAAATTATAAGAAATAAAAATTTTATTTTTTAATCATGCACTAGTTCAATTATTTTTTTTATATAAGCTTTTGCTGTTCTTCTTCCTATTTTAATTAATTCTTCAATTTTGTAAAAATCAAATGCATCTCTTTTCTCAGTTGGTAATTGAATAAAGATAATTTTATCTTTTTGAAGCTGCGAAATACTTAAAGTTTTTTCTAAATTTACTAAAGCATTTGACATTATAGAAGATGCATTTAAGAGAACATTATAAAAACTTAAATTTTTTTTATAAACATATTTTTTTGGCATTGCATTTACAGCAATGACTTTATTAGCTTTTGTCATACCATAAGACTGTGGCAGAGGATCTACTACTCCTCCATCGATAAGTAGTTTATTTCCAATTTCAACAGGATTACATAATCCTGGAAGGCAAGAACTTGCTAAAACAGCTTTTAACAAAGATCCTTTATTTATATAAACTTCTTTTCCTGTTTTTAAATCAGTTGCTATTGCTGTAAAATCTATACCTAAATCTTCAATTTTTTTCTTTCCTATGTATTTATATAAAAATTTCCCGAATAATTTTTCAGAATCTGAACCTGGTTTTTTAAATTTAAGATTCCAAAATAATGCTCTTAATTTACTTTCTGATTGTTTTATGATGTCTTGCTCAAATTCCTTTAATTTTCCGCATGCATATATTCCTCCTACTATGGAACCCATGCTTGTTCCGACTATAACGTCAATAGGAATCTTATTTTCATCTAAAACGTCTAATACACCAATATGTGCAAAACCTCTTACAGCTCCGCCGCTCAAAACTAAAGCTAAATTTTTCTTTTTTACAAATAGATTATTAGGAGTTATTGCCATGTGAATATTAGAAAACATAAGAATTTAAAGGTTTTTATAAATTAAAAATCTTTTTAATACTTTTAAAAAAGATTTTAATATAAAATAAAAAATTAAGTATATATTATTTATTACAAATAATCAATTTTTAATTAACTATATTATAAAAAATTTAATTTTTGAAATAAAAACTTTTTTAAAATTTTTTTATTAAATTTATGTATATTTATCTTCATCACTATTAAAAATACCAATTAAATTTATATAATAAAAAGAAATAATCATAATATGAATTACAAAATTAATAAGAAAAGTAGTGAAAATAATATTGATATAAAAAAAAATTTTTTTAAAAAAATATCTGAAGATACATTGTATAAAAGCAGAATCAGCAGAAAAATAAATCTTCTTTTTTTATTAATTATAATTGAAAGCATTTTCTTAGTTTATTTTATTTATAATGATTTATATTTAAAAAATTCAGAAATGGATAATCTAAAGGAAGATGTTAGATCTCTTAAATTATCAAATATTGAAATTGAAAATAAAATTTCTGAACTATCCAAAAATTTAATTGAAACAAGAATGAACTTGTCAAAAAAAATTGAAAGTGTAAATGCTGGAAAAAATTCTGATTTTTCTGGAATAATTGAAAATGCTGTTAATTCTGTTGTAAGTATCAGAACTAATATTGCGCAAGGTTCTGGATTTATAATTACTCAAGACGGTTATGTTGTCACAAATGCTCATGTTCTAGCTGGAGCAAGATATGCAGATGCAATAATGTCTGATCAGCAAATAAATTCTATGGATTTAATAGGATATAATCTAACATTAGACTTGGCATTATTAAAGATGGATGGAAATTTTGATTATCTTGAAATTGGAAATTCTAATGATGTAAAACTTGGAGAAAAAGTAATTGCTATTGGAAATCCATTAGGATTATCCTTTTCAGTGACTGAAGGAATCATTTCTGGAATTAAAAGAAAAGGACTAAATGACATTCCAGCTTATTTTCAAACAGATGCTGCACTTAATCCTGGAAATTCAGGAGGTCCTTTAATAGCATCAAATGGTAAAGTAGTTGGAATAAACAATTTTAAAGCAAGAGGAGAAAATTTAGGTTTCTCATTAGAAAGTAATTTATTAAAAGAAGGTATAAATGAAATAAGTTTAAAAAAACTAAACAAAACCATATTAGATTAGAACATAAATTTTTTGAATGAATATAATTATAATTTTTATTATTTATTTTAAAAAAGAATGGTTATTTACTTCTTCTAAAATTTTATAAAAAGCATATAATAAATTCCTATATGCAGGATTTTTAAGATCATTTATCGTTAATCCAAAGTCTTCTAAATGTATATGCATCCAATTTTTTAAAATCATTCTTTTTTCACACATTTGTAAATAAGAATCTTTTAATTTTTCTTTTAAACCTTTTGTTCTTTTTAAAGTATAATAATCAATTCCATAATCAAGATCTGTAATTTGCTGAAGTGCGCATCTTATACCTCTCATAAAACCAAAATATAAATTTGAATTGACATCATTTATCTTTAAGCCATAATCCTCTAAATGTATATGTATAAAATTATCAAGAATTATATTTCTGGAAAAAGATGTTTTGGCTTCACAAAGGTTATTTATTAGACTTCTAGATTCTGTTAGATTATCTTTAAATTTTTCTTTTAAATTTTTTGGCATGTAAAAAATGAAAAATATTTAATTTATAAATTTATCTTATATAGATTCTTAATTATTTTAAAAAATATATATATAAATTTTATACATATAAAACCGATATTTTATTATACATAAATAATAAATTACCAAATCAACTATTCTAAGAAATCTATTCTTACAGGATTTATTTCTTTACAGACTTCAGATAACGTATTTATCACCCCTCGGAATACAAAAGTTATAGATCTTAATTAATTTTTAACAAGTTTTAAAAGAGTAAAATATAAAAAAGATTAAATAGCGTACATTCATTCCACTAATTCGACGTTTAATTTTAAAAGCTCTTTTTTAATATCATCAGTAATTAATTTTTCACTTTCATTTAATTTTTCTAATTTTTTATTTTCTTTTGCATTAACCAAAATAAGATCCTCTTTTTTAAAATTTAATTCTTTTACATCTTTATTTAATTCAGTAATAATCTGCAACTGTTTTAATTCTAAATTTCTATATTTTTTTTCTAATTCTTTTATTTTTTCCTTTATTTCTGTAATTTTTTTAGAAATATGAGAGCTTGTCATGTTTGCTTCTGACAGAAGATTTAATATTTCAATTCCATTATCTTTTTCAAAATTATTTTTAAAACTTACTTTATATTTATTTATGATATCCATTTTTTTTGAGTCATAATGAAAAATATTTGCTAATTTTTTAAAATCAATTAACTGTTTTAAATCATATATCATTTTTTCAATTATTTTGTAATCGTCTTCTTTTCTTTTTATACTCTCTTGTTCTTTTAGATATTCGAAAGATTTTTTAATATCATTTATCCTGCTTTCTTTTATATCAATTTCTATTTGTAATCTTTTTATTTTCTCATTATTTTCTTTTATATTACTATTTATCTCATCTTTGGACTTATCTAATTCTTTTAATTCATTTAATTTATTTTTAATTGAAATATATATTTTATTTTCTTCTAATATATTTTTATTTTTTGATAAAATTGATTTTACTTCTGAAAAAAAATTGTTTATCTTATCTTTTGTTTCTCCAAGTTCTTTTCCTATTAAAAAAGTAGCTTTTTCATAGTTTAATTTTGATTTTTTATCAAAATCTAAAAAGATTTTATCAACTAATTCAATTAAGAGATAAACATTTTCTGTTTTGATATTCTGCAAATTTTCTATTAATTTTTTTATGTGATTAACATAATGATTAAAATTTTCTTTGACAATAAATTTCGTTCTTGCTTCAACTTTTTTGTCTTCAAGATTAATAGTTTCTAGAACTTTTATTTGTTCTTTTAAATCATTAATTAAATATAAAAGTTTAGTATTAACTAAAAGAAATATTTCATGCTCTTGATTTTTAATTTTCTCAATTCTCAATTTAAGAAATTCATCTATATTCTCTATTTTTACTCTTTCTAATTTTATTTCTTGTTTTTTTCTTTTTAAGAAATCAAAAAAACCCATAATTTATTCTAAAACCAAAAGTATATAAGAATTATTATACTAACTTATTAAGTTTTTATAATTAAAATATTTTTATTAAATTGATTAAAAGTGATTTTTATTGTTTAATTTTATAGAGGTTCTATTAATGTTTTTTCTTAAATAAATAAAAATTAATTAAAATATAAGGGGTCTTCAATGAATAAGTTTTTAAGTTCAATGAAGCCCCTTATAAAAGAGAAATCGCATTTATTAAATAAAAATTAGTGTTACAACTAATTTTGTTTAATCTTGCTTTTCTTGGATTTATTCTACACTTGTTCATTTTTAATTTAGTTTTTACTCAATCATAAATTTAATAAAATCCCAATTTTTCAGCCTCTTTAGTATAACCTGTTCGTTCAAAATCAAAATTAAAAAATTCAAAAAACTCTTTTAATATTATTTTGTTTACTTCAAGTTTTTTTAATTCTCCTAAAACATACTCTGTAAAGCAATAAGGACATATTGTTACTGATTCCTTTCTGCATTTTATACAAGTAGTAGGGTTGTTGTATCTTCTATCTTCTAACCAATTAATATATTTTTCTAATTTTGGTATTAATTCTTTCTTTAAATTAGGATAAAGAGTTAACCATGCTTCAAACTCTTCTGATAAACAACTAGGACATATTGGATTTGTAATTGCTATGCTACAAATATCGCATAAAAGTTGCCGTTCAAATATTGGTTGAAATTTAATTGTCATCATAAATTTGATTTAATTTTGCTGTATCAAAGAAATATATTAAGCAAAATTAAATCGATGGTAAAAATTTAATATTTTTATAACAATCACATTTAAAGAAGTTATAACTAAAGTTATAAGAATTCAATATCGTCATAACCTTGTGATTGTCTATCATTTTCTTTATTATATTAAGATATTTAAGTATATAAGTTTTTTCATTTTTATAAATATAAAATTTAATGTATATATAGTATTTTTTAAGAATTTATTACTTATTTCTTTTTAATATTTATATTCATTAGAAAATAAGACTTTAAAAAACATTGTTGTCTTTAAAAAGACAAATTAAAAACAATATAAGATTTTTTAAAATAGATTGAAAATAGAAAATATATTAAAATAAAATATATCTTAAACTCTTTTATACCTTAATTTACATAAATTTTTTATAAAAATTATTTTACATTCTTTCTAAAATTGCTATTCTTTTTTCAAGAGGAGGATGTGTAGAAAAAAAATTATCAAAATTCTTTAAAAAAGGATCTGAAATAAATAAGGGAGCTATTGCCTTACTTACTTTTCCACTTCTAACAGGTTTATTTTCGTTTTGAATTTTTTTTAATGCACCTATAAGTCCTGTCGGGCTTCTTATGAACTTAACTGCACTAGCGTCTGCAACATATTCTCTTCTCCTTGAAATAGCTAATTGAACTAAACTTACTACAATTGGCGCTAAAATTGCTAAAATAATTGCAATTAATAAAAAGAATACAGCACCACTACCTCTATCATTATCTCTACTATCTCTAAACCATAAACTTCTTAAAAATATTTGAGATATTATTGCTATTATCCCTACTACAACAGTTGCTATTGTCATAAACCTTATGTCATAGTTTGCTATATGCGCTAATTCATGACCTAAAACCCCTTCTAACTCATGTTTGTTTAATTTATTTAATGCTCCTGTAGTAACACATATAACTGAATTTTTAGGATCTCTTCCAGATGCAAATGCATTTATATTAGGATCTTCCATTACATAAAGTTTAGGCATTGGCATTCCTGATGCTAAAGTTAATCCTTCAACAGTATGATAAAATTGTTTATGAATATTTGGATCTGCTTGTTTTGCACCTACTGAAGCAATTGCAATTTTATCAGAATAATAATAAGAACCCCAAACATACAATAAAGATATTATAGTTGCAATTATCAAAATAAAGAAGATGTCAACTCCAAAAGCAAGTCCTATTACAAAAATTAAAGAAAATAAAACACCAAATATTATTATCAATAAAAAAAATGAACTTATTTTATTTCTTTTAATCTGATCGTAAAATGAAATTCTAAAATCTTGTTTTATCATTTTAAATATTAAATAAAATATAATATATAAGTGTTATGTATTTAATTAAAATATTAAAAATTTAATCTAATTTTCTCTTTATTAAATTTATAAGATTTAAGATTTATAAGAGTAATTTTTTAAAAAACTTTTTAAAAAACTTTAATTTTTATTCTTCAAATTTTATTGAAGGAACAGATTTTTCAGCTTCAGGTATTTTTAGATACTCTTTCTTTGTCTTTCCATATAGTTTAAAAAAGAATACTCCTGGGAACATACTAGTTGCATTGTCATATGCTAAAACTGAATCATTATAATATTGTCTTGCATAAGCAATTTTATCCTCTATTGCTGCAAGTTCTGTCTGCAATTGTAAGAAGTTTTCATTTGCTTTTAATTGAGGATAATTTTCAGCTATAGCAAATATTTTTGATAGTGCAGCTTGAATAGCATCTCCTGCTTTAACTTTTGCTTGTAAATTTCCTGCTTTTAACATTTCTGCACGAGCTTTAGTTACCTCTTCCATTATCTTTTTTTCATGTTTAGCATATCCTGAAACAGTTTTTACAAGATTAGGAATTAAATCAGCTCTTTTCTTTAGCTGAACATCAATTTGAGCAGCTGAATTTTCAATTCTATTTTCAAGAACAACAAATCTATTGTAATAATACCAAAACATTCCTAAGATTATAATTATGATAATAGCAATAATTGATATAAGAGCCCATCCTAATAGTCCAAGTGCCATAAAATATTTTAGTTGTAAAGCTTTATAAATTTATCTATTGTAAATTTAAACTATCTTACTAAAACTATCCATATCTTTGATTATAAAATTGTTTTAACTTTCTAGCTTCATATTCTAAAAGCCATTTTTCTCTTTCATAGCAGGTTTTTTCAATTCTTTGCATAATTTTCTCTTTGTAATTAGAATCAAAAAATTTTCCATTATCCTTAAAAAAATTTTCTAAAAAACATCTTGCTTCTTCAGTTCCTGTCTCTGCTAATGCCTCAAGTGCTACAATCATATGTTCTTTTGTATAACGACTTCTAAAAAAACCTCTTCTTTTTCTGTTAGCCATTCTATAAAGTTCTTTATGATACTCAAAAGAATTTATTTCTGCTAACTTCTTTGCTGCAGTTTTTATTTCTAATAAATTTTCTGAAGTCCTTAATAATTTTATAATATTTTCTAAAATAATCATAAAAAAACATAATTTTATTTATTTTTAAAATTTTTTAAAATAAAAATATATTTTAAGCAACATTTTCGTCCACTAAAGTGGACAGCTGTCCTTAGCAGCTTAAACTAGGATTACGGTGTATTTCTTGATTCTCTATATACTTCATTACTCCTTAATTATAACGCAATTCATATTCCCCTTTAAAGGGCTCGAATTTCTTGTTAAAGATTAAAAAAAGGCCGTCTAAAAAATTGTTAAAGGATTTACAAATACTTGGTATTAAAAATATAATTATTATAAAAAACCTATCAATTAAAATATTTATCTATTAGTTTAATAAAATTTAAAAGTTAAAAAATCTAGTTTATTTTATGAAATTATCAAAAAGAGTAAAACAACGAATAGTAATAACTACAGGTATTGCTATAATTCTTATTTTAGTATTTTATCTTATATCAAGTGCTATAACAAAATATACAGGATATACAATATCTCAGAATTATAAAGAAAATGATTTTAAACATTGTATTAAAGAAAAAAAGATTATTTTATTTGTTAATACTAATGATGTTGTTCAAACATTAAAACAATTAAGCGTAAACGAGTATCTTGAATACATGTTTATAAAAAATTGTATGGTTGATAACACTGATTGTATAAATAGAGAGGTTAGGTATTTTCCAACTTTTTTAATAAGTGAAAATAAAATAGAAAAAGATATAAGTGTTGAAGAATTATCTTTTTATTCTAATTGCAAAATATAAAAAGGAGGGAAAAATGATAAAAGTAGATACAGAAACTTGTATTGGATGTGGCGCATGTGTCTCAATATGTGAAGAAGTTTTTGAAATAAAAGACGGAAAAGCGCATGTTAAAGAAGGACAAGAAAAGTCAAAAGCTTCGTGTGTAAAAGAAGCTGTAGATTCATGTCCTGTAAACGCAATCTCAATTTAAGAATCAATTTAGCAGAAACTGAACAAAATGTTCATAGCTCATTACATACTGCCCTTTATTGCAGTTTTTACATATTTAGTTTTATATAAAAGAAAAAAATTAAATAAAAAAGGATTTTTTAAAATAGATTACATAAAAAAAAATAAAGATAAAATAATTCTTACAGAAACAGGAATAATTTTAATTGGTCTTACTCTTGGAAATCTTGTTGATTTAGATCATATTTATTATAGAATAATAGGAAATGTTTCTTGGCTATCAAGTGCTTGTAATCATATTGGAGAACAATGTAGTTTTGGGGTATATCCTCTACACTCTTATTTTTTTATGTTTTGTTTTTTAATATTTAGTTCTCTTATTTTTTTAAAAAATAATAAAATAAAATTTTTAGGATTTATTTTTCTTGGAGCTTTTTCTAATTTGCTATTAGACTTTATAATGATGAAAACAGGATTTGGTTTTTAAAAAATTTTTAAAAATGAAATAAATTTTATTAAATTCAATCAAATTAAAATTTTCAACATAAATTAATGTAATATTCCTTAGAATTATTATTTAAAAAAATGCTTAAAAAATAGTTTTATTTTCTTAAATTAATAATAATATTTAGTCAATACTACTTAATTGTTTATGATATTTATAAAACATCATTTTTATTTAATAAAAAAGAAATTAACTTTTTAAATCTTACAGAAAAGATTTATTTTTTCTTATTGACTAAATAATTGGCTAAGACTTTCTCCTTCGCTTATTCTATAAATTGCCTCTGCAAATAAAGGTATAAATGATATTATTTTTACATTATCTGGAACAGGTTCTTTTAAATTTACAGTATCTCCTATAAATATAATATCAAAATTATCAGAAATTTTTTTTACTCCTGAAGTAAATAAACCATGAGTGCAATAAGTATAAATTTTTTTTGCTCCTAATTCTCTTACAGCATTTGATGCTGAAACTAAAGTATTGCCAGTATCAATTAAATCATCTACAATTAAAACATTTTTTCCCTTAACATCGCCTAATACTCTTAATTGTTCAACTTCATTTTCTTTTTCTCTTGATTTATAACCAGTGACTATATCTTTAATTCCTAATTTTTTTGCAAAAGATTTTGCTCTTGGAGCTCCTCCTGCATCTGTTGACATTACTACTATATCTTCCAGAATATGAGGATAAAAATCTTTCAAATAATTAACGACTGTCGGAAATGAATATAAGTTATCAAAAGGAATATCATAAAATCCCTGTATTGATGGATTATGAACGTCTATTGTTAATACTCTATTTGCATATAAACCTATAGTATCTGCTAAAGCTTTTGCTGATATTGGAACTCTTGATTCGTCTTTTCTATCCTGCCTGCTAAATTTTAAATAAGGAAGAACATTAATTATTTCTTGAGCTGCAGAATTTTTTAAAGTTTCATTAATTAAAACTAACTGAGTAAACCATTCTGTCGGGTCTATTGACGAATCATGAATAAAAAAACAATTTCTTTTTCTTACATTTAAATCAATTTTTGGTTTAATTTCTCCGTCTTTAAATCTTTTAATATGAAGAGGATTTAATTCAAATTCATAACCTTCAGAAATTAGTTTCTTATGAATTTTTTCAGCATAATACCATCCATATCCTTCAGGATTTGCTATTATAGAACATTTATGAACTGCCATTTTAAACTATTGATTTAATTTAAAAAATTTTAGAAAATTTTAAAATATTTATATTTATTATCAGATATAAAAAAATGTAAATATATTTATATTATAAAGCATCTTATAGAAGAAATTCAAATTTTTAATATTAAAAAATAAAAATAAATTTTGTAATTAGTTTTATCTGATTTTAATTTATTATTTATTTTTAATAAATTTAAGGTCTATCAAATTCTTAATATGTTATAAAAATATATGTTTTAATATAATAAGATTTATAAATATGAATTTTTTTTCATATGTTATATTTAACATATTAATTTGAAAATGAAAAAAAATAAATATTATATTTTTTTTGGAAATTTAGCAAATCCTCTAAAAGTTGAGATAATTACTGCATTAAAAGATAAAGAAATGTCTGTACTTGAACTTGCTAATTTGTTAAATGTAGAACAATCAAAATTATCTCATGCCTTATGTTCTCTAAGAAATTGTTCGATTGTAAATGTCAGAAAGGAAGGAAAAAAAAGAATTTATAAATTGAATAAAGAAACAATATTACCTATACTTAAAATAATTGACAAACATGAAAAAGAGTTTTGTAAAACTTGTAAATTTAAAAAATCATTGTAAAAAATAATAAAATGGTTTTAAAGAAAAAACAAATTTATATGGATAATGCAGCAACAACCCAAGTTGATAAAGAAGTATTAAAGAGTATGTTACCTTTTTTTAGCAAGAATTTTGGAAATGCAAGTTCTCAACATTCCTTTGGATTATGTGCTAAAAGAGCGCTTGAAGATTCTAGAGAAATTATTGCAAATTCAATAAATGCTAAAAAAGAAGAAATTATTTTTACTTCAGGAGGAACTGAATCAAATAATTTTGTATTAAAAGGATTATTTTTTAAACACAAAAATAAAGGAAAAAAACATATTATAACAAGCAAAATTGAGCATGATTGTATATTAAATACCTGTAAATGGCTTGAAGAACAAGGAGCTAAAATAACATACCTTGATGTAGATGAAGAAGGTTTTATTGATATTAGATCATTAGAAGAAGCAATATCTTCAGAAACATTAGTTGTTTCTATTATTCATGGTAATAATGAAATTGGAACAATACAAGATTTAGAAAAAATCGGAGAAATATGTCGTGAAAAAGGAGTTTATTTTCATACAGACGCATGTCAAAGCTATACAAAAACTAAAATTGATGTAAAAAAAATGAATTTAGATTTTGTAACCTTAAATGCTCATAAAATACATGGACCTAAAGGTGTTGGAGCGCTTTACATAAAAGAAGGAGTTAAAATAGATCCTCTACTACATGGTGGGGGACATGAGTTTAAATTAAGAAGTGGAACTGAAAACGTAGCTGGAATTGTTGGATTTGCAAAAGCAGTTGCTATTTCTAAAGATTATCATATAGAACATATGAGTAAATTAAGAGATAATTTAATTAGAGAAATTTTAAAAATTTCAGGAACAAAAATTAATGGCCCTTTAGGAGAAAAAAGACTTTGTAATAATATTAATATATGTTTTGGAAATATTGAAGGAGAGGCTATTAAAGAATTTTTAGATTCCTACGGAGTTTTAGTTTCAACAGGTTCTGCTTGTTCATCACATAGTCTTGAATCAAGTCATGTTTTAAAAGCAATTGGAAGAGATCCTCTAGAAATAAATAGTTCTATTCGCATTTCAATATCAAGGTTTACAACAAAAGAAGAAATCGATTACGTTTTAAGAATAATTACAAAAGTTGTTGAAAAATTAAGAAAAATTAGTCCAATTAAAATATGAGTATATAAAGGAGGTAAAAAATGTCTTTGAAAAAAAACAATAAGAAATGTAAGAGAAGTAAAACAAAAAATAGAGAAATAAACAAAAAACCTTTTAAAAAACAGAAGAAAGTAAAAACAAAAATTTTAAAATTAAGTAAACAAGAGAAAAAGAAAGTTTTAGAAACTGAAAAAGATATTAATGAAG
The DNA here is from genome assembly GCA_038740375.1 of Candidatus Pacearchaeota archaeon. Classification (GTDB taxonomy): domain Archaea; phylum Nanobdellota; class Nanobdellia; order Pacearchaeales; family GW2011-AR1; genus ARS1285. The sequence goes on along the minus strand of JAVYLW010000005.1, from coordinate 63,834 downwards.
ACATTGGTAATATATTAGATGAAGAAGAAAAACCAGATTCAAAAGAAAATGAAGAAACAGATAAATTTGAAAGAATGGGATGTGAATTTTTAAATGAATCTGAATGTGAAGAGCAAATGGATGAAGAAGGTTTAGATTTGTTTGAAGAAGAAAAAAAACATTTTGAAGAAGATGAAGATAAAGAATAATTTTAATTAATTAAACAAATAGGAGGTTAAAATATATGGCAGAAAAAATAACAAAAAAAATGAGCTTTGCTGAGATTTTAAAGAAAAATCCGAATTCAGCAAAGATTTTATTTGAAAATGGAATGCATTGTATTGGATGTGCAACGGCATTTGATGAAACATTAGAACAAGGTGCGATTGCGCATGGTGTTGATCCTGATAAAATTGTAGAAGAAATAAATAAGTCTATTGATTCAAAAAATAAAAATAACAGTAAATAATTATTATAAAAAATATTATTATAAAAAATAATTAAAAATGGTAGAAGAAAAAATAACAAATAATCTGTATAGCAAAGAGGTCTTAAAAAGATTTACAAATCCAAAACATTTTGGAGAGATAAAAAATCCTGATGGAATTGGACAGGTTGGAAATCCTGTTTGTGGAGATATAATGAAAGTTTATTTAAAAGTCAAAAAAAATAAAATAATTGATATAAAATTTCAAACCTTTGGATGTGTTTCTGCAATTGCTGCTTCTGATGCTCTTTGCGAACTTGCTAAAGGAAAAACAATTGAAGAAGCTAAAAAAATAACAAATCGGTCTATTATTGAAAAACTCAACGGACTTCCTGATATTAAAATACATTGTTCTGTACTTGGTGCTCAAGGTTTAAAAAAAGCAATACTTGATTTTGAAAAAAAGCAAGGAAAAGATGTAGAAAAAGAAATAAATGAATTAGAAAAAGAAGAAAAAAGTTGTCATTTAAATAACTAAAATAAATAAAAAAACAGGAGGATTAAAAATGGGATGCTGCTGCAAAAAGAAAAAAAAGAAAAAAACTAAATAAAATTTAGTTATTTATTAAATTACGCAACAAAACAATACTCTGCTGTTAGACTAATTTATTACCCTTATTAATTTAATGATTTTTATCATATATTAATTTTTAAAAATAAATTATGAGTATTATTTTTTCTTTTTTATTTTTTTATTTAAATTTGTATTTTTATAATTTTTAGTAACTTTATTATTAACAATTAAATTATTATTTTTTTGTTCATTAATTTTAATTTTAGAAAATAAGTAAATATATAATATTTCTAAAATTCCAAAAGTTGAAAAAGGTAAAAAAATAAAGATTATTACAAACCATAATTTGTGATTATTTTTTGCTGATTTCCATAAAGCTAAAGCTTTCCACGTATAGGTCCAAGTAATAACTACTAATAAAATTAGCGCTAATATTATTAAGGTTGTTTCCAAAGAAAGACCTAAATTTAATGCTATTTTACCTACATCAATACCTTGCTTAGCAAATTCGTTTATTAAAATTTGAATTTTATCGTCTACCATCTTTTATATAATAATAAAAAATTATTTTTAAATTTTTTGAAAAAAAATAAAAAAATTTTAAAAAAAGATATCGTCTATAATTTTTTAAATTTAGAAAGATTTAAATACTTAATATTTATTAAAGAATAGATAAATACAATTTATTGTAGTTGAGAATAATTATATATACAATATGTTGTATATAAAGAATATAAAAAAAGATGGTGAACAGAGATGAAATGTGTTTTTTGTGGCAATGAAACAAAAGTCACAGATAAACGCGAATCTTCAGACTATACAAGAAGAAGAAGAGAATGTCTAAAATGTAAAAAAAGATTTACTACTTATGAAAAGTATGAAAAACCAGATTTTTATATTGTTAAAAAAGATGGAAGAAGAGAAAAATTTTCAAGAGAAAAATTAAAATCAGGGATAATGAAAGCGTGTGAAAAAAGACCTATACCGATTGAAAAAATAAACAAATTATTGGATGAAATTGAAGAAAAATTAAGAAAAAAAGGAAATGAAGTAAAAACAGATTTTATTGGAAAAATAGTCATGGACAAATTAAAAAAATTAGATGATATTGCATATATAAGATTTGCATCTGTATATATGAACTTTCAAAATTTAAAAGATTTTAAAAATGTTATGAATAAGATAAAATAATAAAAAAGGAGGATAAATTAAAGATGTTATTACCAAAACATATTATAAAAAGAGATGGAAGCATTGATTTATTTGAGCCTAGTAAAATAAGAGAAGCTATATCAGGAGCTGTCCGTGCATCAGGTTTTGAGGATTATGATAAAGTTACTGAAGAAATATTTCAAGAAGTTAAAAAAAGAATAAGTGAAAAATTCAATGGAAACACTCCTAAAATAAATGAGATTGAAAAAATCGTAATTAAGGCAAGTTATGATATAGGATATAAAGAAGTATCTTTAGCATATTCGCGTTACAGCCATGAAAGAGCAGAAGCGAGAAAATTTTTAGCAATTCATGAAAAGAATAACGAAACGAGTACTACAGATGCAGCGCTATTAATTGAATCAAATACTCATGATAAATTACAGAAATGGAATCGAGAAAAAATAGTAGAACAATTAAAATCAGAAGCAAATTTGTCTCATAGATATGCTGAAAAGATTGCTAAAAGAGTTGAAAATAGTGTCATAGGACTATATAAAAGAGGAGGAATCAGAAAATTTTCTACAACAGATATAAGAATTCTTGTTGATATGATTTTAAAGGAAGAAGGGCTTGAAACTCAAAGAAAAAAACAAGCTATATTAGGACTTCCTAGCTCTGATTTTATAAAAATTGTTTTTTCAAGAAGTAAAGAAAATTCAAATATTGCTGCAAATAATCCTGAAGCTGTAAACTTAGAAGTTGCAGAAAGAATACAAAAACCATGGGCTTTATCAAATATTTTTAGCGAAGAAGTTGCTAATGCTCATTTAAAAGGAGAAATTCATTTGCATGATTTAGGTTATCCTACAAGAGTTTATTGCTCTTCTCATTCTGTAGAGTATTTAAAAAAATACGGACTTGGAAAAGTTCTTGAAAACCTAGAATCTAAATCAAATCCACCAAACTCAGCAGCTGTTTTAAATCAACATATTCAAACTTTTTTAGCTTCAATGCAGGCACATTATGCTGGCGCTCTTGGATTTGGATTTTTAAATATATTATATTCATCTTTGTTAAAAAGACCTGTTAATGTAGTTTACGGATATTTTAAAGGAGAAAAATTAAATTTTGAAAAAAGAGACTATGAAAAATTAGTTGAGCAAGGAGTATTCTCTAATGAAATCGGAGCTAAAAATTATTTTGAAATTACTGAAGAAAGAATGGAATTAAAAGAAGTTCCTTTGAAAGAGTTTGAACAAGTTGCTCAAAATTTAATATTTGCATCTTCTCAAAATGCATTTTCAAGAGGTGGACAAACATTATTTATTGATTTTAACATTCATACAGGTGTTCCAAGTTATTTAAAAGAAGTTCCTGCAATAGGTCCTGGAGGAAAATATATGATATTAAAAAAAGATGGAACTATTGCTAGAGTAGATAGTGTTCCTAGAGTTAAAACAGAAGATCCTAAAGATATAAGAAACGGTGATGCAGATTCTAGTAAACTAACCGGAGAATTTAAAGATGGAAAAATAGTCACTTATGGCGATTTAGAAGAAACAAGTCAAAAATTTGCAAAAGCACTTTTAGAAATTTGGAGAAAAGGAGACAGTTGTGGAAGACCTTTTCATTTTCCAAAATGTGATTTACATGTTGATGAAAACACATTTAAAGATCCAAAACAACTTGAAATTTTAGAATTAGCAACACAAGTTTCTTCTGAAAATGGAGCTGTTTATTTTATGTTTGACAGAGGAAATGGTGCTGTTTTAGCACAATGTTGCAGATTAAGAGAAAAAATTGAAGATTCTTCTATGCTAAAGTATCCTGAAAGATTAAGATTCTGTGGATTTCAAAATGTTACTATTAACCTTGCTCAAGCAGCATATAAAGGAAAGAATTTAGATGGAACTTTAGAAGAAATTGACAGGTTGATGGAAATTGCTTTTAAAGCTCATAAAGAAAAAGCAAAATTTATGCAACAATTATTAGAAACAGATGGAAGTCCTATGAGAAATTTAGGAAAACCAAGCGATGATGGAACTCCTTATATCGAATTAAGAAAAGCTACTTACATAATAGGTAATATTGGATTAAATGAAGCTGTACAAGTTATAACCGGACAGCAGTTGCATGAAAGCCAATTAGCTTATGAAACAGGATTAAAAATAATTGCATTTATGTACAAAAAAATTCAAGAATTTAAAAAAAGATCAGGAAGAAAGTTTACATTAGAAGAAACTCCTGCTGAGTCTACTACAAGAAGACTTGCTAAACTTGACAGAGAAAATTTTGAAATTGCAAGGAAAATAGTAAAAGGAACAGAAGAAAACCCTTATTATACAAATTCAATTCATTTTGCTCCTGATGCAGATGTCAGTATTATTGATAGAATTGTCGGACAATCAAAATTTCACGATATGATAGAATCTGGAGCTATAATTCATGCTTATGTTGGTGAAAAAAGACCTAGTAAAGAAGCAATAATGATGCTCGTCAAAAAAACTTTTGAAAATACAAGATGTTCTCAATTAGTAATTTCTCCTACTTACACAGAATGTAATGTTTGCGGAAATATAATGGCAGGTGAAAAAAATTTATGTACAAATGCTGATTGTTCTAATGCTTTTGAAAAAACAGTTAATAGAAATTTATTGAATGTTGTAACAAGAATAGTAGGATATTATTCAGGAATTAGTAAATGGAATAGTTCTCAAAGACAAATTTATGAAGATAGAAAAAAAGCAGTTGAAAATTATGCTGGTTCAGTTGGAAGAGATATGTCATTTTTATATTATCCTGAAAATGTTGGAGACAAAATTAAAATATATTTATTTGGGAAACACGGATGTTCTGTTTGTGAAAAAACTAATGATTATATCAACGAACAAATAAATAACTTAGGAATTAAAGAAAAAATTGAATATCAAGTTTATTATTTAGATGACTTAGAACAAGAAGCTATAGTAAAGGCTGCAAAATATTCTGTCCCTTTTGACAGTGTTCCAACGGTTGTAGTTGTTGGTAAGGAAAGTTATTGGAAAAAAACAGCTGAATATGGAATTGAAGAAGAAAATTGTAATAACGGTGTTTGTAGCTTAAATATCTCTTATGGAAAAGGAAATAAAATTTCTCCTGAAGAAATAAAAAATGCAATAATAGAGAGAATTTCTAGAGAAAATATAGTTCTAAATTAAAAAGTTAAGTTATTAATTTAAAGAATATATTATATTTTATAAGTTTAATAAAAATCTAAAATTATTAAAAATAATATATCGAAATGATAATAGTTGCAAGAGAAGAATCTATGATAGATTATCCAGGAAAATTTGGACAGATATTATTTGTTCGCGGATGTAATTTTAGATGTTCATATTGTCACAATTACAAACTCTTTAAGAATAATCTTGCTCCGATTGATTTAGAAAAACTTCTTTCAGAAATAAAATTTTACTATAATAAAAAATGGTATGAATCTGTATGTATTTCAGGAGGAGAACCGACAATTTATTCTGATTTGGATGTTTTTGTTTCTAATTTAAAAAAAATAGGTGTTTTAATAAAAATTGATACTAATGGTAGCAACCCTGAAATACTTAAAAAATTATTAGAATCAGGAAATGTAGATTTTGTTGCAATGGACATAAAAACAATTCCTGAAAAATATAATGAGGTTACTAATACTCTTGTAGATTTAAAAAAAATAAATGAAAGTATAAATATTGTAAAAAAATTTCCAGATTATGAATTTAGAACAACAGTTTTGCCTTTTTTATCTAATGAAGATTTTGAAACAATAGGAAAGTGGATTACTAAAGATTCTGTTTTAGAAAAAGTCAAAACGTTTACAATACAAGAGTTTAATCCTGAAAATTGTTTTGATAAAAACTTAAAAAAATTAAAACTTAAGACAAAAGAAGAATTATTTGAAATTGGAAAAATTATGGAAAAATATGCTAATAAAGTTAGAGTATTGATATAAGATTGTTTTTTATCAAAATTTCATAAAATAATATTATAAAAAAGGATTATTTTATTATAAAAATTTAATTTTTTAGATTTAAATCTATAATTTTAAAATTTTCAAAATAAGTTTACCATACCCCATATATTGCTTTTCTGTTATAACGGATATCCATATCTCTTTCTTTTGACAAATCTAACTGATAAATATTAATACTTGCCTCATCAAGCATATCTAAGGTGGAAATAATTTCTTTTTCTGAATATAACTTCTTAAATACTATTTTTTCTACATCAAAAGATAAAAGATTTTTAGCACATGTATGACACGGAAAAATTGTTGTGTATACTGAAATATTTTTTGCTCCTAATTTAGTAAGATGATTAAGAGCATTCATTTCAGAATGAACTCCTACACATTCTCCTGAACCTAAAGATTCTTCATATAAAAGTCCCTTAAGTTCTTTCCTACAACCTGTTTTTAAACAATTATCTCTTATTCTTGGAGGAGCTCCATTATATCCTGTTGATATTATCTGATTATTGGATACTATCACTGTTCCTGCATGTACATTAAAACAAGATGCTCTAGAAGCTACACTTATTGCAATATGCATAAAATATTCATTCCAATCAGGCCTTGTTCCTAAGGGATTTTCTTTTAAAATTCTAATTCTTTTATCCATAAATTTTAAATAAACATAGACTTAATAAGATTTATTATGCTATTTTATCTTAAGACGGTGATAAGAAAGATTTATTAAGCTTAAAAATTAAATAGTTTTATGACATTTGGTGAATTTAAAAATAAAACAAAATGGTTTCAACAAATTATACAGAAATGGAGATTAATGCCGAAGAATTCAAAAAAATTATCAATAATTCATCAAAAGTTGTAGTTGCAGATTTCTATGCTGAATGGTGTATGCCTTGTCTTATAATGACTCCTATTCTTGAAGACCTTGCAGAAGAAATGAAAGATATAAAATTTGTAAAAATTAATATAGAAGATAATCAAGAGTTAAGTTCAAGATACGGAGTTTCAAGCGTACCGTGTTTAATTGTTTTCAAGCAAGGAAAAGAATTAGGAAGAATAATAGGTTCTCATTCTTTTGAGACAATTAAAAATAAAATTAATTCTTTCTTAAAAGAAAATTAAAAAGAAAAAATGAAAATTAGGAATAAAAAAGATTATTATTTAGTAATAAAAATAATCGATGAATAAATAAAAATGCAGAATAAGTTATTAAAACAAAACTTTTTAAATTAAAACCTTTTAATTTTTCTATGGGTTCGTAGCTCAGCCTGGTTAGAGCACCGGCCTTTTAAGCCGGGTGTCGGGGGTTCAAATCCCCTCGAACCCATTTAAAATTTTTTATTTTTAAAGTATAATTAGAAAAAGTGTTTTAATTTTTTTAACATTTTTCAGTTAAATTATTTTAAAAGTTTATTATAAAATTTCATCCGTCCTAGGAGAATTTTCTCCTAGAACAGATGGGTAACAAATTCAGTGAGTATAAAGGAAAGTGGATAAGTTATTTTTAGAATTCCTGATTTCTTAATTTCAGATTTGTAATTTGTATAAACTTTAAAACTTGTTTGTCTTTTTAAAAAAATAATATAATTTAGGTTATTTTTCATTATCCACCTCCTTTTTTTCTATTTTTCTCTCATCCTCTTTTCCCAGAACAAAAACAACCACTTCGCTATCAATAAATTCTTTTTTACAATTAATCTTTGCTGAATTTCCACCGTTTGTTCTTACTTTATCAGTATATATTGTTTTATATTTTGATTTCATTACTAATTTTTTTGCTGTAGTAGAATCTATTGATATCATTTTAACCTCGTTTTATTATGGATATCTATGGATATCCATATTTAAAAACTTTTCTATAATTTTTTTATATTTTTTAAAAAAATAAACCGAAAGATTTATAAATTCATATAATAACTTATTCATTATTATAAAGCTTATAAAGGTAATTTTAAAGGTAAGTATCTTACTTTATTAATAAAAATCATTTACCTTGAATATTAAAATGCATATATTACAACCAAAACATACAAAGTTAAGCTCGTCAGAGGTTGATCAATTGTTAAAAGAGTATAATATTTCTTTAGTTCAATTACCTAAAATAAAAATTACCGATCCTGCCCTGCCTCCAGGTTCTGAAATTTCTGATGTAATCAAGATCGAGAGAGTAGTTGAAGGAAAAAAAATATTTTATTATCGGGTAGTAACGGTTTAATTTAAAAATGAGTTTAAAATTAACAGATACAAGAGAAGAACATTTACTCGTAAAGAGATATCTGGAAGAACATAGTTTAGTCGAATCAAATATAATTTCTTTTAATAATTTTATTGATCATAGAATGCAGGAAATTGTTGAAGAGTTAAACGAAAGTTTTCAAAAAGAAGAAGATATTGAGATAAAACTTGGAAAAATAAGAGTAGGAAAGCCTCAAATTGTTGAAGCTGATGGAAGCACACATTTGATAACTCCTGCTGAAGCTAGAATTAGAGGACTTACATACTCATCTCCTATAACAGTTGAAATAACTGTAAAACAAGCAGAACAACTAGAAAGTCATAATGTTGAAATTGGAAAAATTCCAGTTATTGTTAAATCTAATGTTTGTAATTTACATGGAATGACAAAAGAACAATTAATTGAAAATTACATTGATCCATTAGAACCTGGAGGATATTTTATTATTAATGGAAATGAAAGAATAATTGTAATGACTGAAGATCTTGCTGAAAATCAACCTTTTATAGAAAAAGGAAGATCTGGCATAATGCTTAGACTTTTTTCAAAAAGAGGAAGTTATAGAATTCCAATTTCGATAACAGAATCGAATGATAAAATTGTCGAAGTTTCTTTTTCTAGATTCAGAAATATTCCAGTTATAATAATTCTAAAAGCATTAGGACTTAAAAAAGAAAGTGACATTGCAAAATATATCGGAATTGAAAATGACAGTTTAATAGTAAATCTCTATGAATTTGCTAATATTAAAGATGAAGAAGAAGCTATGATAAAAATAGCAGAACACACTTCATTACAAGGAACGAAAAAAGAAATTCTCGACAGAATAAAACAAAGACTTGATTCATATTTTTTGCCTCATATTGGACTAAAAAAAGAGAATAGAATAGAAAAAGCAATAACATTGTGTAAGTTCTTAAAACAATTTTATATGTCAAAAGAAAATTCTGAAAATTTAACTGACAAAGATCATTATGCAAATAAAAGAGTTAGAATGTCTGGAGATCTGCTTGCTGATCTTTTTAGAATCAATATGAATATACTAATTCGTGATATTCAACATTCTTTGCAAAAAATACAAAAAAGAAAAAAGTTCTACTCTATAAAAACAATAGCTAAATCAACATTATTTACTCATAGAATTGAAAGTGCAATTGCAACTGGTAACTGGATAGGTGAAAGAACTGGTGTTACTCAAAATATGGATAAAACAAATTACCTTGCTATTCTTTCACAACTGCAAAGAGTAAGTTCAATGCTTCCAGGAGAACAAGAAAATTTTCTTGCAAGAACTCTTCATCCAACACACTATGGAAGATTTTGTCCAATTGAAACTCCTGAAGGAACTGAAATTGGATTAAGAAAGAACTTAGCTATTCTTGCAAAAATATCTACAAGAGCTGAAATTTCTAAAGAAAAAATTGTTTCATTATTACAATCTATTGGTATGAAAAAAGAACTTGATGAAAAAGGAAGTGACATATTTTTTAATGGAAGATTTATAGGTTGCGTAGATAACCCTCTAGAATTTGTAAAAAAAATTAAAGAAATAAGAAGAAAAGGCGAACTTCCGATAGAGCTGTCTATAAGATATAACAAACTGCTAGATAACATTATTTTATCAACTGAAGTTGGTAGGGTAATGAGACCTTTAATTATTGTTGAGAATGGCATTCCTAAATTAACAGAAGAACATTTAAGATTATTAAGAGAAGGTTTAATGAAATGGGATGATTTATTAAAAAATGGTATTATAGAATATCTTGATACTGCTGAAGAAGAAAATGCATTAGTCGCATTAACAAACAATGACTTAACTCCTGAACATACTCATTTAGAAATTGATAAAATTGATTTGCTCGGAGTTGTAACATCACTTGTTCCATACGCTAACTATGACCAAAGTTCAAGACTTAATAGAGGAAGCAAAACACAGAAGCAAGGACTTGGATTATACGCTGCTAATTTTTTATGTAGAATAGACACTGATGTTAATATCCTTCATTATCCTCAGAAACCTATTGTAAGAAGTTTTGTTTATGACACTTTAAACGTTCATCCAGCAGGACAAAATGTTGTCGTTGCAGTAATGACTCATGAAGGTTATAATATAGAAGATGCATTAATTCTAAACAAAGGTTCTGTGGATAGAGGTTTTGCAAGAAGCACTTATTACAGACCTTATACTTCTGTTGAATTAAATTATGCTGGAGGATTAAAAGATGAAATAGTTATACCTGAAAAAGATGTTTCAGGCTATAGAACTGAAGAAAGTTATAAATATCTTGAAGATGATGGAATTGTATATCCTGAAGCTAGTCTAAAATCAGGAGATGTTGTAATAGGAAAAACATCTCCTCCTAAGTTTTTATCTGAAGTAAGAGAAATTTCTATAAAAGCAAAAAAAGAAGCATCTTCTGTTATAAGACAAGAAGAACAAGGAATTGTTGATGCAGTTTTTATCACAGAAGATTCTCAAGGAAATAAAGTAGTAAGAGTAAGAACCAGAGATTTAAGAATTCCTGAACTTGGAGATAAGTTTGCAACTTCTCATGGACAGAAAGGAGTTGTTGGAGCAATTATACCAGAAAATGATGTTCCATTTACATCAAGAGGAATAAAACCTGACATAATTTTTAATCCACATTCTATTCCTGGAAGAATGACTGTAGGCTATTTAATCGAGCTTTTAGCAGGAAAAGTAGGAACTCTTTCTGGAAAGATAATTGATGGAACTGCATTTTCAGGACAAAAAATTGAAGATCTTGAAAATGAGCTAGCTAAACTTGGATTTCGATTTGATGGAAAAGAAACATTGTATAATGGAGTTACTGGAAGGATGATGAAGGTTAAAATTTATATTGGAAATATGTATTATCTAAAACTAAAATATATGGTTTCAAATAAACTTCATGCAAGAGCTTCTGGAAAAGTTACATTATTAACAAGACAGCCTATAGAAGGAAGAGCAAAAGGAGGAGCATTAAGACTTGGAGAAATGGAGCAACAAGCACTAGTAGCACACGGCGCCTCATTACTTCTTAAAGAAAGATATGATTCAGATAAAGTAATACTACCTATATGTACTAAATGCGGATCTATTGCAATCGAGGATACAATAAGAGGAAAAATGACCTGTCCTATGTGCAATTCAACTGAAATTGAGCCTGTAGAGATATCGTATGCTTTTAAATTATTAGTTGATGAAATACAATCACTTCATATTAGAACAAAATTCAATCTAAAAAATAAATATGAATAAATTTTTAAAAATAAAATGAAACCTATAAGAAAACAAGTTGAAAGTTTGCAATTTTCACTTTTGTCACCTGAAGAAATAAAAAAAATAGCTAAAGCTAAGATTATAACTCCTGAACTTTATGATGTTGATGGATATCCTGTTGATGGAGGATTAATGGATCTTAGACTTGGTGCAATTGATCCTGGAGTAAGATGCAGAACTTGTGGAGGAAGGCTTAAAGAATGCCTTGGACATCCTGGAATGATTGAACTTGCAAGACCTGTTCTTCATATAAAATATGTTCCTGTCATTGAACTTTTTTTAAGATGTTTTTGTTCTGAATGTCACAGATTAATGATTAAAGAAAAAGATTTAGAGAAATATAAAACAGTTAAAGAAAGATTAAAAAGAGCTAAAGATTCAAAAAAATGTCCTCATTGTAATTGTGAACAAGAAAAAATTAAGCTTGAAAAACCAACTACATTTAGAATAGGAAAAAAGAGACTTTTTCCAAGTGATATAAGAGATAGACTTACTAGAATTTCTGATGAAGAAGCAAAACTTGCCGGAATAAATCCTAAAATTTTTAGACCTGAATGGGCTGTTCTTACATTATTACTTGTTCCTTCTGTAACTATAAGACCATCAATTACTCTTGAGAGTGGAGAAAGATCTGAAGATGATTTAACTCACAAACTTTCTGATATAATAAGAGCTAATCAGAGACTTTGGGAAAATTTAAACGCAGGAGCTCCTGAAGTAATTATTGAAGACTTGTGGGATTTGTTACAATATCATATTACAACTTTTTTTGATAATTCTATAACAAAAATTCCTCCAGCAAGACATAGAAGCGGACAGCCTCTTAAAACAATTACAGAAAGAATAAAAGGAAAAGAAGGAAGAATAAGACATAATTTAGCTGGAAAAAGAGTTAATTTCTCATCAAGAACTGTAATTTCTCCTGATCCTGCATTAAAATTAAACGAAGTTGGAGTTCCATTAGAAATAGCTGAAATATTAACTGTAAATGAAAGAGTAACTACAAAAAATATTGAAAAATTAAAAAAAATAATCATTAACGATAAATATCCTACGGCTAATTATATTATAAGACCTGATGGAAGAAAAAAAAGAGTTACAAAAGAACTTAAATCAGAAATATTAGAAGAATTAAAACAAGGTTATATTGTTGAAAGACAATTAATTGATGGTGATGTTGTTCTCTTTAACAGACATCCGTCACTTCATAAAGCAAGTCTAATGGCTCATTTTGTTAAAGTTTTACCTTATAAAACATTTAGAATACATCCTGCTGCAGCTCCTCCTTACAATGCGGATTTTGATGGAGATGAAATGAACATACATGTTCCACAAACAGAAGAAGCAAGAGCTGAAGCGAAAATATTGATGGATGTAAATCAAAATCTCATGTCATGTAAAGATAATAGCAATTTATTAGGCTGTATATCTGATGCAGTTACTGGAAATTTCCTTTTATCAAACGCAATAATATCTAAAAGCGATGCTATTCATTTATTATATCAATCAGGAATAGAGAATTTAAAAATAAATAAACAAAAAATAGAAGGAAAAGAAGTCATATCTGAAGTTATTCCAAAAATAGATTTTAAAGGTAAAACCAAAAATGGAGACTTAATAAATATCAAAAATGGAAGAATAGAAACAGGACTTATTGATGAATATTCTTTTGGAGTAGAAGTAGGAGGAATTATTAAATCATTAGATAAAGAGCTTGGAAGAAAAAAAACAATCGAAACACTAGAAAGAATTTTCTCTCTTGGAACAAATTATCTTACAAAACATGGATTTACTATTTCAGTAAATGACTTAATGGTTAATGACAAAGTCAAAAAACAAAGTGAAGAAATTATTGAAGAAGCTGAAAATGAAACTAAAAAGATTATAGAAAGTTTTAACAAAGGCACGTTAGAAATAATACCTGGAAAAACTTTAGAAGAAACTAGAGAAATTAAAATTTTGCAAACCTTAAATGGAATTAGAACAAAAATTGGAAAAATCGTTGGAAAAGAAATTCCAAAATCTAATCCAATAAACTTTATGATGAATTCTGGAGCTGGAGGAAATCTTTTAAACATAACACAGATGGCATGTTGTGTTGGTCAACAAGCTTTATGGGGAAAAAGAATTTCAATAGGTTATACTAATAGAACATTATCTTTTTTTAAAGAAGGTGATTTATCTCCAAAAGCAAGAGGTTTTATTTATAGCTCATTTTTAAAAGGTTTGGAACCTTATGAATTCTTTTTTGGAGCAATAACTGGAAGAGATAGTCTGATGGACACTGCATTAAGAACTCCAAAATCAGGTTATTTATATAGAAGACTTGCTAATGCTTTACAAGATATAAGAGTTGAATATGATTCCACAGTAAGAGACGGTTCTGGATCGATTATACAGTTTAAATATGGTGAAGATGGAAAAGATGTCTCTGGAATTCACAAAGGAAAAGATATCTCACCTGGAGAAGCTATTGGAATTGTAACTGCACAATCTTTTGGTGAACCTTCAACTCAAATGGCATTAAACGTATTTCATTTTGCAGGAATTTCAGAAATGCAGATAACATCAGGACTTCCTAGATTAATAGAAATTTTTGATGCTCGTAGAAATCCTTCAACACCTGAAATGGAGATACATTTAGATAAAGAACATAATAACGAAAAAGATGCTAAAATAATAGCTGAAAAAATACAAGAAATAAAATTAAAGGATATTGTAAGAGAAATAAAAATAAATTTTGCAGAAAAGAAAATAGAAGCTACTATTGATACAGAAGCTGTAAAAAGAGTCCATTCTTCTATTGATACAATTGTTAAAAGATTAAATGAAGAAACAAAAATTTGTAAAGGAGGAGTTAAAGCAAAAGGCAATGTTATAGTATTCACCCAAAAAGATACAAATTTTAAAGAACTTTATAAATTAAAAGAAAAACTAAAGGAAGTAGTTATATCTGGAATAAAAGGAATTGAACAAATACTCGTTATAAAAAGAGATGAAGAATACATTATATTAACAGCAGGAACTAATTTAAAAGAAGTAATTAAATTTAAAGGAGTTGACCCTAACAAAACAATTTCAAATAATATTCATGAAGTTTGTGAAGTCTTTGGAATTGAAGTTGCAAGAAGTACTATTATTAAAGAAATTGAAAAAGTAATAAACTCTCAAGGTTTAAATATTAATGAAAGACATTTGAGATTAATTGCTGACGCAATGACTTCTGAAGGTCATGTGAATGGAATTACTAGAATGGGAATTATTTCTCAAAAAAGTTCTATTCTTGCTAGAGCAAGTTTTGAAACTCCTATAAAACATTTTGTTAATGCAACACTAAAAGATAACAAAGATGAATTAGATTCTGTAATTGAAAATATAATCTTAAATCAGCCTGTTCCTATAGGAACTGGTCTTCCTGGATTAATGGTTGAAGTCACTGGACCATTATCAGATAAAAAACCGAAAAAAGATAAAAGTGTAGAGTATATGACACGAGAAACTAAGGATATTTCTACTCATAAAACAAAACCTATTGAAGAATAATTATTTTAAAATAATTTTATCATCGATCATTTTTTTTCGAAAAGTTTAAATACTCCGTCTTCAATACAAAACCAAGGGAAAATTTTTTTTTGAATTAAAATGGTTAAAGTATTAGATATGAAGTTCATTAGATATGTTAATTTATTTAATAGAATAACTCGTATTTCTACAAATCATTGCTTTGAATATAATAATACGATTATTTTTGTAGTTCCTAGAAATCTTGTAATGAAAGCAATTGGACCTGATAATATTAATTTAAAAAAATTAAGTGATATATTAGGAAAAAAAATAAAAATTGTAGCTATTCCAAAAGGGATTGAAGATATAAAAAACTTTGTTTCAATTATAACTTATCCTATTAAATTTAAAAATATTGAAATTAAAAATGGTGAAGCTATAATTTCTGCAAACATTCAAAGTAAAGCATCTTTAATAGGAAAAGAAAAAGCTCGACTTTCTGAAATGGAAGATATTTTAGGTCAATATTTTGGTATAAGAAAAGTTAGAGTAAAATAAAATCGAAAGTTCATAACAAGATTATTTAATTTTTTATATAATCATATTTAAACATAATATATGATATATTTTGCTTTTCAAAATTATATTTTTCTTAACAAGATTAAGTTAATTATGATTCAAAAGAATAATAATCGTAATTTTTATTAGAGAATACATTTATTATTTTAAAAAAATTTTAAAAAAATAAACTAGTAACCTTTAAAAACCTTTAATATAATTAATTTATTATAAATTTCAGGATTAATTTCTGAATTTAATTAAATCATCAAAAAGGAATATGGGAATAAATAATGCTACAAAATTAATGAAAAATAGAAAAAAATTTAGATGGCATGATAGGCCTTATAAAATAAGAACTTTAAATCTTTTTAAAAAATCTGATCCTCTTGGAGGAAAAAATCAAGCTAAAGGAATTGTTATTGAAAAAGTTCAAAAAGAAGCAAAACAGCCTAATTCTGCAATGAGAAAATGTTGTAAAGTGCAACTTATTAAAAATGCAAAAACTGTAACTGCCTTTATTCCTGGAAATCTTGCTCAAAAATTTATTGACGAACATGATGAAGTTGTGATTGAAAGAATTGGAGGAAAACAAGGACGTTCTAAAGGAGATATTCCAGGTGTCAGATGGAAAGTTATTAAAGTAAATGATCAACCACTAAAATTATTATGGAAAGGAAAAATAGAGAAAGGTAGAAGATAAAATGAAAACCGAAACTATAACACAAGAGAATGAAGAATTTGAAATTCAAGAAAAAAAAATAAAAGAAAAAAAATCTAGTGATTTTAAATTGTTTAATTTATTTGATGTTTCTGAAATAAAGATAAACGACCCTGGAATTAAAAGATATATTAATCTTGAACCAAAACTTCTTGTTAAAAGTTATGGAAGAACAAGAGAAAAATTTGGAAAAAGTAAAATAAATTTATTAGAATTATTTGCAAATTTAATTGCTGTTCCAGGACATAGAGGAAAAAAACACAAATTAATGACAAATTGGAAATCTGGAAAGTATTCACAAAATATGAAAATTGTCATAAAATGTTTACAAATAATTGAAAAGAAAACTAATCAAAATCCGATTCAAGTTCTTGTAAGTGCAATTGAAAATGCTGCTCCAAGAGATGGAATAACTGTTATTGAATATGGTGGAGCAAAATATCCTCAAGCAGTAGATATATCTCCTTCTAAAAGACTTACTATGACTTTAAAAAATATTGTTCAAGGAAGTTATGATAAGTCTTTTAACAAAAAGAAAAAAATTGAAGAAGCTTTGGCTGAAGAAATAATTAAAACATATAATAACGATGCTGATAGTTATTCCTTAACAAAGAAAAAAGAATCTGAAAAGCAAGCTGATAGTGCAAGATAATTCTAAATTTCATATTATTTATAAAAATTTTATTTTTCATTAATAAATTAGTATAACTAAATAATTGAGAACTTATTTAAAAAAAATTTGGTAAATATTATCATTATTAGTTTAATAGTTTTAAGAAATTTTATTTCTAATAATTATTAATAAAAACAAAAACCTTTTTAAAGCAGGTTTTATATCAATAAATATTCTTGATAAATTTTATCGAGAATTACTATTATAATAATAAAGGTATATAATAAATATTTAATATGGTTAAAAAAGAAACTCCATTCGAAAAAATTAAAAGATTAGTAGCAAATCAAGATAATATTAGAAATATTGCTACTTCTGCACATATTCATCATGGAAAAACTGCATTAACTGATAATTTGCTTGCTGCTGCTGGAATGATGAGTGAAAAACTTGCAGGAGATCTTGAGGGTGGAATGCTAACTTGGCAACATGCAGACGAACAAGAGAGACTTTTAACTGTTGATGCTGCAAATGTTTCCATGGCGCATGAATTTGCTGGAAAAGAATATTTAATTAATTTGATTGATACTCCAGGTCACGTTGATTTTTCAGGTAATGTAACTAGAGCTATGAGAGCAATTGATGGAACAATTGTTCTTGTTTGTGCTTCTGAAGGAATTATGCCACAAACTGAAACTGTAATGAAACAAGCACTTCGAGAAAGAGTAAAACCCATACTTTTTATAAATAAAGTTGATAGGCTCATAAAAGAATTAAAATTAACTCCTGAAGCTATGCAGGAGAGATTTATGAAGATTATAAATCATTTTAATCTCTTAGTTGAACAAATTGCTGAAACTGAATATAGACAAAAATGGAAAGTTAATGTTGCTGATGGAAGCGTGTTATTTGGAAGTGCAAGAGATAATTGGGCATTATCTGTTGTTTATATGCAAAAAAAAGGTGTTGGTTTTAAAGATATAATCAAGTTATACGATGGAAGTATGACAGAAGATGAAAGAAAAAAATGGGTATGGGAAAATGCTCCATTATATGAAGTTCTTCTTGACTCTGTTGTAAAACATCTTCCTTCTCCTGTTGAAGCTCAAAAGTATAGAATTCCTAAGATTTGGCAAGGAGATCTTGAATCAGAATTTGGAAAAGGATTAATTAATTGTGATAAAAATGCTGAAGTTGCTTTTATTATTACAAATACTGTTATTGAGCCTAGATCTGGAAAAGAAATAAATGCAGGAAGACTATTTTCAGGAACGTTAAGGCCTGGAATGGAAGTTTATTTAAATAATTCAAAGAAAAAACAAAAGATTCAACAGGTTTTAGTTTATAATGGAATAAAACCTGAACAAATGGAAGAGGTTCCTGCTGGAAATGTTCTTGCAATAACTGGAATTACCTCTGAACCTGGAGAAACAATTACAATAGAACCTCAAACTCCTTTTGAAAATATCAAACATATTTTTGATCCTGTTATTACAAAATCTATAACAGTTCCAAAACCGCAAGATCTTCCAAAATTAATTGAAGTATTAAAAAAAGTTGCAAAAGAGGATCCTACATTAAAAATTGAGATAAATGAAGAAACTGGTGAAAATCTTATGTCTGGAATGGGAGAACTTCATCTTGAAATTATAGAAAATAGAATTAGAACTGAAAAAGGTGTTGATGTTAAAACTAGCGAACCTATTGTTGTTTATAGAGAAACAGTAACTAAAAAAGGAGCTACTGGTGAAGGAAAATCTCCAAATAAACATAACTATTTTTTTATTGAAGTTGAACCGTTAGAAGATGAAGTATACAAAGCTATAAAATCAAGAGATTTGCCTGAAAGAAGATTAAAGAAAAAAGAAGAAGAAGTTTGGAAAAAATTAAATGAATGTGGAGTATCTAATGATGAAGCAAGAGAATATATTGATATATATAAAGAATGTGCTATTTTAAATAAAGTTAGAGGAGAAGTTCATATTGGTGAAGTAATTGAAATGATTATGGATGGCATTGAGCAAGTTATTGATGCCGGACCTTTAGCAAGAGAACCTTGCGCTAAATTAAAAATTTCTATTATTGATATGAAACTTCATGAAGATGCAATTCACAGAGGACCTGCGCAAGTTTATCCTGCAGTAAGAGACTCTATGAGAATGTCTATGAAAACAGCAGGTCTTGTTTTATTAGAACCTGTTCAAACTTTACTTGTTGAAGGACCAATAGAACATATGGGAGATTTAACAAAATTATTTCAAAGTAAAAGAGGACAAATAATAGATATTGAACAAGGAGCAGGACATATAACAATGAAAGTAAAATGTCCTGTTGCTGAAATGATTGGACTTGCAAGTGACTTAAGATCTGTAACTGAAGGAAGAGGCACATTTTCAATGATTGATCAAAGTTATGAAAAAGTTCCTCCTGCAATACAGTCAGAGGTTGTGAAAAAAATTAGAAATAGAAAAGGATTAGCTGAAAACGAATAACTGAAAATGAATAAAGATAATTTTAACTAAATTTTTTAAATCAAAAATTTTAGAGATATAACATTAGACAATAAAAAATATTAAAAAATTCAGAGATTATTTCTATTTTTTTACCCTAGCATATTCTATGTAAGAATAAATTATAAGGATTATTACGCTTATTATTATAGGTGCTAAAACAAACCAAAAAATTTTTTTTGGAAATAGAATTCCTATTAAGGATATTAATCCTGAAATAATAAATAAAAAACTACCTAAATTATGAGTCTTATTCCAAACTATTGTGCTGGATAATGTCCAAGGAGTTCTTATTCCAATAAACCAATTTTGTTTTATATTTTTTAAAATAATTCCCATATATATAAAAAGAAAGCTTAATGCAGGAATTATTGCAATAACAAAGTTAAAAAAAAATTTAAGATTATATAGTATTATTAAAATGTTAAAATAAAATATAAAAATTACAAGAATTAATATAAAAGAATCATAATAATTTCTAAATTTTGAATAATTTTTTTTCAAAGGATCTATTTTTGGTATAAAGAGAAATATTAAAAAAATTATTAATGTAATTAAAGGCAAAATAAATAAACCTTTAAACTTTTCTATATAGCCATTAGGTTCTCCAAATTTATTCCAATTAATAACAATATTATTAGGCAATACAAAATAAAAATAAATGTTAAAAAGAAACAATAGTAACAATATAAACCCTGCAAAAAAAATAGTTTTTCTCATGATTTTAATAGGAACTTTTAATTTTTAAACCTTGTTTCTGTATTTTTGAAAAAATTTAAAAAAACAAATTGACTATTATTTCGATGGAGGAGGTGAAAAATTCTTCTTTAAAAAATGTATTGATTATATTTGTAATTGTATTATTTCTGTTTACACTTTATTTTTTTGTAGCATATACTTTTTTTGTTAGAGAAAAAAATCCTCCAGAAGGTGAAGATGCTTTTTTATATGCATTAAAAGAAGTTAATCCATTAAATTTAGTTTTTGGAGATTCTTCTGAAGAAATATATCAACAAATGGGTAGTGGAAATCTTGGTTATGGTTCTGAATGTTCTTTTTCAGGAGAATGTCTTCCATGTTTAGAATGTGTTGATAATGATGAAAACGTAAATACTCCTCAAGTCTGTATGGCTACTCCTATTAGACAAATAGATCCTGGATGTGGTAAAAATAAATTTTGTGATGGTAATGGAAATTGTGTTGAATGTTTAGCAAACAGTGATTGTAAAGAAGGTCTATTATGTAATTTATTGACACATAAGTGTGTTAAATCTTGTTCTGAGCCTTCGTGTATTGGAAGAGAATGTGGAATTGACGGATGTGGAAATATTTGCGGAACTTGTCCTCCTGAAAAAACTTGTAATCTAAACGGAAAATGTGTAAGTAGTTGCATTCCAGATTGTTCAAATAAAGAATGTGGTCCTGATGGATGTGGAGATTTTTGCAAGCCTGGATGCCTTCCAAATCAGCGCTGTAATCTTGCAGGAATTTGTGTTGATTATTTTGTCAACTTAAAAGATTTTTCAAATTCTGAAAACAACTCTATTCCAAAAGAAACATCTTCTCAAATAGAAGTTAGTGGAAAAAGAATATTTGAACCTTCAGTATATGAGTTACAATCAAACGCAGGATACTCAAACGATTATGAAAAAAATGAAATTATTATTTTGCCTAACGGCCATAAAATAAAAATATTGGAGATAGTATTTGATGAAAAAAAACAAGAGAATAGTTATGTTTTTTTTATGATATCTTCAAAACCGAGAAATGTAACTTTATACGTAGGAGAAATTAAAAGATTTGAATTAAATGATGATGAGTATTATGACGTAATGGTTGAATTAAAAAGTGTAGAGGATAATAAAGCAAATATAGTTATAAGAGATATTAATCAAAAGATTATTCAAGAAAATAATCAAGAAGATAAAGATTTGGACGAAAAAATATTAAAAGATAAAGACTCGAGGGAGATAGAACCAAATTTAAAAGAAAAATCTCAAATAAAAAAGAATTATATTATTATAGCAATTGGAATTATAGTAATAGTATTTTTACTTATAATGCTTGTGTTTTTAATTTTTTTATTTTTAAAAATAAAAAAAATTTCTAAAAATAAAGAGATTTCTAAATCTCCTGAATTAAAAGAAGATATCGAAGAGCATGAAAAAAAAATAAATGATATATTAAGAAAAGGTTATATATTCTTAAATAAAAAAGATTTAAAAGGTGCAAAAGAATCTTATAATAAAATTAAGACTATTTATAATCCTTTTTATGACAATGATAAAAGAATATATGATAAAATTGGAGAATTTTATAAAAGAATTTTAAAACTTGAATTATAGATATATTATTTATCTGATTTAAAAATTATATAAAAAATTTCATTTTCAAATTGTATTATATTAAAATTTAAATGATTTCTTTGAAGCATAAGTTCAAAACCCCTTCTTTTTGGTAAGTTCATATTCTTGCCTGTTAAAGTTTTTGTTGCAAAACTTGCTATTACAAATTTTGATTTATTTATTAAGATTTTTATTAAAGGCTCACTTATTTTTCTTTTTTTTGTATCTATTAAATCAATCAATTTAAATAAAAATATTAAATCTGAATTTGGAAGAGATTTTATTTTATTTAAATCTCTTATGTCTAGAATTTCTGATTTTCCAATGAGACCTTCAGTTCTTTCAATTTCAAAAAATTTATTTAAAAAACTTACTATTGATTCATCAATATCATAAGCATAATAAATTAATTTTTTCAATTTCATAAATGGATAAGAAACTGGATTCATTCCACAACCTAAATCTATAATTGAACTAGGAATTCCTGTTATAGAGAATAATTTTGTGTAAATATCTTTGTAGAATTTGATTCTCTCTTGGGTAGATTTTTGACTCTCAAGGATTTTTTTTATTATTTTTTTATTATTTCTATTTTTTTTTAATAATTCTAAATAAAGATATTGTTTTGATTTATTTTTTGTTTGATAACTTGCTGATATCCTATGTAAAACTCTTCTTATTTCCTGAATATTTTTTTTCTTGAACTTTTTTTGTTTTAAAATTTTTGGATTTTTATTTAGATAAATTTTAATCTCTTTTAATATTATATCATCTGAGATATCTTTGTATTTTTTTCCTTCTTTTACTTTTTTTAATATGTTTTCTATTATAATATTTTCATCCATATAAATATAATAAAAACAAAACCTTTATAAACCCTGATTTTTATCATATAACAACGATAATTATATTATATTTAAAATGGCAACAGAAAAACCAACAATGAATGTTGTTTTTGTAGGTCATGTAGACCATGGAAAATCTACATGTATAGGTAGACTTATGTATGATGCTGGAATTTTACCTGAACAAGAACTTAAAAAACTTCAAGATGAAGCAAAAAAAATAGGTAAAGTTGGATTTGAATTTGCTTTTGTAATGGACAGAATTAAAGAAGAAAGAGAAAGAGGAGTTACAATAGATCTTGCTTATCAAAAAATAGTCACACCAAAAAGACAGATTACAATAATTGATGCTCCTGGTCATAAAGATTTTGTAAAAAATATGATAACTGGTGCTTCTCAAGCTGATGCAGCTTTTTTAACAATTTCTGCTAAAGATGGAGTCCAGCCACAAACAAAAGAACATTTATGGTTATTAAGAACTATGGGTGTTCAGCAGATTGCTATTTCAATAAATAAAATGGACACTGTTGATTATAAAGAAGAAGCTTTTAAAAAAGTCAAAGAAGAGGTTTCTAATTTATTAAAAATTGTTGGTATTGATCCTACTAAAACTGTATTTTTAGCTGTTTCAGGATTAAAAGGAGATAATATTTATAATAAATCAACAAATATGCCGTGGTATAAAGGACCTACTATTTTTGAACAACTTGATTTGTTTGAAGAACCTAAAAAACCAACTCATTTACCTGTAAGAATGCCAATACAAGATGTTTATGAAATTACTGGAATTGGAACTGTTCCTGTTGGAAAAATTGAAACAGGAATATTAAAAGTTGGGCAAAAAGTTAAAATATTGCCTGCAAGATCTGGAAGAGGAATAGATGGAGAAGTAAAAACAATTGAAATGCATCATGAACAATATAAAGAAGCTCCTTGTGGATTTAACGTTGGAGTAAATATTAGAGGAGTTGGAAAAAAAGATGTTGCAAGAGGAGATGTAATTTGTGATGCAGCTAATCCTGCAACAATTGCTGAAGAGTTTACTGCTCAAATTGCTGTTATTAATCATCCTACTGTAATTGCAAAAGGTTATACGCCTGTATTTCATGTTCACACAGCACAAGTTCCATGCAGATTTGAAGAAATAATGTATAAAATAGATCCTACAAGCGGACAAAAAATAGAAGGCAAGGTTGATTTTTTGAAAAATGGTGATGTTGCAGTAGTTAGAATAAAACCAATAGGTAATTTAGTTCTTGAAACATCAAAAGTAAACCCTCATATGGCTAGATTCGCAGTAAGAGATGCTGGAGCAACAGTAGCGGCAGGTGTTTGTTTAGATTTAGTTGCAAAAAAAATTTAAAAATTCTATACTTAATATTGCTTTTTTTATTATATAAAAAGAAAAGTCTTGCAAAAAATCCATTTAACATATTCAATTTTTGTGTAGGAAATAAATCATAGATATCCTAAAACAGTATATAATGTTCTCTGGCGTAACAGAAATTTCTGTAATATTTATGCTATGAAGAGGAGCTACTCTTTTTATACATGATTCAATCAATTTAGAATATTTTTCTTCTATAAAAATCTCGTATCTATTTTTGCGGACAATCCTAAATGCCAAATTTATGGTCCGCTGAATGATTATTTTTTACAGAACTTTCACTAAACAAAAGTAAAATTTTAATTATAAAAAAGTTTAACTATATATTGAATTTAAATGAACTAAAATCAATCTCATTAATTCATTAAACTAATTAAACTAAATAGAAATAAATTAAATTACGCTACTGCTTAAAGTCAGTAAATATTTCTTAGAAACAAAATTACATTTATGCATGAAATATTTCTGCATGAATATAGAGATTTATTAAAATAAAAAGGTTAAATCTCTATCAGAAAAAGAGGTATAAATTAATTATTTATACTGCAATAGACATTATGAAAATTCTTTTAAAAAATATTTGATGTTTAATAATGAAATAAAATTGAAAAATTAAAGAAAAAAATTAACTTTTTATAAGATTAAAATTGAAAAATAAAAAAGAAAATAAAAAAGTTATTCTTCCTCGATTAACTCATCTTCATCGAGGTCAAGGTCTTCTATTTCTAAATCATCTTCAGACATTTTATACCTCATTTTTTCAATTTTTAAGAATAATTATAATATTTAAATCTTTGCTTTTTAAATTTTCTATAAAACTTCATTAATAAAAATAATAATATTACAAAAATTATAAAAATTGTAGAGATTATTACTAAAAAATAGCTTTTATTTTTTGTTGGAATTTTATAGTTTATTTCATAATCTGATAATAATGATTCTATACCTCCTTTGAGGTCTATAATCTCATATAAATTATCATCTATATTATCAATTAAACAATTGCTTAGTTCATATTCTTCAATTATTAAATCGAAATTTGAATTATTTTTAATAACATCTTTTTGAACTTCTATTAAAATATCATTAAGTTTTAAATTTCCGCCCTTTGTATCAAATTGTTTTTTTAAGCTATTTTTAATCGTGTAACTACATAAACTTAAAACTTCCTTTTCAATAGGATATTTAAAAATAACATTATCCTTATTATAATCAGAGTAATCAAAAGTTACTTTCAAAGGCTTATTTAATTTTAAATTTGATTTAATTACATAGGCATTTCCATTTAATGTAAAAAAGTTTTTACTTCTAATCATATAAATAGAATTTGGATAGCTATATGAAGGATTTCCTACAATAATTTCTGGTTTTAATAAACATTTTGGCCTTAACTTTTTATCTTTAGAACAATAAGTAAATTTAACATGGCACCATTTTGAAAAAATTTCATAAATTCCTGAACCCGTGCAATAATCCCAGTTATTTCTGTATTTTGATTTATCAGCAAAACAAAAAGGAGGAAAATTTTTGTTAGGAAAAAAACATATCTCTTGTTCTAAACAACATCTAGAAATTTCTGTTCCATTTGGACTTATATAAGAACTATTTTCAGGACATTTTTTGCAATTAGATATTTTTAATAAATTTATATCCTCTTTTTTTTCAAGATTATTCTTTTCTAAATGATTATTATAATTAATTTCACATTTTCCTTCATTATTACAAACTAATCCTTCAGAACATTCTCCACATGAACCTCCACATCCATCAGGACCGCATTCTTTATTTGAACAATTAGGGATGCATTCTCTACAACCACATACTCCTGATATACACATACAATCCTTTCCTAAAGCTAAAGTACCTTCGTACAAACCCTCCTTACAGAAATCAGGATCTATCTCTTCATTCATTTCTACACATTTTTTTAAAATAGGATCACATTTTAAGCAACCTGCACAATTGTCTTCAAATTCGTTGCAGAATTTTCCAATTCCACTTTTGCTATCATAAATATTCGAAGGTTTTCCAATTAAACTAGGTAAACTTCCAAAAAAATCATTTTTATCATTTTTTTTAATATTTGAAGAACTTAAAATAAAAAATAATATAATAATTATAAAAAAAATAGAAGAGATTAATAAAGATAATAACAACAAATTATTTGTTTTTTTATTTTTTGACAAATCTCTTTTTTTTTCCATTTATTCCAAAGTAATTTGTAACTTATAAAATTAATCAAAACTTAAAAGAGTTCGATTAATTTTTTGTGTTGTAATATTATTTATTCCTGAAACTATATATTTACTTTCTAAAGCAAATCCTATATTTTCTGCATTTGCTTTATAATTATTAATTCCTATAACTTTTCCATTTATATTTAATAAAGGACCTCCAGAATTTCCAGGATTTAAAGATGCATCTGTTTGGAGATATGCTGGAAGATTATTTCTACCAATTCTATTTTTTGCAGAAATTATTCCTTCTGTAACTGAAAATGAAAGACCTAACGGATTTCCAATTGCTATTACTTTTTGTCCGATTTGAACATTATCTGAATTTTCAAAAGAGAGATAAGGGTAATTATCACCTTCTATTTTTAATAAAGCTATATCAAGATTTCTATCATAACCTATCAGGCTCATTTCCTTTAATGTTCCATCGTACATATAAGCATATGCAAATCTTGCTCCATATAAAACATGAGCATTTGTTATTATATAACCTTCTGATGAAACAAAAAAACCTGAACCTTGTGAAACATCAGTTTTAATTGAAACAACTGATTTTAAAGAGTTTTGAATAATTGAAGAGAAATCCTGACTTATTTGTGATTGTATTAAACTGATTTGTTGTATTAAATTTTTTTGGGTTTGATTTAAATCTTGTTGTGTTTTGATTATACTATTTTCGATTTTTGATAACTGATTTGATAATTCTAAAATTTGATTTTGCAATTCAATATCTCTATTTATATTACTTCTATATGAACTTTCTAAATTAGATATGTTTACTGTTTTATCAATAGCAGATATTTTTGATCCTAAAAATATTATATATCCTGTTTGAAATAATACAACAATTAAAATAATAATGAATAAAATAATGAAAAGTTTATTATAGTTTTTTTCTAAATAGATATGTTTAGTTTTAGATTGCATTTTTTTCTATTTTTTAATGAAATATGCTTTATTTAAAATTTATGAAATAAAACTAATTTGCATATCTTGTGAACAGTTTTATAGATAAGTTAAGTTATATAAAAATTTATCCTTTTAATACTCCTAATTTTTAAAATTATAATTTATAGTTTTTTATGCTAATAATCTCTAACTTATTATAGAAAATGCTATAAATACGTTTTTTTATGTTATAATATGCAAAAAACATTTAATGTTTTAACAAAAGGAAATTTTGATATAATAAATATTACTAAAAATATTGAAAAGATTATAATAGAATCTAAAATAAAAAACGGAATTGTTAATATTTTTGTAAAACATACTACTGCAGGAATTTCTGTTATGGAATATGAAAAAGGTTTAATCAGAGATTTAAAAGATATTTTAAATAATATTGTTCCAAAAGATTTTTCTTATTACCATAACAGATTAAATAATGATAATAATGGTGATGCGCATATAAAAGCTACTTTAATTAGAGAAAGTATTACATTACCTTTTAAAAATAGCAAACTTATTCTTGGAACGTGGCAGAGTATTGTTCTAATTGACTTTGATTATGAAATTAGAGAAAGAGAAATTGTGGTTACTATTATTGAAGATAAATCAAATTGATAAACATTCTTATTAAAAAAATCTACAATCTTAATCTTCCTTGTTGCCAATCTCTTATAATTAAGGAAATAGCTCTATTTTCATCAGGTATTGCACCTTTTAATAAAAAATTCCTATTTTTTGCTATTTTTAATATTAATTCACGAGTATCAATAATATCACATTTCATAAAATCATCTATTTTTATTTTGTAAAATTTTTCAAAGGATTTTTTATTTTTTTGAATTGCATATTTTATTATAGCATCTGCTACTAAATCTGGATTTTTTAATGTTTCAATATCTTTAGCTCCTATTAGTCCATATCTTATTTCATCTTCTTTTTTTAGAGGAATTACTCCTGGGCTATCGATTAACTTAATCTTATCATCAAGTCTTATCCAATGTATGCCGTGAGTTGTTCCTGCTTTTTTTGAAACAGTTACTTTTCTCTTATGACATAATGAATTTATAATAGAAGATTTTCCAACATTAGGATAGCCTAACACTCCTACAACTATATCAGCTTTTGCCTCCCTAAACCTTTTTTTAGATTCTTCTTTTTCCTTAACAGCGGGATATCTTTTTCCATATTTTTTAAATATTTTTTTAATAGTATGCAAAAGTATATGTATAGATTTTCTATTGTTTTTTGATACATAAATAACCGGAGCAACTTTTTTTAATTCATTTATTTTCTCAATTACATCTTTTTTATTTACAAGATCAAACTTATTTACAACAAAAATAAAGGGTCTTTTTTTTTCCTGTATAATCTTTTCAACTTCTTCGTTTCTTGATAAATCAATTAATCTCGCATCTAATATTTCGAGAACTATATCTGATTCGTGAATTATTCTTTTTATTAAATTCCAATAAGGTTCTATATTAGTTCCTTTAAATCCTAGTTTTTTTCGTAGTTTCATATTTTATTATAAATAAATGTTTAGTTAAAAAAGTTATTGATAATAACCAAATATCTTATAAACACTTATATTTTAATTTTTATTATGATTAAAAAACAAAAAATTGAACTTTTAGCTCCTGCAGGAGATTTTGAATGTTTAGCTGCAGCTATAAATGCTGGTGCTGATGCTATTTATTTTGGACTTTCTAAATATAATATGAGAGAAAGAGCTAAAAATTTTAAGATTAATGATTTAAAAAAAATTTATGAAATTTGTGAAAGAAAAAAAATTAAAAAATATTTAGCATTAAATACAATAATATATGACAATGAACTTTTAAAAATTGAAAAAATTATTAAAAAAGCAAAAAGATACATTGATGCAATAATATGTTCTGACATTTCTGTAATGTTAATTTGTAAAAAATATAAAATTCCCTTTCATGTTTCAACACAATGTTCTGTTTCAAATACTAAAACTGCAAAATTTTTTAAAAAACTTGGAGCATCAAGAATTGTTCTTGCAAGAGAACTTAATTTATCACAAGTTTCAAAAATTGCAAAAGTAATACCTGTAGAGTTGTTTATTCATGGAGCTATGTGTGTCTCTATTTCAGGTAGATGTCTCATAAGTCAATTTCTTTTTAAAGAATCTGCTAATAGAGGAAGATGTCTACATCCATGTAGAAGATATTATATAGTTAAAGATAATGAAGGAAACACTTTAAAAGTAGAAAATAATTACATATTTTCAGCAAAAGATTTATGTACATTACCTTTTATTGAGAGATTAAAAAAATCTGGAGCAATTTCCTTTAAAATAGAAGGAAGAAGTAAAGAACCTGAGTATGTTGCCACAGTTGTTAAAGTTTATAGAAGAGCATTAGATAATAGACTTTCTAATAATGAAATAAATGAATTAATGAATGAATTAAAGAAAGTATATAATAAAGGATATTCCTCTGGATTTTATTTAGGAATACCTACTAATGATGATTTTTCAAGAGCAGAGCATAGCTCAGGAAAAGAATCAAAACAATTTTTAGGAAAAATAAAACATTATTATAATAAAATAAACGTAGGAGTGTTAAAATTAAATACAGGAAAACTTAAAATAAATGATGAAATTTTAATAATAGGTAAAACGACCGGAGTTATCAGACATAAGGTTGATTCTATGCAAATAAATCATGTTAATGTTGATGTAGTCTCAAAAGGTGAAGAAGTTGGATTAAAAATTCCTTTTTGCAGAAAAGGTGATGAAGTCTATAAAGTTATAGTTAAAAATTAGAATCATAAAATATTTAAAATAAACTTTTTATCCATCTTATTAATCTATCAATTAAACTTAATGAAGCAAATTCTTCTTTTTTATAATGATTATAAAGAGTTGTTATTTCATCTTGAGTTAAAGTTCTATTATATATTCTAAATTCATCAATCTGACCTTTAAATTGATATGCTAATGCTTCTATCTTATCACCAATTGTAGCTCTTGTAGGAGCAGGATTCTCCAAGAAATCTAAATCATAAGCTTTCTCAATTCCATTTAAATAAATTCTTGCATTTTGACTTTTGTTTTTATATTCATAATTAAAAACTATGTGATTCCATAAATTAACTGCTATTGAATTTTCTCCTGTATCTAAGATCGATTTATCAAGACCATAATTATTATTTGCTGTTATCTTAAGAAAAGACGTATCTTCAGATAATAACAGCGTTAGTTTATTTGTAGCTCCTGCATCTGCATATAGAATAGTTCCAAAATTATTTATCGGAGGAGATTTTGGTTTTATCCAAATAGATATAGAATAAGATTGATTATTAAAAATTAAAGGAGACAATAAAAAGAAGTCATTTACACCATCATATTCAAAAGTTCCTGAGTTATTTAATCCTTGATCTGATTTAAAGACAGGACAAAATTCTCCTATACATGTAGCATTATAGTTACCTAGTTTGTCTTGAGAAGCTACATTTTCTATTAAGTTATTATCAAAAGTCCAATGAGCAACTAAACCATAATCTAAATCAACACAGCTCCTATCGCTTCCACTACAATCTTCATCTATCTGATTTCCGCATATCTCTGTAGCTCCAGGATTTATATTTGCATTCTGATCATTACAATCAACTAAACCACAATTTCCGCCCTCTATGCTATATCCGTCTAAATCAGCATCTGTGCAAATTAAACAAGAACCATCATAACAACCAAAATTACAAACAATAGTTTCATTATTTGCTATTAAATTTGTTCCATTATAAAAACAATAAAATTCAGTCAGGTTTTTTGTTTCTAAAATGCAAGTATCGTTGAAAAATATTTCTGAAATTTTTACAAATCCTTTTACTGTTGAATTTATTCCTGAATCAGAATCAAAACAATTTTGAGATGCATTTATACATCTATCTTGAGGATAACCAGGTCCTTCATAACATCTATATCCTTCTGAACATGGAATTTCTATCCATTTTTCTTCAGTATTTCCTGATGCACATAAAATTCTAGTTTGTCTTACTTCTCTCATATCTCCATTACATCTAAAAGTTTTGTTTTCCCAAGGTGTATTAGTACAATTACTTCCTACTGTTGTAGCTGGATATGTAGGACTTGCTGGAGCAGTAGTCTTTGTTGAAGGCGTAGTTGTTCTTGTTTGATTTTTTGAGATATTATTAGTATTATTAATATTTGATGTGTTATTCCTTGCTATTGAATCTAATTTTTCAAGAATAATACTTACATAAGTTATGTCTACAAAATTATTGAGTCCTTTAACGTCATTTATTGAAATCTCATAATTATAAAAATTATAATTTTTCTTTTGAGTTAATATTGAGAGTATATTTTTGTCTAAAGGAACTGATACTGAACTTAAAATTATTTCATTTATAGATTTGTTTGTTTCAATTATATATTCGGTTCCATTTAAATCTCTTAATAAAAATTTAACTTTTGCATAAGTTTCATTTTCAGGTCTATTTTTATCAACTAATTGAACATACATTGATTTTAAATCTTTAGAAACAAAAACCGAACTAATATCTTCTGAAAATTTTAAATTATTTTTATTCTCTGACTTTAATTTTAAAGATAAAAGATATAGAGATATTACAAAAATCAATAGAGATATAAGAATTATTAATAAAACTACGGTTATGACTATTTTCAAAAGATTAGTTTTTCTTTTTTTATCAACGAATTTATCTAATATTTCAGAAGGTTTAGTCTTTACTTCTTTTATTTTAGAAATTTTATTTTTAGACTTATTAATAAAATTTTCTTTTTTAGATAATTTAAATTTAACTTTTTTCACCTTCTTTTTTTCTTTTTTCATTTTTTATATTAAATTTTTTTTATTAATAAATATTTTGTTTTTTATAATCATATTATAAATCAAAAAATTTTAAAATTTTATAGTGTATTATTTTTTTATATTGTATAAATTCTAAATTGAAAAATAAGTTTATAATAACATACTTATTTTTCATATTTTTTAAAATCATTTAAAAAGTTTATATTTGAATTTTAGATTTAAATTAATATGCTTTTAGTAATATACTTAGTTATCATAAATAATTTTTTAATAATACCTTGTCTTTTTTATATGTTTAAGAGATTATTATTTTGTTCATAAATTTTTTTAAATAATATTTCATTACAAATTATATGAATATTCAAAGAGTAAAACAAGGTGCAAAAATAACTTTATATAACGGAGTTTTTATGATTATTTATGGTTTTTTTTATATTTTTTTTATAAAATATAATATGAGGAGAAATTTTAGAGGAATTTCTGAATTATGGGGATTTTTTCTAAGATACAATGCAAAAATAGCACATTTGTTTCATTTATTTAATATACTAATTGGAATATTATTAATTTCAAATGGAATTCTTATAATATATCTATCTGATTTTATTATTAAAAGAAAAGATAAAATGACGTGGGTAATTTTGTTTTTATCAGGAATAATTTCATGGGCTGGAATATTTACAATATCTATTTTATTTAAAAATTTTACATTAATTTTAATATCTGGAATCGGTTGGCTTAGTTTTATTTTTGGTATGTTGCTTCCTATAAATTATTATCTACAGAAAAATTATAGAAATTATTAAAATATTTGAAAAAATATTTTTTATTGAAGTTATTTAATTTTAAACAGATTATGAATAGATTATAAAATTAAATGGTATTATAAAGGTTATAAAGTTTATTAATACTCATAAAAAATAACTACATCTCCATTTTTATCCCTCATAAAGAATCTATCTCCATTATCATTCCAGATTTCTTTTTCTGATTGAAAAGTTTGTTCTTGACCTGCTTGAAGATAGCTTAGTTTTATAAAATGATTAGCATCATCTTTAACTAACCATCCTTTTAAATCACATTCAAAATTGCAAATATTTTTTATTATAAAATAATCTTCAAAAGGATCTAATTTTATTAACTTGATACATTTTGCACAAATATCTTTTGATTCTTTCCATAAACCAATTTTATTATTTCTCGCAAAATCTTCAGCAATTCTTAATTTTTCTTCATATTTTAATCCCTTAATCATAAAACTAGTAGCAAAACCGTTTTCTAAAATTTCAACATTTAATATTCTATCGTTGTAAAAAATATATCTTAATTTTCTGTTGTATTTATCAACATCTTCTTTATCTCTTAATAATTCTATCGAAGAATTCTCAAATTGTTTTAAGAAATTTGTTGCTTCACCACTATAAGGATTTTTTTTCTCAGGAGTATTAATTCCTAATAATCTGATAATTTCTTCTTTATTATTCAAAATGACCTTTATTGTATCTCCGTCAACAACACTTTTAAGTATAGCAGACTCTTTTTGATAATATGTATCTTCTTTATTTAAAACAAGTTTGCCTGTAATGTAAGGCCAGTATATTGAAAGCAAAGCTAAAATTAAAATTAATGTAGTAAATATTATTAACCTTTTTATTAAATCCATAAAAAAATAAATAAAACTAATTTTTTAAGAATATATACTTTATAAAATAATTGTTATTAACAATCACTATTAATATTTTTTATTATTTTAGATTAATATAAATATTTACTTATTTTGTTATGTAAATTCAAAATCTTTTTATAAATTTCTTTATCAGGATCATTTTTAGGGTCATAAATATTACTTATCTTATTATAAAACTCTTTTGCTGAAGCTATGTCATTATTAGATAAAGCTATTTCAGCTTCTACTAATAGATAATTTATTTCTTTTATATTTTCCTCATTAACAGAATATAGAGAATTATAATTATTTAAATTAGGGTTAGTTTGTAAATTGGGTAAATTAGAATAATTTGAAAACATTTTTTGTTTTTTAATCATTGAATAATTTTCAAGTTTATTATAAAAATTAATTATTTTATTATATATTGATCTATCTGAATCTAAATTAGCATCATAAATATCTTTTAATTTTTTATAGGATTCTATTGCTCCATTTATATTATCTTGTTCCAAAAATTTATAACCCTCTGAAATAAGATTATTAATTTCAAATATCTTTGTTTCTATTTGAACTTTTTGTTTTATTCTTTCAAAATCTTTTTCTTTTTCTATTTTTAATCTTTCTCTTTCTTCTAATATTTTTTCTTGCTCTGCTTTTATTCTTGCTTTTTCTTCTAACTCCTTTAATAATTTTTGTCTTTCTTCTTCTCTTTTTTGTTTTATCTTCTCAATTTCCTTTAACAGCCTCTCTTTTTCTAATCTTTCTTCTTCTTGTTTTTCTTTCTCTAATTTAAGCTCCTCTTCTTTTTGTCTTTTTAATTTTTCAATCTCTTTTATAAGTTTTTCTCTTTCTTTTTTAATTCTTTCTTCTTCTAATTTTTTTTCTAATTCAGCAGATATTCTTGCTTTTTCTTCTAGTTCTCTTATTACTCTCTCACGTTCTCTTTCTTCTTTTTCTCTTTGTATTTTTATTTTTTCCTCTAAAATCTTCTTTTCTTTTTCTTCATACTCCTCTCTCTTTTTTTTCTCATATTCTAATTTTTTTCTTAATTCTTCTTCTTTAGCTTTTTTAATTTGTTCTTCTCTAATTTTTCTTTCTTCTTCTTTTTGTTTTCTTAATCTTTCCTGTTCTTTTTTTCTATTTTCAATAATTTCTTTTTGAATTCTTAATTTTTCTGCTTCTAACCTAATTTTTTCAGCTTCTTTTTCTCTTTTTAATTTTTCAAGTTCTAATCTTTCTTGTTCTTCTTTTTGTTTTCTTAATCTTTCCTGTTCTCTTTTTATTCTCTCAATTCTTATTTCTTCATCTCTTTCTTTTTTTAGCTTTTCTGCCTCGAATTTTAATTTTTCTAATTCCAATCTCCTCTTTAATTTTCTTGCAAGCTCTTCTTCTTCTCTTTGTCTTCTTTGTTTTTCTTTTTCTTCTTTTTCAAGTCTTATTTTTTCTAATCTTAATTGCTCTTCAATTCTTCTCTTTTCTCTTTCTTCTCGTAATTTTTTAAGTCTTTCCTGTCTCTTTCTCTCTTTCTCCTTTTCTTCTCTTAATCTCCTTTTTTCTAACTTATATTTATTAATCCTTTCTTTCAAGCTTATAAAAGGCGATACAATCTGTTTTTTAAGTTTGTCAAATGCTTCTTTTCTCTTTTGAATTCTTTCTTTTTTTAGTTTTTCATATTCCGCTTGTTTTTTTGCTTTTTCTTCTAATTTTCTTGCTAATCTCTCATTTTCAATTTTTTTAATTCTCAAAAGTTCTTGTCTTTTTTCTTCTTCTAATCTTAATCTTTCCTGTTCTTTTCTTTTTTTCTCTTCAGAACGTTCTAACATAAGTTTTTCTCTTTCAAGTCTACGTTTTTCTCTTAAAACCCTTCTATTTTCCAGATAATTCAAAAAACTATCTTTAATTTTTTTAAAAATAGATTGAGATTTTACTGGGTAACTAATTGCATAATTTTTCTTTTTTTCTCTCAAAAATCTTACTAAGAATATCAACAGAAACAAAAAAATTATTAAAAGTATTAATATAAAAAATATTAGTAAGTTATATTTTTTTAATTTTTGTATAAGAGAATTTTCTATATTACAGTTTATTACTCTTCTTTGAATATAAGTCTTATTCGGTAAACAATTATTTTTATCGTATTCTATTAATGTTCTATATTGGCTAATCAAATTTGAAGAATTACAAACAGTATAACTTTTCCATTCTGTCCAAGATGTATTCACTAAATTTGGAGTGCATTGTGCGTCTACATTATTTATAATTAAAAAAAATAATAAAATTATTAATAAATATAACAAAATATTAAATTTACAAATATAAATATTATTAATTTTTTTGTTCATGTTATTATTATTTTAAAAGTAATAATTACCTTATAAAGTTTTATAAAAAATAATTTTTAAAAGAAATTAATAAACAAAAAAATTAATGCATTATTTTAATTTCTAATGAATATTTAAATAGAAGCTAATTTTTGATTAAAGTAAGATTATTAGGGTTAATATTCTATTATATTTAGAAATTATTAAAAGATATAGAATATATGGATATAAAAAATAAAAACAATCTATATTATAAATGTGGTAAAAAATTATTAAAATTCAGGAAGTTAAGACTTTCTTTTACTTTTTTATAAAAGATAATAGCATATTTAAACATTAATATCGAATTTTTTAAAGAATTTATAGTATCCTTTATAATCTTCATTAAATTTCTTTTTTTATTTTAAAAGAATAAATTTTCTTGAAAAATTTTAGCTTGTATAGTAGAAAGATTGCTATTAAAATAAACAGAATTATTATAAATATCATAAAAATAGTTAAATAAGATTTTTTATTTTTCAAATTAATTAATGAAACTTTTTCAGGATTTAATTTATTTTGAAAATTAGCATCTTTTTCTGAAAAAATTGCATTATCGTTTGAAATAAAATTAATATTATCTTCATTATTCTCTAAAAAAACATTATTTTCTGATTGCGATAAACTAAAAGAATTTAACCTTGATAGAGCTAAAAAAGAATCTAAATTATATAATGAATTTAAAATATTATCCTGATCATTAAGTTTATAACAATTAGATAAGTTATATTCCTGAATACTAAACATTGTTAAATTTTCTAAAGAATTTTCTGAAATATTCATTATTATTTTATCTGATATATTAATAATACCTCCAAAAATTCCTATAATTTTAGAAACATTTTTCAACAAAGTATGATTACATGATTCTAAAACAGCTTCATAATCTTTAAACCTATATGTTACTGGTTTGTTATAATTATAATATGAATAATTAAATAAAATTTCTATATCTTTTAAAAATTCCATATGAGGAGTTATAACATATCCTATTCCATCTAAAGATATATAATCTTTTTCCCTTATTAAATATATTGAAGTTGATTTTGTTTTAATCAATTCTCCATTAATATCTTTTATAGGATAACACCAAGGAATTCCATTACTAGTATGGCAGAATTCTAATCCATCTTTACACCATTTAGCTGTTGATGAATAATCTGCTCCAAATCCTGATTTTCCTTGACAACAAAAATATCCTGGTTTTATTTTTGAACAATCAGCTATACATAAAGGTATTGGATATTCTTTTACTGGAGAAATTATACATTTCTCGTATTTATCACAACATAAAACTCCTCCTTCAAATGGATTTTCTTTATCTGATGGACATTTAGTCTCTTCAGAACCGCAAATATCTTTTCCACAAGAAGCAGTTTTATAAGTGTTATCAGAAGTTCCATATATAGGAACCTTTACTTCTTTATCAAAAATTAGGCATTTAGGCTTTTCTTTAGGACAACAAGCAACAATATGTACATTATTACCATCACTTGGACATTTTATCGGTTTAGGCTCTTTACATTCATTTAATTTACAATAAGGTGATTTTATAGAAGGACGATTTATAAAAGGCTCAAAAAAATTACAAATTTCGTCTTTTCTGCAACAAAGAGAGATATCTATTAAACCTAAAATATTCATACTACAACATTTATCTTTATAACAACATTTTAACTCACTTGATCTCCCTCCACAATTTACAAAATTATCTCCAAACATCAATTCACATGTTTTAATATTGCAAACTCCATTAATACAAATACCCTCTTTGTTATCCAAAGTTATACATAAATGTCCATCTCCTAATTTTTTTAATTTTGGAGGACTAGATGAATAATCACAAGTATAACATTCAGGTATTTCTTCACAATCAGATTTTATACATTCACCTTTTTCATTACATATTCCATCTCTTTTTTCTTTTTCTGGATTTGTCTTACAACTCATTCCTTTTCTACTAGGAATTCCAACACATTTTGGCTCTATTTCGCTTAAACTTTCACGTACTAATTGACAATCTTGACATTCATTACATAAAGGTTCACATTGAAAACCGCAAGCTCCTCTGAAACATTTAGAATCAGTTCCATCGATTTTTTTACAACTCAAACCTTCATAACTAGGAGAAAATTTCGGTTCTCCATCTACTAGTTGACATCTTACGCAAGATGCATGAGCATTTTTAGGAAGCGTTGATTCTGGACATTCTAAACATGAACCTTTTTTACATATTCCTTTTTGTATTTTTCCTCCGAGTATATTAATTATCTCACCACAATTATAATAACCATCAGCAATAGAAACAAATTTCGGTTCTCCATCTACTAGTTGACATCTTACGCAAGATGCATGAGCATTTTTAGGAAGCGTTGATTCTGGACATTCTAAACATGAACCTTTTTTACATATTCCTTTTTGTATTTTTCCTCCTTTTAAATCTATTTTAATACCACATTCTAAATCCTCCCAAACCGGAGTAAATGAAGGCTTTTTTCCATTTCCTGTATCAATAAGTTTGCATCTAGTGCAATATACACTAGCTTCAGAAGGAAGTGTAGAAAATGGACATTCAACACATTCTCCATTTTTACAAACTCCTTTTTTAATCGGTCCTTCTTTAAGAAAAATCGATCCATCACACTCTACACCTTCAAATCTTGGTTTTCCAGATGAATCTTTGCAAGGGTTAGCATAACCTGTTATTATAACATCTCCTTCTTGATATAAATTTCCAAATGAAAAAAATTTTTGAATAAAGATTAGAGGATTATTAAAAATTGAAAATAAATAGTTCTCTCTATAATTTTCACTAAATTCATTTTTTGAAGATAAATTTATTATTAATAAAATAAAAATTAATGTAAATAGTATTATAAAAAATGTAAAAATCGAAATTATTATGTTTTTTGTTTCAACTCTCTTTTTCATGAAAAAATCAAGATTAATAAGATTTTAAAGTTTGCTACAATTTTTAGATTTAAAAAATAGATTCTTATTTAAAAATTCGTAGAAATATAAAAATAATATTTCTAGAACAATAAATAATTTAATAACATAATTAAATTTTAAATAAGATAATATTTTTATATTTTAAATGAGTATTATATACAAATTTTTAAATATATTGATATTAATTTTTATAATTGTATACTTAGAACTTTAGAAATTCCATCTTGCATAGAAACTCCGTATAATACGTTTGTTGATTCTGAGATTATTGAATCATTATGAGTTATTATAATATATTGTCCGTTTTTCATATATTTTTTTAATAAATAAGCAAGTTTTTCTGAATTTCTTCTATCTAATGCTGCATCAACTTCATCAAAGATATAAAAACTATATGGCCTGTATTCCTGAATAGCAAAAATTAATGATAAAGCTACTAAAGTTTGTTCTCCTCCTGATAAAGATGTTACATCAAAGTATTTTCCTCCACCGACTTTAACTGATATATCAAGACCTGCATTAAAAATTTCTTTTGAATCCTGTGGTTCTAATATAACTATTCCTTTTGTAGAAAGTTGCAAAAAATTTCTCGAAAATAATTCATTTATTTTATTTAATGTTTGGATAAATGTTTTTTTCTTTTTTCTATCAATTTGAGATATCACGTTTAAAATCTCTAACTTTTCTTTTTCTAATTGTTCAACTTTTTCTTTGATTTTATCATATTCTTCTTTTATTTGATCATAAACTTCTAATGCTCTCATGTTCACAGTTCCAAGCTTAGCTAAAGTAATTTCAGTCTCATTTAGTTTTTCAATTAATCTATCTAAAGGCATTGAAATTATTTCTATTCCTTCATACTCTTTTGCTTCTTCAATAAGACTTTCTTTCTTTGCATTAATCTGAGCTTTTTCTATCATTAAATTATTAATTTCGTTCTCTAATATTCTTTTTTCATTTTGAGAAGTTATCATCTCGGTTTCTAAACTTCTAACTTTATCTTGAAGTGCATTTTTTTCTTCAAAAAGTTTTTGATATTTTTTCTTCAATATATTCTCTTCATTTTCTTTTTTCTCAACTAGATCTAATTTTTCCTGAAGAGATTCTTTAATATCTATTAAGTCTTCTTGTATTATCTCTCTGTCTCGTAAATTTTGTTTTATTGCAAGATTTATTCTTTCAAGTTCTCTTTGCTTAGCTGTAATCTCTATTCCTAGATTTCTTTCTTCTGTTCTTTGAAGTTCATTAACTTCTAATTTTAATGACTCGTATTGTTCTTCACTTAATTTAGTTAAACTTATTTTTGAATCAATATTTTTTTTCTTAATCTCTAAATTTTTCAATTCTTCTTCTGACTGTTTTATTAACTCGTTGTTTCTTTTCAATTCTAATTTTTTTTCTTCAATAGAATTTAACTTTAAAATTTCAATATTTCTTTGATTTACTTCCAAAATATCTCCTGATATCTTTATTTTTAATTCACTCAATTGTAATCTTATTTTTTTTATTTCTTCTTCAGTATCTCTTATAACTTTATTTGCTAAATCTATGTTATCTTTTGATTTTTTAATAACTTCTTCAATATGCTCTTTAGTTATTTTAGTTTTGCATAGTGGACAAACATCTAATTTTTCAACCTGTGATATAACTTTTTTTGATTCTTCAATAATATTATTCTGAATAGCAAAAACTTTTGATTTTTCTATCAAAATATCATTCAATTTAGATTCAAAATCTTTATTTTTTTCGATTAAATTTTTTAATTCTGCAATTTTTTCTGAATGTTTTTCTAGAGAATCTTTTATCTTTATTTCTTTTTCTAAAGATTCTATTTGAGATAAAATAAGATTATTTTCATTTTTTAATCTTTGAATTTGTCTTTTTTTATCTTCAATTTGACTATTTATTGAAGAGAGATTAGATTTTAGTAAAAAAAATTGTCTTCTGGCTTCTTCAAGTTCTTCAAGTTTTTTCTTTTTTTCTAAAAGATTTTTTTTTGTATTTTTACCTTTTTCTTTTAAAATTTCTTTGATTTCATTTTCAGAAGCCTTCATAGACTCTTCTAAACTAGCTTTTCTTCTATCAAGTTCTAACAATTGATTCTCAAAGTTTTCTTTTCTAGCAACTAAACCTGCTATTTCTTGTTTAAGATTAGAAATTTCTAAAATTAAATTATCTTGTTCAAGACCTGAGGATTTTAATATATTTGTCGAAATATTATTTATTTTTTCGTTTAATAAATTTATTTCCTCTTTTATTTTTCCTATTTTTATTTCAATTCTGTCAATCTCTTTCTTCTTATCGTGTATTTTATCAAGTATTAAATTTAATTCTTTATCTTTTTCATGAATATGTTTGCTTATAATAGATGCTTTACATTTTTTTACTGTTTCCTCTAATTTCTTAAATTTTAAGGCTTGTTCTCGTTCATTTTCAAGATTTCTTAAATAATTTGTTCTTTCTCTTAATATAGCGTTAATTTGTTTTAGTTTTTCTTCTGTTTTTTCAAGTTCTTTTAATGATTTTTCTTTTCTCATTTCATAGATAGAAATTCCTGCAAC
Organism: Candidatus Pacearchaeota archaeon; assembly: GCA_038740375.1. Classification (GTDB taxonomy): domain Archaea; phylum Nanobdellota; class Nanobdellia; order Pacearchaeales; family GW2011-AR1; genus ARS1285. Next base: position 22,153 of record JAVYLW010000005.1, on the reverse strand, counting down.
TTCTTCAATTACCTTCCTTCTTTCTTCTCCGTGCATTTTAACAAATCTTTCTATTTCTCCTTGAAGGATTATATTAAAACCATGTGGATCTATTCCTGCTTGTCCTAATAATTCAAGAACTTCTTGTCTTGTCTTTACTTCACCATTGATCTTATAGACACTCTGACCGCTTTTTTTTAGTATTCTTTGTATAGAAATTTCTTCTTTATCTAAAGTAAAAGTTTTGTCACTATTGTCTAAAACAATTTCTACTAAAGCGTAATTTGCACCTTTATAGTGTTTATTTCCGCTAAATATTAAATGAGCAGCTTTTGCAGCCCTTATACTTTTTATCGATAATCTTCCAAGAACAAAACATAAAGCATCAGTTATATTGCTTTTACCTGAACCATTAGGTCCTACTATACAATTCATATGTCTATCTAAATTTATTATAGTTTCTCTTGCAAAACTTTTAAAACCTTTCATAACCAGTTTTTTAATATAAGTCATAAATATTTTAGAAAAAGTATATTTTTAAAGGTTATTTGAATATGAAAAATAAATAAGTTTTTAATAAAGATAAAATAAATTTTTATGTTTTTTTCATTCAAATAAATCAATTTTTTTAGAATTTTAATTGTTAAATTAAGGACGATTAATGTTTATAAATTATAATTATGTAATCTTTCAAATTAATAGAATATAAAAATTTACTATAATAAAGTTTTTTGTGCTTTAGCTTTTTCATGATTTTTAAAAGTAACCCAAGTGTGTCTAAAAATTTCTGGATGTTTTTCCCAATTTTCTTTTATAAATTTTCGAGTTATTGGATTTGAAGAATAACCTGGGCCTATTTCTCCGTATTTTTCTCTTAGTTTTGCTATTTCTTCTTCTCTTTTAACTTTTGCAACTATAGATGCTGCACTGCAAACAGGATAATTTACATCTGCTTTATGCTCAACAATTAATTTTATTCTCTTTAAATCTTCACTCAATAAATTTCTTAAATATTCAGTATATTTTTTACAATTAGGACTTGGACAATCAATTATTGCAATATCTGGTTTCATTTTATTTATAATTTCAGCCTGTTTATGAGCTTCAAGCCAATTTAAATTCATTTTTTTATTTAATGAATCAACAGCTTCATCAATTTCTTTAGGAGAAACTTCAATAATCATAAATTCTGAGTGAGATTGAATCATATGATTTAATTCTATCCTCTTTTTATGTTGTAAAATTTTGGAGTCTTTAACAGCACCAAGTTCTGCTTCCTTTCCATCATGAATCATTACACCTGCAATAATTAAAGGTCCTATAACTGAACCTCTTCCTGCTTCATCAATTCCAAGAACTTTTACCATAATTAAAAAATAGACAGTTAAGTTTAAAAGGGTTTTTATATTTTGAATTTATATAATATTTATAGCGGGGTGGAGAAGCTTGGAGTTCTCGCCGGGCCCATAACCCGGAGGTCGCACGGTTCAAATCCTGCCCCCGCTATAAAAAATTATTTCTTATGTTTTATTAAAATAAATTTAAAGTTTCTATATTTAATAAAAGTAAAATTAAAATATCTAAATAAACATAAAAGGATATGAAAAAGAAAATAAGTTTCTTTATTTTAACAATCTTAATATTTGTTATAATAATTACGCTATTTTTTTATTTTTATAAAAATGATAAAGATAATTATTCCATTAAAGGAAATAGAATATATTATTCCAAAGATAGAGGAAAAGTAAAATATAACCTAATTTTAAGAGAAGAAAATTTTAATTATAGCATTTATAACATAAGTTTTTACACAAAAAAATTTTTAGAGGATGAAACAAAAATTTATGGTTTATTATTCTTACCCAAAAAAGATTATTCAGTTCCAGGAGTTGTTATTGCACCAGGAGGAGGTGTTGAAAAAGAAAAAAGAATTGATATAGCAAGATTTATTGCAAATTCAGGATATTCCGTTCTTGTAATTGATCAAAGAGGTATTGGTGAAACAGGAGGAATTTATTTAAATTTAGATGATGATTATAAAATGTTTTCTAGTGGAAAAGAGCCTATTCAGCATTTATCAGTTTATGATATTTTAAGAAGTTATGATGTTTTAAAAAATATAAAAGGTGTTGACAAAGATAATATAGCCTTAGTTGGAGAAAGTATGGGAGGAAGATATTGTATAATTGCTGGTGGAATTGACAAAAGAATAAAAGGAGTAATTGTAGTAAGTTCTTCTGGATTTGATTTTAAATATGACCCTTATGCACCTTACAGCACATATTTATTATCAATTGATCCTGATAATTATGTTGATAGAATTTCTCCAAACTATTTTTTTATGTTACATTCTGTAAACGATAGTGTTGTTACATTAGAATCAGCAAAAAAAACTTTTAACAAAGCTAATGAACCTAAAAATTTCAGTATATATGATGATAAATCTTGTATGCATGGATTTTGTGAAAAAATGTATCCTGACATAGTTAAATACTTAAAAATAATCTTTAATAAAACAAACTAAAAATTACAGGTTTTTTATAAAAAGAAAAACTATTTTTCCAAAATTATAAAAATAAAAATATTTATTTATAAATATTTTAAAATTAATAAATTAGTTATATTATTTTATTAATTGAAAAAGATTATTTTAAAAAAATTATAAAGTTTGTATATAAATAAAAATATAAAGAATTAAAGATTATAACTAATCAATAGTATTCATTTTTAATAGTTCTTCTAAAATTCCAATTTTTTTTAATTTTTTATTCACTTTTGGTAAATTATATATTTTTTTTCTTAAAAAAGAAGGTTCTACTTCATATGCCTCGCATATCATATTAAAAGATATATAATAACCATTTTTTCCATTATGACAAAGCCATTTTATTGCACGTTGATATTCTAAAGTATCCGGGCTATACAAAGTTATATCATCGATTGCTCTTTTTATTATTGCTCCTGAAATAAGAGTTATACTTTCTTCTGTATAAATAAAACTATTTTTATTAACCATATTAATTAAATTTTATTATAAGATTTATTAGAATCCTTATCTAAATATTCATTTTCCCAAATAGGTCTCGTGAGTTTTTCTAAATTGTCGTCAAATTCTTCTAATAATTTATCTATTTCCTTTGATTCAATAAATTCTTTTGCTGCAGAATCTTCTGGTTTTGAATTTTCAGTTAAAACATATTTTTTAAAAGTTTTCCAATTATCTCTTATTGAACAAGGCATAAGCCAATTACCTGGATTATTAGTGTGACTTAAACCGTATTCCTGTTGCCATTTTCTTCCATTAATAAACAGTTTAGAAAAAAGTGCATCTGACAATTTTTTTCCTTTTGAATATAGTTCTATTATATTATCTTCATAAAATGGAACAAATGCGCATGGAGGAATATTTCCGTTCCAATCAATATATAAATAACCGCCATTTCTTCCATAAGCAATACAACCATCAGAAAGCGGTCCTGAATTCCAAAAGTCTCCTACAGGATATTTTTTTTCTGAAAGCATTTTTTCCCATACTCTGAATAATACCACTCTTTGTTCAGGTGTAATCATAAGTTCTTTTACACATGTAGCTTTTCCTATAGGCATCAATTGAAACATCCACATATAGCTAGCTCCAAGTTCTTTAAAACAAAAATCATAAAAACTTTCTTCTTTTAATAAATCAAAATTTTTCTTAGTTACTGTTACTGAAACTCCAAAAGGAACTCCTACTTTTTTTAAATTCTCTGTTGCTTCGAGAATTTTTTTAAAAGTTCCCTTACCTCTTCTTTCATCAGTTTCTTTTTCATAACCTTCAATAGATATTGCAGGAGTTGCATTTCCAACTCTTGCAAGTTTTTTTGCTGTATCTATATCAATTAGAGTTCCATTTGTAAAAAACAAAAAAAACATATCTTTATATTTTTCCCATACATCAAATAAAGTTTTTCCATTATCATTATACATTAATGGTTCTCCTCCTGAAATTACAAAAAATCTATTTGCCCATTCATTATAAACTTCATCTACAATTTTATCAACTATTTCATACGGCAAAAAAGCAGCAGAGTTGAAGTTTGAAGATGCATAACATCCTATACAAGAAAGATTACATTTTTGTGTAGGAGATAGAACTATAAAAGTAGGAGGTAATTGACCGTATTTTTCTTTGAATTTATCAACAATTTCTCTTAATAATTCTTTTTCAGTAAATCCGAATTTTATTAAAGTATCAAATGCTCGATTTATGAATTCTTTAGAGATATATCCTCTATCAAAATTTCTTATTCCTGATGATAATAATGCTGATAAATATTGTATTTTTCTTTCTTGAACTTTTTTTGGATGATCTTTACAATTAACCACTGCTTCTTGATACATCTTATTTTCAAGCATTTTAATTAAAGAATTTCTTAATAAAGGAAAATAAATTATTTTTTTAGCTAAATAACTATATATATTTGCTTTTTTGCTTATTTTTTTAGATTTTCTTTTTTTCTCCTCTGTTAAAATTTGCTCTTCACTCATAAAGTTTAAAGAAAATTATTATTTATAAATTTGATTATTTTATATTATTTAAAATATGAATAGATGTTTATAGTTAATAAAGATTTTCTTAAATTTTTTCCTTAAAAACTTTATTTCTTATTAAGTTAAAAAGAAAAAATATTTTAAGTAATTAAAACTAAAAAATTTTCCTTATATCTTAGCTATATATTATTATTTATATGTAAGTAAGATAAACTAAAAATTAAATAAAATAAAAAATATAAAAATAAAACAAAAATTATATCATTAAAATTTCGCCTTTAAGTTCTCCTGCTGGAAATAGAATTGATTTTATATCTATATAAGTTAAACCATTTTTTATATCTAATTCCAAACACTGATCATATGTCCATATGCCAATTTTCTTTTGTCCTAAAGGCAAAACATAAAGAGTTTCAACTGTATTGTTAAATATTCTATTTATTGTAGCAGATGTTTCATTTGATGATAAGCCTTGATAAGAGATATTAAAGCTTAAACTATTAGCAAGTTCGTCAAGCACAAAAGAACCTGAACCAGATGCATCAGAAGTAACAATAACTTCTTCTGTTTCATTTGTTGTTTCATTAAGAACAAATTCTGTCTTACTTTGCGGATTTAAAACAACATACATTGATATTTTAGCATTCTGTTGTCCGTCTATACCAGAACTGTAGTCTGAACCTTCACTTGGTTTAAAATCTTTTTGAAGATCTATCTGATTTGCAGGTCTAATTTGTTCTCCAACACCTCTGTCTGTTGTTTGTGGAGCTGGCCTAATATCTGAAGGTTTGTCATGACTCTGAGAACCGCTTGAACTGTAAGATGAACCTTGTAAAGGCATATAACCTTTATTCAAATTTTCTTGATTTGCAGGTCTAATTGCCTCAGCATTAACAACTCCAAAACTAATCAATTCTAATGCTAAAAATATCAAAAAAATTGATAATATTATTTTTAACCTCATTTTTCAACCTCCTTACAATAAAGATTATAATTAATGAATAAACTAATGAGTTTAAAAATAATTTAGTAATATAAAATAAGCATTATAATATATAATTTTAATAATATTTTTATTTATAATTCACTAACATAGTAAATTAGTTACAGAAATTATCATTGTTACTATTCTCCTATTATTTCATATTCTTTTAATAATATTATGAAATAACTCGTAAAAAAGTTAGAATAATTTTAATATTTAAAATTAAATTATATAATGAATTGTAAGAATATATGATTTCTATTACATCCATTAAAGTTGAAAGTGTCTCTAGTATTTTAATATTGCGTAAAACAAGGAATTATCTCCTTATTCTTTATATATTTAGTTAGAGATACTGCGAATTCATCTGTCCTTTAAAAAAAATTTGGATTTCTTACTTACTAAAGATTTAGAAAAAATATTTTCAATTTTAACTTGGAGAATTGAATGTATAGTAAAAATACTTTTATAATAAACCTATTTTTTGATTATCGTTTTTATTTCTGATATTTTATAAAAAAGATTAAGAGATTATTTTTCACGTAGTTTTTTTTCTTTTTCTGCTATTTTAATTCTTGTTTTAATAACTGTATCAGGATTTAAAGATATTGAATCTATTCCACACTCTACTAAAAATTCTGCAAAATCAGGAAAGTCGCTTGGAGCTTGTCCGCAAATTCCTATTTTTTTATGATTTTTTTTCGCCTTTTCAATAACTTGTTTTATCATTATTTTAACAGCTTCATTTCTTTCATCATAAATATCTGAAACAATCTGGCTATCTCTATCAAGACCTAAAATTAATTGTGTCAAATCATTGCTGCCTATTGAAAAACCGTCAAATATTTTTGAGAACTCATCTGCTAATATCACATTAGAAGGAATTTCACACATAACGTATATTTCAAGTCCATTTTTACCTCTTTTTAAACCTTGTTTTTCCATAATCTCTATTACTTTTTTACCTTCTTCCACAGTTCTACAAAAAGGTATCATTATTTTAACATTTGTTAAACCAAATTCATCTCTAACCTTTTTAAATGCCTTACATTCTAAAATAAATCCATCTTTATATCCTTCTTTATAATATCTTGATGCTCCTCGCCATCCTATCATAGGATTATCTTCTTTTGGTTCAAATTCTTTTCCTCCTATCAAATTTGCATATTCGTTTGTTTTAAAATCAGAAGCTCTAACAATAACATCTTTTGGATAAAATGCAGCTGCAATCATTGCAATTCCTTCTGCAAGCTTATCAACAAAATATTGCGGTTTATTTTTATAACCATAAGTTAGTTCTTCTATTTCTTTTTTAACATTTTTATCCTTTAATGAATCAAAATGTATTAATGCTTCAGGATGTATCTGTATATAAGAATTAATAATAAATTCTTCTCTTGCAAGACCGACACCATCATTAGGAATAAAACTTTGTTCAAATGCAGAATTAGGAGAACCTATATTCATCATTATTTTTGTTTTTGTTTTTGGAATATCTTTTAAATTATGTTTAATAATCTGAAATTTTAACAAACCATCATAAACAAAACCTCTTTCTCCTTCACTACAATTAACAGTAATATTTTGACCTGTTTTAATTTTTTGAGTTGCATTATTTGTTCCAACTATACATGGAATTCCAAGTTCTCGTGAAATTATAGCAGCATGACAAGTTCTTCCTCCTCTATTTGTTACAATTGCAGATGCAATTTTCATTATAGGTTCCCAATCAGGGTCTGTCATATCTGTTACTAAAATTTCTCCTTTTTTGAAAGCATTTATTCCAGAAACATCTTTTATCACATTAGCTTTTCCATTTGCAATTTTTGAACCAACATTTGCACCTTCAACAATAATCTTTCCTTTTTGTTTTAAAACATATTCTTCTAATATATTTCTGTCTTTTTGACTTTGAACTGTCTCAGGTCTTGCCTGAACTATATATAATTCATTATTTTTTCCATCTTTTGCCCATTCCATATCCATAGGTTTGAATTTTCCTGCTTTTTTTGAATAATGATCTTCTATTATGCATGCCCATTTTGCCAGAAGAAGAATCTCATCGTCATTTAAAGAAAAAACTTTTCTTTCTTCTATTGGAACTGAAACATTTTTTGTTGTTTTTATTCCTTCATTGCTATAAACCATTTTAATGGATTTTTCTCCTAATCTTTTGTAGATTATTGGTTTAAAACCTTTTTTTAAAGTTGGCTTGTGAACATAAAATTCATCTGGATTTACCGCACCTTGCACAATATTTTCTCCTAAACCATATGAACTTGTTATAAAAACTACATCTGGAAAACCTGTTTCTGTATCAATAGAAAACATTACTCCAGAACATGCAAGATCACTTCTTACCATCTTTTGAACACCTATTGATAATGCAATATTAAAATGATCAAAATGTTTATCTGCACGATAAGAAATTGCTCTATTTGTAAACAAAGAAGCAAAACATTTTTTACAAGCATCAAGAAGAGCATGTTCTCCACGAATATTTAAAAAAGTTTCCTGTTGTCCTGCAAAACTTGCATCTGGAAGATCTTCTGCAGTTGCTGAACTTCTTACTGCAACATCAGTATTCAGACCATACTCTTTACATAGATATATATAAGCTTTCACTATTTCATTTTTTAAATCTTCAGGAAGTTCAGCAGATAAAATAGTTTCTCTAACTCTATGACCTCTTTCTGAAAGATTTTTTAAATTTTTTGTATCAAGATCAGAAAGAATTTCTTTTATCCTTGTTTTAATACCTGCTTTTTCAATAAAATATCTATAAGCATAGGCTGTTATTGCAAAGCCATTTGGAATCTTAACTCCTTTTTTAGTAAGTTCTTGATACATTTCACCTAATGAAGCATTTTTTCCACCTACTAAAGGAACATCTTCAATTCCAAGTTCATCAAACCAAAGAATATATTGTTTTTTCTTATTTATCATTATTTTTTCCTCTTTTTTAAAATATATATAATTTTATAGTATTATAATAAAATAAAGTTTTTAAATTATTTGATTCTAAAAATTAATAGAGGTTGAAGTTCATTAATTTATAGTAGTAAATTAGATTTATATACATCTTATTCTGTTGATAATCCTAAAAATGAGAGGAAAAAAAGATTTTATATTTTTAGGTCTTATAATATTAATCTTTTTAAGTGTATTTATTATTAGTGCAGAAAATTCATTAGTAACAGGAATTTCACCAAAAATAAAAATAACTATAAATCCAAATTCAACTAAAAATCAAACAAATCCTAACGCTCATTATTTAATTAATTTCACTAGCAATGACTCTTATCAAGAAAATGATCAAGAGTATGAAGAAGATTATAATGATATTGAAAGTGATGAAGAAGAACAAAACAATGAATTATCTGATAATAATTTATTAGATAATAACTTAAATGATGAAGATTCCTCAAACACATTTTCAGAACAAATAAATAAAAATAATCAAAATAATAAAATAAATTTAAATAAAAACAATAACTTAAATTTAGAAAATAGTAACACAGATAGTTTAAAGTTTAATGAAAATAGAAATGAATTTAACAAAATTATTAAGATTAAAAATAAAACATTAGATAAAACAGAAATAAAATTTTCAATTAAAAAATTTGACATTGTCTGGATTATAGAAATTTTTTCTATGTCTTTATTATTTTGTAGTTATGTTGCTTTAATTTATTATAAAAAACTTTTCTTAAATATTAAATAACCACACAAAATAGAATATATACAAGAAAATTTATACAAGAAAATTAGAAAATGATATAGAATTTCTTAAATATGACATCCTACTACACCTAAAGGTATAGGTTTTCGTGATGCTCTTTTTTAGATTTCTCAAATAGGTTCTTACAACTTCTGCTTGAACAAATCAATTAATTATAAGAAAGTTCTAACTACATTAAAGTATTCAATAAGTTAAAATCAAGTTCATTTTTTATAATAAATCTAGAAATAAATAATTTAGAGAAGAGGTGTTAATCATGAGCAATTCATCTGCCCCTTAAAAAGGCCAGAATTTCTTGCTAGATTTCTTGCTAATTTTTTAAAAATTAAATATTTATTTTACATATTAATATATAAAAAATTAATTAATAATATATAAATAGTATATAATAATTAATAATTTAAACTATTATTAAATATATATAAAATAGATAGAATATAGTCAAATGAATGTTTATTAAATTAAAAGCCGCTATCGCTCAGTGGTAGAGCAACGGATTGCTAAAAATTAAAAGTTCAAAATTACAATTTTTGCAAAAATCCGTGCCCTTTGGGTTCCTGGGTTCGATTCCCAGTAGCGGCGTTTTTTTAATTTTTTTAAAAATTTTTTAAATAGGTTTTTAGAATAGTTTTATAAAAAATATTTTAAAGTTATAATTATTTAAAAAATAAAATCTATAAACCTGAATTTTTTTTATCAGTTTTTTTAATCTTTTTTATGATAAATTTTCTTATTTTTTCTGCATCATTAATATCTATTGCTGGTAAATGCCCTTCACTTTTGTAGGGAGTGTATCCTCTTCTTACAAATATAGATCTATAATATTCTATGTCCATTTCTGACTGACCTGCAGTTTCTATCTCTACAGTTGAAAAACCAAACATTCTAGCAATTATTCCTCTTTTTATATCTACATTCTGAACTTTTTCATAAGGTATCGAAGTATATTTTTTCCAGATTATTCCATGTTCAATTTTAATATATTCATTATTAATCTCATATAAATATCTATTATAAGACATTCTTGAATATATCTCTCCAAAGATTATTATAAAAGATATATAAAATAAAATACTTATAAAAAATCCTAAACGAGCAATAAAAATTCCAAAAAATATAATTAAAATTCCATGAAGAATTAAATAATAATATGCTTGAAGTCTAAATAACCATCTTGCTCCTGGATGTAATTTATTCATGTTATAGTATAATGATATGATTAAGTTAGAATAATTTAAAAAAGTTACTATTAATGTGTATGTGACATTAACAGGTTTTAAATTATAAAAAAATTAAAATTCTAAATCTAGAATACAACATAAATAATGTAAATACATTATTATAACAAAATTAATAAACTTGAAATAAATTTCCATAAAATGGAAATTTTTGAAAATATTAAAATTTTATTAAACAAAATTTCTTTATTTACGAATATATCAGAAGAAGAAAAAAATATTCTTATGTCTTATAAACAGATTAAAAGAGCTATTTTAAATATAAATGGAAAAAAATATGAAGCTTATAGAATCATACATAATAATTCTCTTGGTCCTGGAAAAGGAGGTATAAGATATCATCCTAATGTTTCAGAAGATGAAGTAAAATCCTTATCTTTTTTTATGAGTATGAAAAACTCATTAGCAGGACTTCCATTTGGAGGAGCAAAAGGTGGAGTTAAAGTAAATCCAAAAGAATTAAATGAAAAAGAAATTGAAGAAATATCAAGAGCTTATATAAGAGAGTTTTATAAATTTTTAGGTCAAGATATTGATATTCCAGCTCCTGATGTCTATACTAATTCAAAAATAATGGGTTTTATGTTAGATGAATTTGAAAAAATTACAGGAAAACATGAACCTGGTATGATTACAGGAAAACCTATTTCTTTAGGAGGAATTAGATTAAGAGAAGATTCAACATCAAAAGGAGGATTTATTGTATTAAAGAGATTTTTTGAAAAGGAAAAAGTTTCAAGAAATATTAAAATTGCAATTCAGGGTTTTGGAAATGCGGGAAGTTTTATTGCTGAAATGTTATTTAATGAAAATTATAAGATTGTTGCAGTAAGCGACAGTAAAGGTGGAATATTAAATAATAGCGGATTAAATATTAAAGATATAAAAAATCTTAAACAAAACCAAAAAAGTGTTATTGATTTGAAAACTGATAATATTCAAATTATTTCAAATAAAGAATTATTAGAATTAGATGTTGATTTATTAATTTTAGCAGCACTTGAAAATCAAATTACAAATGAAAATGCAGAAAAAATTAAAGCAAAATTTATTTTAGAACTTGCTAACGGCCCTATAACAAGCGAAGCAGATAATATTTTGTTTAATAAAAAAATATTAGTAATTCCTGATATTTTATCAAATTCAGGAGGAGTTGTTGGAAGTTATTTTGAATGGGTTCAAAATAGAACTGGAAACATATTTGAAGACTCTTACTTAACAAATAAATTAGAAGAGATGATTACAAATTCTTTTGAAAAAGTTTATAATTTTTATAAAGAAAATGAAGAAAGAATAGATATGAGAACTGCAGCTTATGTTATTGCTATAAAAAGAATACTTGAAGCTGAAAGAGACAGAGGAAATTTAAATCATAATACTTTAAAATAAATTAAAAATTAGTTTAATTTATTCTCTGGATTTATAATAACTTAATATTTCGGTTATTTGTTGTCTAATTTGATACAGCAATTTTTTATAAAGTATTCTATTAATCAATAATTGTTAATCCTAAATATAAATAAAATTAGGAGGAAAAAATGAAAAATAGATTATCTAGATATTTTGATGAATGGTGTAATTTAAAAAATGAATCAGTTATTGAAGAAGAAATTGATGATGAAGGTGCGAATTTTGACCAACTTTACGAGGAAAATGAAATAGAATTAGACTAAACCTTTTAAATGGGAAAAAGGGGTGTTATTTATAAATTCTATAATTAATTTTTATCTTTTGAATAATACTATAGCTATTATAAATTTTGTTTATAGATTAGTAAATTTTATTTAATTTTTTTTGCTTTTCTCCATAAAATTTCAAAATAATTTTTATATGTTTTTGCTATTTCAATATCTTGCATTTCAATTACAGTTACATCATCATCCCAAAGAAATATTGTAACTTTATCTTTGCATATTATCGTTGTTACATTAGAATCATATTTTTTAGGTAATACTCTTGCTTCAGTATAATTTAATTTATTTAAGAACTTAACTCTATCTATTGCACTTGCATTATATATATGTCTCATTAATATTTTTCTTTTTATTCTAGTGTTATGAAACTTTTTTAACATAGGTCCTATAATTTCAGGAGCTTTTCCAGGTATTCCAAAAACATTAATAGTTTCTTTTAAATCTAACCAGCTGCTAATAGCTTCTCTTAAAGCAAAAACACCTTTAGAAACTTTAAACTTTATATCCTCTTTTTTTTGAATTTTTTTTAACTCAAAATTTTTAATAATTTCATCTAATTCAGCTTCTCTAAATTTTAAAAAATCTTTTAAACTTTTGAGAGGTTTTGATGAAAATAATTTTTTTTCTGCATCAATTTCATATATTAAACCTCGATTTACTAATTTTTTTAAAGCATCATATATGTTAGTTCTATGAATTTTAGTTTTATCAGATATCGTTTGAACAGAAGATGCTCCTGTTTCTAACAATGTAATATAAATAAGGGTTTCATTTTTACTAAATCCAAGTGAATTTAGAAATTCTTTAATATCTTTCATTTTCTAAATGTTTTTTCATTAAATTTATTTTTGAATCATTTTTAAAAAAATATATTATATAAAATATATTTTTGATAATATATTTTATTTAAAAATGATTAGATTTATAAATAATTATTAGTTTTGATTTTTGGTCTTTTAAAGATAAGAGGTTTCTTAAAGTATAGTGTAAGAGTATGTAATAAATAATATGGAAAATTTCAATCTAAAATCTTTTAAAGAATTTAATAAAAATAGTTTAGAAGTTAATGAAAAACATAGAAAGATTAATTTGAAAATATATGGAGGTGGAAAATTTGCACAAGAAATTTTAAGAGCTTTAAAAAGAGAAAATTGGGCATATGTTGACTTGTATTCTTCATCAGCTAGTGAATCAATAGGTAAAAAACCTGAAAATGGAGATTTTTCTTATAAAGCTATTGAAAGAGTTTTAGACCTTGAAGAAATGAAAAATCAAAACAGATTTAACACTCATAATAGTTTAGATTCTTTTTTAGAAAAAATTGAAGAAACTGAATTTATTTTTTTTGCTTCTGGACCTCACATCAATTATTCTAATTCTGGAACAATAAGAGGAAGAGGATCTGAAAATTTTTATCATATTTTATTTACAAAAACACTAACAAAACTTGAAAAGTTTTGTAAAGAGCTTAAGAATCGAAGATATAATGGCAATCTTTGGATTTTATCAAATCCAGTAGGGCCTTTGTGTTTAGCTGCAAAAGAATTTGAAGCAACTCAATATGATAAAATAGGATCTCCAACAGTTGATGGATTTAGAGCAGCAAAACTAATTGCAAAAATATTAAACAACAACCCAGAAGTAAGAGAAAAAATTGGTTCTATTACTTATAAAAACATTGAAAAAATACCGATATTAGGTGAACATCATACTCCTATTTATTTATTTGAAAGTATTACGATTAAAAATTCGAAAGGAAATTTATATAAATTGTATAATGTATTTCCAAAAGCTAAAAAAAGATTTTTCCAAGATAGGTTTAAAAGAGAATTAAAAGATATAGCAATTGAAACAATGATTTCTTCAGATAAATTAAAAACAGGATATAGCGAAGCTCCAGAAACAATTGTAAGAGTATTAAAATCAATTGCATATAACTTACCTTTACAAAATTTTGAATCAGCTTATATCTGGAATAGTGATTTTAATGCTTATTTAATGGATGTTGTAAAATATAATTTACAGAAAAAAAAATACGAATTAGAAGATAACAAGCCTAAATTTAATAATAAAATTAAAAAACGTTTAAAAAGTCAAGCTGAAGCACAAAGAAATCTTGTCTATAGTACTCTTCAAGTTCATAAGATTTAAAAACTAATATTATTTTTAAACTTCAATTATATATAATAATTTAATAATAAAAAAGGTAATATTTCAAATGGGAAGTTGTTTAGATTTAAGAAAATATCAAGATGATCCAAATATGGCTGTAATATTAGGTAAAATTGTTTCTGGAAAATCAGGATACAAAGCTGTTATTGAAAGAAGAAAAGAAGAATTAAAATGTCCTCAATGTGGAAAAATTCTTGAAGGAGTAGAAAAATTCTGTCCTGAATGTGGATATAGATTAAAATAAAGGTATTTACTTTAAATATATAAAAATCTTATTAAAGTTTAATTCTTTTAAGTAAAAAAATATTATAATTAATATTTTTCTTAATTAATAAATAAAATACTTAATTTTCAAAAATTCTTTTTATAAAAAATCTGTAATTTATTTTAAAGTTAGTATGAGTAATATTTATATATTATAAAATGTTTAATTGATATAAAAAGAAGTGTAAATTTAAAAACTTATAATGGTTGAATTTGAAAAGATTTTCATCATCTCTGGAATTATTTTAGGACTTTTCGGAATGATTCTTGTTGGAATAGGAATTACTGGTAAAGTTGTAATGAACAGTTATACGTTAAGTGATATTTGCTCTACAAATAAAGATTGTTCTAATGGAAAAGTTTGTTGTTTATTCTATGGAAAAGAATCAGGAATTTGTCATACACCTGAAATGTTTGAAACAATATCAAAAATTACTTTAGAAGATAGAAACAAAATAGAAGCATGGAATTATCATTCTAAAGAAAACCGAAAAGTGATAATACTTATTCTATTGAAATTGTTATTGGAATATTAATATTAATTATTGCTGTAATATCATTTTATATTTTCAAAAAGGATAAAAGAAGAAAAGTGTCAATAAAAAAAATTAATAGAAAGAAAAGGAAAAAATAAAAATTTAGAATATATAATAAAAAAATTAAAATATCAAATTTCTTATAAAAGATTAAAATATTTTAAAAAAAGAAATTAATAACAGATGTTTTATAAATAAAAAAACTTATTGAATACATACTTTAAGATTAAAGGAGTAGAACTTAAAATTAAAAGTTTAAATTTAAAAAAGTTTATAAGTTTCTTAATAATTATAGATACATTATGAATGTTAAAGAGGTTATATGTGCAAATAGTTTTGCTGTTATTGGAGCAAGTCATGAAGAAAATAAAGTTGGTAATGTTATTTTCAAAAATCTTATATCAAAAGGAATTAAAGCATATCCAATAAATCCTAATTCTGATAATGTTTTAGGTCATAAAACTTATAAAAATGTGAATATGATAAATGAAAAAGTAGATTGTGCTATAATAGCTATTCCTGCAAAATTTGTATTAACAGTATTAAAAGATATTGTTAAAGCTAAAATAAAAAGTGTAGTCATCATTAGCGCAGGGTTTTCTGAATCAGGAAATGACAAGCTTACAGAAGAAGTTAAAAAAATTTGTGAGAAAAATAAAATAAACTTACTTGGACCAAACACATTAGGATTTATAAATCCTTATAATAATGTAAATGCAACTTTTGTAGATATTATTCCTAAAAAAGGTAAAATTGCTTTTTTATCACAATCTGGAGCTATAGGAGCTGCAATTTTAGATAAAAAAATAAAACTTTCTGGATTTGTTTCATTAGGAAATTCTTTATTAACTGATTTTTCTGATTATATTGAGTATTATTCAAAAGATAAAAATACAGAAGTAATAACTTTGTATATTGAGTCTTTGTTAGAAAAAAGAGGAAAGAGATTTATTGAAACTTGCAAGAAATGTAAAAAACCTATTATTGCATTAAAAGCTGGAAAAACAGAAAAAGGAAGTAAAGCAGCACTCTCTCATACAGCTTCATTAGCAACTCAAGAAGGAGTTTATGAAGGTATTTTCAAACAATGCGGAGTTATAGAAGTTAATTCTATAAGAGAGTTGTTTCAAGTTGCAGATACTTATGTTAAAATAAAAAATCCTGGAAAAAAAGTGTGCATTATTACAAATGCAGGAGGCCCTGGAGTTTTGTGCACTGACTATTTATCAAAAAATAATCTTGAAATACCTGATATACCTATAAATGTTAAAAATAAATTAAATTTAATATTGCCTGATTCCTGGAGTAAGAATAATCCTATAGATATTCTAGGTGATGCGAAAGCAGACAGATACAAAAAAGTTGTAGAAATATTACAAAAAGAAAATTTTTTTGATTTTTTTATAATTTTATTAACTCCTCAACAAATGACAGAACCTGAAAGAACTGCTGATTTAATATTAGATATTAATTTAAGAAAACCTGTTGTTTTTTGTTTTATAGGAGGATCAAGAGTTTATCCTGTTATTAATAAAATAAAAGAAAAGATACCTATTTTTGATGAAATTGAAGATATGGTAAAGATTTTAGGAAAACTTGTTAAAATTAATAGTCTATAATTTTTAGATTACTTATTCTTTAATATGTTAGATTATAGAGTATCCTATCTAAATTTTAATGAAATATTATATAATATTTTTTATTTCATAATCGTATATTTAGAAAAAATTTTTACGAAAATATTCCTAAGATTCATTCTTAAGGTTCTATTCTTGCATCAACAATTACAGCTTTTTTGCTATTGAGAATAACCGGATTTAAGTCTAATTCTTTTAAATTTAATTTTGAAACTTTAAATGCAAGATCAATAAATTTTTTAACAGCATATCGCTGTCTTTTAAATAACATTGGATATAGTTTCAAATTTTTTAATGCATTTTCAATATCTTCCTTTGTTAATGGAACAGCTAAAAATCCTATATCTTTTAATATTTCTGCATTTGTTCCTCCAAATCCAACCATTAACAATTTATCAAAAACAGGATCAGATTTTAAACCAATAATCATTTCAATTCCTAAAATTTGTTCTTGAATAACAATTGGAACCTTTGGAAAATTTTTCGATAATCTTTTAAATTCTTTTTTAGCTAAATTAATATTTTCTATTTTTTTAACAGCTTCTTTTTCAATTTTATGTTCTGATAAAGAAGCTTTCATATAATAAGGAAAAGGTATTTTTTCTAAATCATTTTCCTTTTTTATTACTATTGTTTTAGCTATTGGAAAATTTTTTAATATCTCAAAAGATTCTAATAATGTTTTCATTTTATTTTTTGTTTCATTAAGTATTTATTTACAAACTTCAAACATTTTTTTTGCTCTTTGAAAGTTAATTTTTTCAATGCTTCCTTATAGTCAAGCCATAAATAATCTGAATGTTCAGTTTTATCAATCTTTATTTTTTTTGATTTTAATTGTGCAGAAAATAAATGATATGTTTGACCTATAATTCCCGGTCTATCAGCAAATATTTTTGGATATTTATAAGAACCTTTTATTTTATGATTCTTGATTAATATTGGATTTTGGCCTGTTTCTTCTTTAACTTCTCTTTTTGCAATTTCTAAATTAGTTTCTTTCTCTTCTATTCCTCCTTTTGGAAATTCAAAACCAATCCAATGTAATTTTCTTTTTAATATTAAATAAAATATATTTCCATTTTTATCAATATAATAACAGGGAATAAAAACTGCTTTTCTGTATTTGCCTCTTTTTTGTTTTATCATATCAAATAAATTAAAAATAGAAGTATATTTAAATCTTAGGAGTATATAAATTTGAATCTTAAAAAAATAAATTTTATTTATAATAAGAAAGATTTTTTATTTTTTCTCCACAAAATTTAAAAATAAAGTTTATTTTTAGTTTATTACAAAAAGAGTTCAATATAATGAGGTTAAATTTTTTAATTGGTGGATCTGCTGGACAAGGAATAAATAAGATATCTACAATTGTATCTAGAATATTAACTAAATGGGGTTATTATACTTTTAACTATAGAGAATATCCTTCTCTTATTAGAGGAGGTCATAATTTTAACATACTCTCTATTTCTGATAAAAAAATTGGAAGTTATGAATCAAAACTTGATGGAATTGTAGCATTAGATCATAAAACAGTTGATATACATAAAAATGAAATGAAAAAAAATGCTTTTATAATTGGATGTGATGAATTTTGTAATTTTGATAAGAATATAAATATTGCTCAAGCAGGAGCTTTAATAAAATATTTAGGAATTCCGATTGAAAATCTTATAAATGAAATAAAGGAAGAATTTGGAGATAATATTGAATCTATTAAAGCTGCTGAAAATGGATATAATTCTAGAAAAAACTTGATTACTCTAAAAAAATTAGAACATAATAAAATTACTATAATGACTGGAAGTTATGCAATTGCACAAGGTGCAATAAATTCTGGAATTGATGTATATTTAAGTTATCCTATGACTCCTGCAACAAATGTTTTACATGAACTTGGCTTAAAACAAGAAAAATATGGTTATATGGTTTTTCAACCTGAAAATGAAATAGCTGTTGCAAATGCAGGTCTTGGAGCAAGTTTTGCTGGTGCTAGAACAATGATTGGAACAAGTGGTGGAGGATTTGATTTAATGACAGAAGCATTATCAATGCAAGGAATGTCGGAAATTCCATTAGTTGTTTACTTAGCAACACGTCCAGGTCCTGGAACAGGAATACCTACTTTTTCTTCTCAAGCTGATTTATATTTAAGTATTCATGGAGGACATGGAGAAATGCCTAGAATAGTAATTGCTCCAGGAGATCCTATTGAGTGTATTGAAAAAACAAACGAAGCTTTTTACCTAGCAGAAAAATACAAAATATTAGCTATAATATTATCTGACAAACATTTAGCAGAATCTGAATTTTCAACTGATGAAAAACCAAAAAATCCTCTTCCAGTTTCAATAAAAAGAACAGTTCCTGGAGAAGGAGATTGTATAGTTAAAGCAAGTTCTTATGAACATGATGAATTAGGAAATACAACTGAAAATCCTGAAATTGCAAAAAAATCTGCAGATAATAGAACAAAAAAATATATAGAACTAAAAAATGAATTAAAAAATAATTTTGAGATGATAAAAATTCACGGAAAAAAAGATTCCAAAAATCTTATTATTGGATGGGGTTCAAATAAAACAGTTATATTAGATGCAATTGATGGATTAGATTATAAATTTTTGCAGGTTATTTATATAAAACCTTTGTCTGATGAAATTAAAAAAGAGATTATTAAAGCAAAAAAAGTTATTATAGTTGAAAGTAATGTCACAGGACAACTTGGTAGATTAATAAGAGAAAAAACCGGAATAAAAATAGAAAATAGAATTTTAAAATATGACGGAAGACCCTTTACTTCAGATAAACTAAGAGAAGCTATACTAAAAATATAAAATGTTTCAGAAAAAAAATCAGAAAAATATTAAAGAAAATATCGAAAAAAATAATAAAAATTCTGATAATACTGATTTTAATATGAAAAAAACAGAAAAAGACTTTTCTACATCTAATGAAATTACTTGGTGTCCAGGATGTCCTAATTTTGCTACTCTTTCAGTTATGAAAAAAGTTTTGACAAAACTTTCTAATGAAGGATATAAAAAAGAAAATTTTACAATGGCTACTGGAATAGGATGTATGCAAAAAATTTTTGATTATCTAAATATCTCTGGAATTTATGGACTTCATGGAAGAGTTTTACCGCTATGTCTTGGAATAAAAATCGGAAATCCTAATCTTAATGTAATAGGATTTGCTGGTGATGGAGATGCTTATGCTGAAGGAATTGAACATTTAATTCATACTGCAAGATATAATCTTGATATTACTTATATAATAGCAAATAATCAGAATTTTGCATTAACAACAGGGCAAGGAACACCTACTTCTGAATATGGATTTAAATCTAAAGTAGAACCTATGGGTCAAAGAGATTATCCTATAAATCCTATGATGATATCTCTTGCATCTGGAGCAACATTTATTGCAAGATGCAATCCTCTTGATATAAATCACACAGCAGAAATTATTGAAAGAGCAATAAAACATAAAGGTTTTGCAATAGTTGAAATGCTTCAAGATTGTTTAATTTTTCATAATGATCCTGAAAGAAAAAAAAGAATGTATAAAGTTGATAATGGAAATGATTTTAATACTGCAATAAAAATTGCAAGAGAATTTGACTATAATAGTAAAGAAACAAATATTCCTATAGGAATATTTTATCAAACAGAAAAAAATTGTTTTGAAGAATCTTGGCCTCAATTAAAAAAACTTCTTGAAAAGGGTGTTAGTTGGAAAGAATTAAAAAAATAAAATTTATATTTTTTAAAAATTTTATTAATAATAAGAATTATTTTATTCTTTAGAAATTTCACTTGTTTTTTTATAATTCAGACCTAAATTTTTTATTGTTTCTAATATTTTATTTCTATCTTCAGAATTAAAAGATTTCCAGTCAATAATAACTTCTTTTACTTGTTCTATAGTTTTTTCTTCTGCTTCTTTTATCATAGTTTCAGTTATAGGTGCAACATAACTTGGAATAATATGGCTTATTGCATAATTAGAATTTAATTGAATTTTGTTGTAGTTTGGTGCATAATGTGGACCTCCTATTCCTACAGCAGGTATAAAAGAATACTGCTCTTTTTTAAAATCTTGTAAAGTAAGAATTGTTTCTGCTATAATTCTCGCTGCAACTAAGTCATTCCATTCTTCTTCAGAACTTCCAAGTTCGATAAAACAGCAAGGAATATCTATATAAGGACCATGATGTGTTACTTCTAAAGTAACATTATATTTATCCTTAATTAATTCTGCATTTTTATTAAGATTTTCAAAAAGATATTTTAATACAAATGCAGATGTTTTACAAACTTTTCCAGATTTACCCCCAAAATCAGCATTTCTCCAATTACCCGGAGCGTGAAGACATAAAGAAGGAAATTTTTTTTCAGATTTATGAGATGAAGAAAAAATAATAAAATCTATATTTTTAAGTTCAGGATATTTTTCAGAATTAATATCTTCTGAAAATATAGTCTCTTTTTTTAATTCTATAATAGGAATATCAGGAGCATAAGCTATTTTTTTAAATTGTTCAACTATATTTTTTCCTGCAATATTATCTTTTGCATATAAAACTGCAAATCTCATAAAAAGAATATAAAAAAAGATATTAAATAATTTTTGGAAATAAAAATATATAACTTATAAAAAATATAGAAATTTTATATATTAAAAATATAAAATTAGTTATTTTTAAAAACTAAACATTATTATTAAAATGAATATGATAAAAATATTATTATATATTATTGCAATAATAGGAGCATTTTTTTCTGGAATAATACTTTCGAATGTTTGTAAAGACGAAATTAAAGCATGGAAAAAAAGATTTTTTATTTTTTTTGTAATTTGTTTTATATCTTGTGTTTTAATTGTTTTTTTTAATTTTCCTTATAAAATACCTGTGATATTAAGTTTATTTTTTATGATGATTGTTTTTTTAACAGTTATATGGAAATCATATGTGTCTTACAAAAGATAAGAAAATAAAGAAATATCTCTCTTATTATTATTTATAAATTAAAATAAAGAACTTTAATTTTATGCCTCTTAAACTCTAAAAAGATTGGCTTACTTATAAAAAAATTTTAAAAGTATAATTATTAAAATAAATAATATTTTTATAAAAAAGAAATATTTATATATTAAAATTTCTATTTGTAAATAAAATAATTATTAAAATAGGTAAAAAAGGAGGTTGTTAAGATGAGATTTAAAAAAAGCAACAAAGCGCAAGCAGCTATGGAGTTTTTGATGACTTATGGCTGGGCAATACTAGCTGCAGTTATTGCTATAGGAGTCCTTGCATATTTTGGAGTTTTCTCTCCAGGTAAGTATATAACAGGTAATGCTGTT
>JAVYLW010000004.1:0-117276 GCA_038740375.1 Candidatus Pacearchaeota archaeon | reverse complement strand
ATAAAAAAGTATAAATTTTATACTTTTTAAAATAATTTTTTAAAAATAAAATTAAATTACATGAATTTTTATATCTGCAAAATATATTTTTTATTAACTCTATGACATCTTCCTACACCTAAAGTGGACAGCTGTCCTTATTGATTTAGCCAGAGATTATGGTGCATCACTTGATTCTCTATATACTTCATTCTTTTTCATAATCGCTTATACAACTTATATAAAAAATACCTTCACTTCAAAATTTCCTCTTATATATCTCTTCCTCAACGCAGGACATAACTTGAGCATTATATAAAAAATAAATAATTTAGAAATTTTAGAGAAGAAGCATTAATCATAACTCAATTTATCTTTCCCTTTAAAGAGTCTAAATTTTTTGCTAAAGATTTAAAAGTTATGCAATTCTCAAAAATTATTAAAAATATATGGATTCAAATTATTCTAAAAAATTTTATTTTTTCTTTTTGCTAGTCATTCTTTTGAAAAATACAAACCAGGCAAGATTTACAAGTATGAGTATAACAATTAAAACTATTAATATGAATGTTAAACTCATTCCCTTATTAGATATATTAGGTCTTATTGCAAAACCAACTCCAATTATATCAAGAGAGTCTTCTTTTATTTTTAATATTAAATTTTTATCTGTAGATTTTTCTCCATATTTTACCATTAATTTTCCATTATATTCACCAACATCAACTCCAACAGTATCCCAGTAAGCGATTAATTCTTTTTTTGATAAAGCAGGAATAATTTCTTGTGATGATTTAACATCAGCCATAACTTGATTTTCCTTATTATAAACAAGCAAATTAGCATAAACATCTTTAAGTTCCTGACTCCATCTATTTTCAACTAAAATCTGCAGTTTTGCTATTTCTCCAAGATGAAAATTATTAACTAAAATACTTTCAATTGATAAAATTTGTTTACCAATAGATATCTGTTTTTCAAAACTTCTGGATTCTCCATCATAAAAAACAGTAAATTTAGCTAAATAATTTCCAGCAGATACATTAACAAACCATTTAGCAGAAAGCTCTGTTCTCTGTCCAGCATCAAGAGACCTGTAATCAGTCTCTATACTTGCAACTTTTTCATTTAAAGGAGAATAAATATCAATAATAGCCCTTACCTCACCTATTCCAATTTTACCTCTGTTAACTACAGGAATTATAAAAGTTGAAGTTCCATTCTGTTCACCATCTAATAAATTCAAATCTGCATCAACATATTTTCCAGGATAAGGAACATAAACATGAATTTGAGAAATAACTGCAACAGTTGCTCCAACATAGCTTTTACCACCTGCTAAATCAGGAACCTCAAGAGCAACAATTTCTGCTGTATGAAGCCCTGGCTCCAAATCCTTATCTATTTTCAAATTAAAAGTAAACTGTTTTGATTCATCACTTGGCAAAAATTCAACCAAGGCATCATAAAGTGTAATAGATTTATTTAATTCTCCTTGCACAGTAAGTAAAACTTTCATATTTTTATGTTCAGAATTTAAAATAGAAAAAGTACTATTTTTATTATATCCTTTCTCATAATTTATTGTAGTTCTTCCAGGAGTTATTCCAATAGATGAGATATCTGGCAATAGAAATAATAATAAAATTATTCCAAAAAAAACAAAAAATAAAATTTTTTCATAAGTTCTCTTCGTTTTATTATTTTTCTCAGCTCCAATCATATAAATCATAAAAATAATCAAAAATCTAAAAAAGAATAATTTTGAAAAATATCCAATTATCTTACAAAAATTACAAAAATTTCTTTTAATATGATATATTTTAAATTCCATCTTGCCTTCCCAAATAAATACCACTATCCTCAATTTTTTGAGATTGTTCAGGAGATAATATAACGTGCCCAACAAAAGAGCCTGATTTATCTCTAGTTACATTTACTTTAACATTACCAATATTCACAAGATTAGTTTCATTTTCAGTTCTGTTAATCACTAAACCAACATTTGATTTAATCGTAAATTTATTAGATAATCCTGAAATTATTCCATTATCAGCTTTCCAGTAATAAGTTCCTGGATTAAGATTAAAACCTACATTTTTTACCTCAGTTAAATCAATATATCTCGGATTTGAAAAATCAGGATTTTCAGATATAGTAATGACTTTTGCATTTATAGAAGAAAATTTAACAAAATTTCCATTAATTGAAATTTCACTTTTTGGATATAGAACATAAATACAAATAAGAACCAATATTACAAATCCAACTTGAGTTAAAACTATAATTAAGTTTTTGTTTATCTTAATATTAGCATTTCTAAATTTTGTTTTCATTTTATTTCTCTCCTAAATCTGAAAAAATTACAATTAAAGATGATCTATTTTGAGGAGGTTCTTTCAAAGGAACTTTGACAGCAATGTCTAAAGATGCATTATTACATCCGAATTGATATCCTTTTGTAAAATTTAGCCATTTAATAACAGAGATATTAGTAGTTGTTGAATTTGTCCACATAACAGCACTGTTTAAATAGTCAAAACACTCTGGTGTAGAATTTCTTGCTTTAAATTGATAATAACTACTAGGGTTTTGTGCTTCATTACTAGTCCATAAATTAGAAAAATTAGCACTCACATTTAAAAGAACATTTCCATCATTTCTTAAAATAATAGGACTTGGAACCCCGTCACTTGTATTTTCTACATCTCCAGGAAGAAGCCCTCCAAAATTAACACTCTCTACAACTAGATTAACATCAACAACACTCTGAATAGAAATATTTCTAACAGCACTCCAATTCGAATAATTTTCTCCATCATAAGCTCTAACACTCCAATTATATGTATCCTTATTATCCATAAGGCATTTTAAATAAGGGCTAACAGTATAATAATTATCATTTGAAGATGCAACATTTCTATTATCAACACAAGTAGATACTCCTCCTGGATTTAGAGTGATATTTATTTGAAAGCTTAAACTATCACCATCACTATCAGATGAGCTCCAATAAAAAGTTGGAGTTCTATTAGTAGTCCAGTTATTATCAGGAGGTCCTATTATTGTAATATTAGGTATGCTGTTTAATATCTTCAAAGAAGATGAATTATATATCTCTGACAGCTCAAAAGAATCATAAGTTTGAATTCCACAGCTCCAATTTTCTCCTTTTGTTGTATTTAAATTATCTAATTTAGCATAAAAAAAATCATTTGTATCGTAATTATTATTATAAGCCATAGTAAGATAAAGTTGACTATTTTTATACCAATAAACAGTTACATTCATTTTATGATCAGGATCAGGATCAATCAAAGTTGTGTAACAATATAAATCAGCCAAAGTTTTATTTGAACCATCGCTTGAATTTATATTTACATTTAAAGATGGAATATAACTAAAATTTGCTTGTAAATAAACTTGATTAGTAGAATCTAAAACATCACTATAACTACTATTAACTCTTAAACTACTAACATTACCAACTGAAGAATAAGTTGAATTTATACCGTAATATATCAAAAAACCTAATAAATTACTTCCAAATATGCTTTTCCAAGAAAAATTTATTGTTCCTGATTGTGGATAAGGAAGCCAATAACTTAGATTAAGAGTCCTTGGAATCTCTGATTCATTCCAGCTATCTATGACTAGATTATATCCAGGAATAATAGAATAAAAAACAGAAATATTTCCAGGATTTGGAGGTGCTTCAAGATCATAAATATCATAACCAATAGTTGAATTTGTATTTAATCTTAGCCTTATATTTGACATGTAACCATCAATAGTTCCATTTATCCTAAGACTTAAATTAGCAGATGAAACAAAAAAAACCATAAATAAAAAAAATAAAAAAGCTAATAATAAAAGACTTAAAGTTGATTTACTTTTTTTATTATAAATAAAATTATTATTTTGAAAAAAAATAAAATAAAATTTATTATATTTTAATATAAATTTAAAAAAATTTTCAAATAAGATGAGTTTATTTCTCTTTTTTTTAATCATAGATTAAAGAACAATCTTTAATTTATAAATATTAATACTATAAAACGTTATTATTAAATAAATCCTTAAGTTTTAACATATTTTTATTTATAAATAGATTTAAGTTATAACTTTGATCTTTGATAAAAGCTAAAATAAAAATATAAAAAAAGTTTTTATTATTAAAATAAAACAATTTTTTGTTTTTTTTCTGAATATGAATATATATTAATAATATAATTCTTCAATTTGCTGAAGTGGAAAATGTCCTTAGTATTGCACAGAATCCTAATCGCAAAACAGCGATTTATCTTCTGATTACTTACATATTTCATTAAATTAACATCTAACTCATCTTTCATAATAAAAACCAGAATAAATATTTTAGAAAAAATCCGCACAATTCATCTGCCTTTTAAATAGCCTGATTTCTTTTACTAAAGACTTAAAAAATAAAATTCTCCTCATACGTTAATATTTCAATATTAAATCTACTATAATCTTGTTTAAATAAAAATTATTTAAGTTAATTTCGATAATTATTGTTTAATTAATGAATATTTTAAAAGTTAGTTCTGTTAAAATTACGCAGGATTTTTTAATTTTTCCATTTAATTTTGATCATATTTTTAATCTTTTAATTAAATAACAAATTTTGAGTCATTTACCTTAATTATTCATTATTTTTGTAATTTCATATTCACTTGGCGCAAGAGAATCAAAATCAGAATTATATTTATAATTTTTTAATAATAAAATTTTGTTGCGAGTGGCAGGATTTATTTTTTATCGTCTAATATTTTAATATTTTAGACAAAACAGTAAAAGTCTTATAATCTTTTTTATCGTCGATAATTCTATTTCTTATCCTTCACTGGTGCAATAGAATCAAAAATAATTATTTATTTAGCATAGCTTCATCGGTTTTTTTAACACCAAACTTTGAACATATTTCTGTTTCAATTTCATCTAAAGAAACATTTTTACCAAATTTATTTCTTAATTCATTTAAAGTTTTTAAAATAGTTTCTTTAATTTTTATTTCTTCTTTAAATCTCTTTTCCTTAATTGCAGCTTGTGCAGCAGATAATCTTGCTATTGGAACTCTAAACGGAGAACATGAAACATAAGTTAAACCTATATTATGACAAAATTCAATAGTATCAGGATCTCCTCCATGTTCACCACATATTCCAAGTTTTATATTTGGTCTAACTAATTTAGCTTTAGAAACAGCAATTTTCATTAATTCACCTATTCCTTCTTGATCAAGTGATTCAAAAGGATCTTTTTTATATATTCCGATTTCAATATAATGTTTTAAAAACTTTCCAGCATCATCTCTTGAAAATCCACACCCCATTTGTGTTAAATCATTTGTTCCAAAAGAAAAAAATTCTGCTTGAGTTGCAAGTTTATCAGAGGTTATAGCTCCTCTTGGAACCTCGATCATAGTCCCAACTTTATATTCAATTTCAACATTTTGTTCTTTCATAACTTTTTTAGCAATATCATGAACAATTCTTAACTGATGCTCAAGTTCAGCTACATGACCTACTAAAGGTATCATTATTTCAGGAATAACACTTTTTCCTTCTTTAATAACTTGGCTAGCAGCCTCGAAAACAGCTCTTGACTGCATCTCAGTTATTTCTGGAAAAGTTATTCCTAATCTACATCCTCTATGACCTAACATTGGATTAAATTCATGCAGTTCAGAAATCTTATCTTTTAATTTTTGAACTGGAATATTCATTTCATAACTTATTTCTTGGATATCTTTTTCTTCACGAGGCAAAAATTCATGGAGAGGAGGATCTAAAAATCTTATGGTAACAGGCATTCCTTTCATTATATCGAATAACTCTTTAAAATCTCCTCTTTGCATAGGCAATAATTTAAGAAGTGCTCTTTCTCTTTCAGACTTAGTTTCTGCAAGTATCATTTCTCTAACAGCTTTTATTCGCGGTCCTTCAAAAAACATATGCTCTGTTCTGCATAGTCCAATACCTTCTGCACCAAATTTAAATGCAGTTTCAGCATCTTTTGGGGTATCTGCATTTGTCCTAACTCCAAGTTTTCTAAATTCATCAGCCCATTTCATTAATTTTCCAAAATTTCCAGATAAAGATGGTTCAACCAAAGGCAAGGCTCCTAAAAATACTTCTCCTGTGCTACCATCAAGAGAAATTATATCTCCTTCTTTTAATTTAATTCCAGAAACTTCAAGAATCTTCTCTTTTTCATTTATAACAAGCTCAGAAACTCCAGCAACACAACACTTACCCATTCCCCTAGCAACAACAGCAGCATGACTTGTCATTCCTCCTCGAGCAGTAAGTATACCTTGAGATGAATGCATTCCTTCAATATCTTCAGGGCTTGTTTCCAACCTAACCAATATAACTTTTTCACCACGCTCTGCCCATTTATAAGCATCTTCTGCATTAAAAACTATTTTTCCAACACCTGCACCAGGACTTGCAGGCAATCCTTTAGCTAGAACTTTAGCAGTTTTCTTCGCATTAGAATCAAGCTGTTTATGAAGTAATTGATTAAGTGAGTTTGGTTCAACTCTTAACAAAGCAGTTTCTTTATCAATTAATCCTTCTTCTTCCATTTCAACTGCAATTCTAACTGCAGCTTGAGCAGTTCTCTTACCATTCCTAGTTTGAAGTATAAATAATTTTGATCTTTCAATTGTAAACTCAATATCCTGCATATCTTTATAGTGATTTTCAAGAATTTTTCTTATATCTATGAGTTGTTTGTATACATGAGGCATCACAAGCTCAAGTTCTTCAATTTTCCTAGGAGTTCTTATTCCTGCAACAACATCCTCACCTTGAGCATTCATCAAAAATTCTCCATAAAATTTATTTTCACCAGTAGAAGGATTTCTAGTAAAACAAACTCCAGTTCCAGAATCTTCTCCCATATTTCCAAAAACCATTGATTGTATGTTAACAGCAGTTCCTAAAAGTCCGTGAATATTATTTAATCTTCTATAAGTTATCGCTCTTTCATTATTCCAAGAATTAAAAACAGCATTTATTGCCATATCAAGCTGTTCTAAAGGATTATTTGGAAATAATCTTCCTGTTTTTTCCTTTATAAGTTCTTTATAAAAAATAACTACTTTCTTTAAATCGTCAACATTTAATTCTGTATCAGATTTTGCTCCTTTTTCAACCTTAACTCTATGCAATATCTCCTCAAAATTATCGTGTGGAACTCCCATTACAACATTTCCAAACATTTGTATAAATCTTCTATAAGAGTCATATGCAAACCTGTAATTTCCTGTTTTTTTAGCTAATCCTTCAACACTCTCGTCATTTAACCCAAGATTTAAAATAGTATCCATCATTCCAGGCATTGAACTAGCAGCACCACTTCTAACAGAAACAAGCAAAGGATCATTCTTATCACCTAATTTTTTACCCATTTTATTTTGAAGTTCAACAAGTTTTTCATAAATCTGTTCCCTTATTTCCTCAGATAATTTTTTATTATTTTTATAATAAAAATCGCAAACAACAGTTGTAATAGTAAAACCTGGAGGAACAGGCAATCCTATAGAAGTCATTTCAGCTAAATTAGCGCCTTTTCCACCAAGAATTTCTTTCATATCTTTATTTCCCTCTTCAAATGAATAAACAAACTTTTCAACCATGTAATAATTTACCTCTATTAATTAAAATAAAAACTCAAAAAAGTGTTTATAAATATATTTGAATACTAAAATATATTACGTTATATACACATGAAACGCAAAAAATAATTAACTTAAAATACATTATTTATTTTTCTAATAAAAATTTTTGATAAAACATAAAATATCAATTTTGGTTTTATACAAAATAAGATAACTTGCTGAGCTTAATACAAATTATCTAATTTAAGATTATTGATATTTATTAGAATATATAGATAAATTAAAATTATAAAAAAATATTTATTTATATAAGATTTATTATATTTTGAAATAAAAAATAAAAATGATAAACAAAATAGATAACGAAGTATTTCAATTATACTTTAAAAAATTTGGTTCTTGTGTTTATTTAATAAAACTAGAAAAAAACATTTTAATTGACACTTCTTCTAAAGAAAATGCAGAAGAACTTTTGAAAGAATTAAATAAATTAAAAGTTGATGTAAGAGATATTCATATAATATTATTAACTCATAGTCATTTTGATCACACATCAAATATTGAATTTTTTACAAATGCTAAAATATATACTAAAAACAACATAAATGAATTTTATGACAAAAGGATAAAAGTAATCGAAACTCCAGGTCATACAAAAGATTCTCTTTGTTTTTTATACAAAAATATTTTATTTTCAGGAGATACTTTATTTCATTCAGGAATAGGAAGAACAGACTTTCCAGAATCAGATCCTGAAAAAATGAAGGAATCTTTAGATAAATTAAAAAAAATTGATTTTACAATACTTTGTCCAGGGCACATATAAATATTAATAAAATAATTTAATATAAGTCATATATTTCTTAATATCTAAAAAAATAAATTTTATAATACTTCCTTAAATTTTAACATAATTTTTTCAAATTTTTTTAAAAATTTGTGACGTTCTCTATTCACTAATTCTCTATTCACTAAAGTGGACGAAATCGCTCTCAGCATCACATAAAATCATGATATATCTCTTGATTTTCTATATACTTTAACGAGTTTTCTATAGTTTAATGATAAATACTACTTAATTCATCTGCTCTTTAAAAGATTCGAATTTCTTTCTAAAGATTTAAAATTAAAATTTAAAACAAAGATTAAATACATTATAAAGTTTAAAAATAAAAGTTATATAAAAAAATTATAAAATAAATTCTACTTAAAGATTATTTTGAATCTTCAAAATATGTAATTATTATTAATAATAAAAGCATATACTAAAAATAGTTAAAACAAAATTAAAAAAAATCTTTTCTTAAACTTTTGTAAAATTTATCCTGATATTCAATAAAAACTTTATTTGCAAAAGCTAGTTGCTTTTTTGTAGGATAAATTCTTCCATCTTCTCCTCTATAAATTGAATTTTGCAAAAATTCTTCAAAGTTTTCATCCAGATTATCTTCTAATAATTTTTCAAATTTTTTCTCATAAATAAAATCTTCTCCATGATATTTTGACATTTTATTACCTCCTGTATCATTTAAATAAAATATTGATATTTGTTTCCCCTATTTATTAATATCTGTTATCACTATATAGTATATACATTTAAAAATATTTCTATTATAGGTAACAACTTTTCAAAAGAATTTTTAATAAAGATTTCTTATAAAAAACATATATTTTATAACTAAGAACATAAATCTTTCAAGATTTTTTAGATTACTAATAAATTACAATAATACTTTCGCCTAATTTTATATTCAAAGAATATATTTTTTCTAAAAATAGCTCTTCCTAAAGCTTTAAAAATATATCAAAACATAAAAACTTATAATGATAAACAAGTTTAATAGAATAAACAAATATTTAGGAACTATGCTGATATTATTGACTACATATTCTAAAGAAGGTTATTCTTATAATATTCCTAAATATTTAGAAGAATACTCAAACTATTTTAACAATATTAAAAATAATGATTCTGAATCAATTTCAACAACTGAATCAGATAATAATATAACTTTCAAAATAAAACCAACTGTTTTATTTCCTATAGATAAAGAAAAATCAAAAATTTTAAAACTAGATGAAATAAATTTAGATCCTCCTGATAGATTTATTAAAAAAGGTATTATAGAAAAAATAAACGAATAAATATTAATAAAAGACTTGAAATAATATCACTTTATTTAATCTTAGAATATTTAACCTATAAAATAATCAAGGATAATAAATTTATATTTTTAATTTAGTTCAACAAGTTCGTAATTTATTTCGCCCATTTTCTTTAAAAAAGCATAATTAACTTGTATATCCTTATTAACATCATTAATTTTATTAAATTTATTATTAGAATATTTATTAACTAAATCAAGAGACGCCTTATCAATAGAAACAATATCTTCAGAATATAAAATTCCAATATCATTTATAATAGGTTTTTGAGAAAAACCAAAACAATCACACTCTTTTGTAATATTAACTAAAAAATTTAAATAAATAATATTCGGAATTTTAGATAAAACAGCTCTTGTATAATCAACAATTTTCTTGCATACTTCCTCATGACTAGAGCTTCCCCACGGCACTTTAACAGCTCCTTTTTCACACACTGCAATACACATTGCACATCCTATACAAATGACATTATTAATTCTTGCTCTTCCATTAGATAAAGATATAGCATTAACAGGACAATTACTAACACATTTTCCACAAGAAATACATCTTGACTCATTTATAACTGGTCTTGTATTTGCGTGAATATGAAGTTTTCCTGCTCGTGAAGCAAGCCCCATTCCAATATTTTTAAAAGCACCTCCATAACCTGAATCAGGATGACCCTTAAAATGACTAAGTGCTATCATAGAATCATATTTAGATAATCCAGAACCTAAACTTGCCTTGTCTATAAAACCATTTAAAACCGAAACTTCAATCTCGTCTTTTCCAAAATCTCCATCAAGAATATCTATTGGAGCAAAGTCAAATCCATGAGAAATAGCTGTCTTAATATGGTCCTTTTTATTAGTTCTGCTCCCTCTATAAAGAACATTACATTCAACTAATGTTGCTTTTTTTCCAAGAGAAGTTATCTTATCATATACTTTTTTTACAAATATAGGAGAAAGATAAGTAACACAACCTTGTTCACCAAAATGTAATTTAATTGCAACATTTTTTCCTAATTTCGAAAAATCTATTTTTTCCAGAATCTTATCAAGATCCTTTGAAAAATACACTTTTGACATTTTATTATTCGTTAATATATAAATAAAATATTACTTAATTCAATAAATTTATAATTTCTAATTTTATTAAGATTTTTAATCCTTATAAACATTTACAATAATATGAAATTATATAGTTTTTTAAAAAATATCAAGTCATTAAAATAAATTTTTATCTAAAAAATCAACAAAAAATTAATAGAATTATTTAAATACAAATTTAATAAGTCGTTCTTAGATTATTATATATAAAAATATATTTATAACTCAAAAATATTTTAAAAATAATAAAAAATAAAATTTTGTTCTAATTAAATTTTAGATATTCTCTAAATAATTTAAAGAATATATTTCTTAAAATTTATTATCTTGCTATAATTTCATAACCGTCTCTATGCTTCAATTTATGGTCTTTTCCAACTGCTTGTTTTGTTCTAACATCAATTGCTTTAATAAAATTTTTACCTAAATCGCTATGTATAGTATAAGCAAAATCAAGAGCAGTTGAATTTGGTGGAAGCAAAAAACAATCAGGTAAAATATTACCTTTACTATCAGCAAGTTTATTTACACCTGCAGGAAATACTGCTATATATTTCAATAAATCAAAAACAACTGTATTTAATACTTTTTGAACTCCTGTTGAACCATAAATATCAAGAACATTTTTTTTAATCAACAAAAGAGCATTTTTTTGTTTATCGTTTAACTCTTTTAAAATTTTAAAATCTGATTCACCTGGTATGTATTCTATTAATCCGGAATTATTAGCAAGTCTTAAAGATAGTTCAGAATCAGAAGAACAAGGAATTATTGTTAAATCAGAATAAACTTCTTTTAATTTTTTAAGGTTATTATACGAATCAGGTCTATCGCATTTATTAGCAGCAATAATCATTGGTTTTGTAAAATGTCTTAATTCATGACTAAAATTTTTTAAATCTTCTTCAGTCCAAAACAAAGGTTTTTCAATATCATATTTTCCTCTAGTAAGTATTTTCTTAACATCGTCTTCTTTTACTTTCAATCCTGAAAATTGATTTGCTATAGCTTTATGCAATTCTTGTTTTGTATTTTGAACTGTTCTAGCAAAATTTCTCCAAACTTTTTTTAATAAACCTAAATACCAGAGATCAAGTTCATTTTCAAGCATTTTAACATCTAAACAAGGATCATATCCTATTGTTTCTTTTCCAGTAGCATCAGTTTCTCCAGATATATCAACTATATGAATAAAAGCATCAGCACCAGCTAAATCATTTAAAAATTCATTTCCAAGACCCCTACCTTCACTAGCACCTTCAACAAGTCCTGCAACATCAATTAAATCAATAGGAACAAATCTCTTAGAATTCACACAATATCCTTTATGAGGATTACATTTAACATTAAATTCCTTATCAATACAATCTATCTTGACATAACCAACTCCATGATTAGGTTTTATAGTAGCAAAAGGATACGGTGCTATCAAAACATCTGAAAGTGTGCATGCTTTAAAAAAAGTAGATTTTCCGCAACTAGGTTTTCCAACAAGTCCTATCAACATAATTATACCTAAAAATTAAACTTTAAATAAATTCCTAATTTAACTTACATTAAATAAAAATAACCAAGAATAATCTTTTAAAAACATAATCAATTTAAAAAATTAAAAAAATATTAAAAATATTTTTTCTTTTCAAAAATCTTTATCTTCTTCCAAATTTTTTCAATATTGTTTCTCAACTCTTTTATAGAATTATCATTGATTATTATAAAATCAGCCATTTTCATACATGAAGCAACTTGTTGACCTAAAGGATTACTTTTGTCATAAAAATCTCTTTCATCAACTCTCAAAAAATCATTCCAATTCTTAGGATCGCTTTCTTTAGCTCTTCTAAGCACTCTTTGAAATCTTATTTTTTGAGGAGCATCAACAGCAATCAAATAAAAACCTTTTAATTTTCTTAAAACATTAATCTCACCAGGATTTCTTATGCCATCAATTATATAATTTTTGCAAGGTTGCACTTTGTTCAATAATTTTTTAACAAGAGCACCAGAACCTTCCTCTTTTCTAATTAAGTCTCCTAAATTCTGAAGCTCTTCTCTATTAATTTTAATTCCTCTTTTAATAGCTTCTTTTCTTACAATATCAGATAATGTAAAATAAACAAAATTTTTTTTTAAAAAAAATTTAGCCACCTCTCCTTTTCCAGAACCAATTCTTCCAGTAATGCCTATTATCATAACTCTTTAAAAATAAAAGCTTCTTTAAAAAATTTCTTCATTTTTTTAATTATGAGCCTGCCAAGATTTGAACTTGGGACCCCCGCCTTTCTTAGCGTTTAAGCTTAGAAAATAAGTTTCTATTGAAATCAACAAATCCCTATTATTTATGGATTTGATGATCCAGAAGAAACTTAAAATTTTCTTCTGAACTTATTCATATAAGAGCGGTGCTCTAACCAGGCTGAGCTACAGGCTCATATAATAATCTGAAAAATTCAATATTTTTAAACTATTCTATTAAAAAATAAATAAATAGAAACATAATAAAAATTTCTTATAAATAAAATATAAATAAATCTTGAATTTTTTTCAAAATTTTAACATAATCTGATACCTCTAATTTTTAAAACAAAAATCGAAAACTCGTATAACAAAAATAATATATCCTTAATCAAAATAAAATAAAAAATTAATATTCTAAAAAAATGTTGATCAACTAATTCTTTTCTTAATACTATTTTTCCGAAGATATATAAATGTATCTTAAAACAAAATATTAAAAATATAAATAGGAATAATAAAAGATTATTATTTATTGTGACATCCTCTGTCCACTAAAGCTGACTAAAATGAACAGCTCTGTTCTTAGTAGTTTAAACTAAGATTATAGTGTATTTCTTAATTTTCCATATACTTCATTCTTTTTCATAATCGCTTATACAACTTATATAAAAAATACCTTCACTTCAAAATTTCCTCTTATATATCTCTTCCTCAACGCAGGACATAACTTGAACATTATATAAAAAATAAATATTTTAGAGAAGAGCTGTTAATCATAAAGCAATTCATCTTATCTTGAAAAGGCCAGAATTTCTTTCTAAAGATTTTAAATTTAAGTTAAATCAATAAATTCTTTTATTTACGTTAAAGTTTTTCTTCAATATCATTAAATTTAAGTTTATATCTTCTCAATAATGCAATTTTTTTAAGCATAAAATCAACAATAAAAACAACGATAATTAAACCTATTAAATATAATAGTCCTATAGTTGTAAAAACAGGAAGTGTGTCTTTTGTTAATAAATTTATCACAGCAGTAATAACTCCAATGCTTGCTAAAACCTGTATTGACCTTATGCCTGCCATTGAGTTTTTATTAGAAATTTCAGATATAACAGAAATAGCAGAATTAACATAATTTAAAGTCATTTTCCATATCTCTTTTATGTATGACAAAGTATTAAAAAGATCTTCAAATTTATATTGAAATAAAATTCTTAAAGGCTCCTCTATATTATAAATTTTAGATAAAGAAGCTCTTGTATGAGCATAAGAAGACATCTGATTAATTCTACTTTCAATTAAAATTATATTTTTTTTATAGCTCTCAAGCTTAGATCTGTAAAAATCAGCTTCTTTACCCTTAATTATTTTTCTTTCTTTAATATCAGCTATTTCTTCCCATATTTTTCTATGAATATTCAAATATTTATGTAACTGCTCTTTGAATTCCCTAAAAAAAATTTCCATCTCAACAATTAAATCAATAACATCTCTTTTATTTGCAAGTCCAATGATAAAAATATATTTATCAGTAGTATAAACACTCATATCTTTTGAATAAACCTCTTTTATTACTCTTCCATACTTTCTTCCATCAATTTTAAAATCATTATGTTCTCTTTCTAGTTTTCTAATGACAATTGCATGATCATCCTTAATATTTGAAAGAATTTTAGGAGTTGGTGCTCCAAGAGAAAACAAATAGTTTATAGCTGGCTTAAAAAAATTCTCAAAATAATTTCTTAAAAGTTTTTCAGAATGTTCAATATTAGAAGAATTAACCTCTAATATATATAAACCATCTTCATAATACTTTATTTCAATTCCATCGTGAGTAACAGCACTTATATAATCAAGATAACTAGATTCTTTTTTAACAGATTTAAGATTTAATCTTTTTCTAAAAATTTTCAATTTTTCTTTTGACAAATCTAATTCTGAAAATCCTTTTGTTAAAAAATCATAAATTTCTTGCAAATGAAGTTTAGTTCTTTGATACCATCCACCTAGAATTATCTTACTTTCACCTCTTACAAACACCATAATATGGTATATTGAAATATATATTTAAACTTATTTATAATAAAATTATTAAAAATAAAGATTTAAACACCATAAAGATTAAAAAAAATCTTAATTATAATTAAAACAAATAAGAATATCTATTAAAATTAGTATGTTTTTATTATCCTTATTAATTTTAAATTAAAAGATATTTTTTATATTTTTTATATAGAGCAAATGTTTAAAAAGCAAATTAGGTTTTAATTTTTGTTTATTTAAATTGCCCCTATGGTGTAGAGGCCAAGCATAGAGCCCTTTCAAGGCTCTGACCCGGGTTCGAATCCCGGTGGGGGCAGTTTTTTTATCTTCGATAAAATATATTCTATATAAAAGGGGATTAAAACATATCTATAGAAACTTGTTTAAATTATATTTTAATTAGTTTAACATTAAAAGTTAAATTTATGTCTATATAAATTACATTAAAATCTTTTTTATTTATTCTCTATATACAGAAAAATTAATCATAGATTAAAAGAAATAAATGCCCCACTGAACTTTTACAGATATTGAGGAATTCCCATAAATCAGTGAAATAGATTCCGTTAATAAAGTTTTTTTCTATAATTTATTCAATTATTTTAATGATAATTGGAATTTCCAAGGTTCATAATATCTCTAAGGTTAAATCTGCAGTAGCTGTTTTATTATCTTTATTAATTAGTATAATATTTTTAGTGATATGTATTTATTTGTATATATATAATGATACGGTTTTATATTTGGTCTCTTATATCTCCTTATCCTACTAGAATTATATAATATTATAAAAAATATATTAACAAAAGATATTTTTTATTTTCTAAAGTTACATTATAATTAAAAAAAATAAAAAATAAAAAATATTAAAACTTTATTTCATTACCTTCTGTATCTGCAGTATCCATTGGACCTTTACAAGCAGCTCTGTCAGATTTAAATTCATTCCAAACTTGTTTTCTTTCTTCTCTCATAATTTTTGATAAAGTTTTATACTCTTCTTTGTATGTTTTCCAAGCATCTTTAATAGCCTCTCTTCTTTGTTTTGCATCTTGAATGCCATATGCTGCTATTAATGCTTGGCTTCTTTTTTGAAAAGATAAAGACATTTCAGATACAAAGTTTTGAAGAATTAAACCTATTGCAGTCTCTCTTTTCATAACTGCGTTTTGCATACAAGCTGGATTATACTCTTGATTAGGTTTACTTGCTAAAATAAAAGTCATTAATAAAACAAGAGTAAATATGGAAATTGCAGATATTATTATCAAATTTTTTTTATTCATTTTTTGAACCTCCTTTCATTTTTAATAAGTTTGAATTTAATAAATATATTAAAAAAAATTAGAGTTTTTAATTATTTAGTTATTTTTATATATAATTTTAATCATATTTATTAAAATTAAAGACTTAATTTTGGATAATTCTTAAAATATTAAAAGTTTTTTTATCAATCACTTAAGTTTTGCTAAACTATATTATAAAATTATATTTTTGGCTATTTTAGTCAAAAAAATAAACTAGATTCTTTTTATAAAAATAACAAATTTTAAAACTATTGTTTTTATAATATTTTTTATGACAAAAATAATGTTAGCATATTATAATGACTTGACTGTTTTATTATCCACAATATTTAATGATTTTGGATTTAAAATAATATATATAGGAAGACCTGGAAATAAGGTTATTTCATATGCAAAAAAATATGCTCCTGAATCATGGTGTTTTGATACCAAGTTAATGTTAGGACAAGCATTAGAGGGAATATATAAAGATTGTGACATTATTACTATTCCAGGAGCTTGGGGAAAAGGTAATGTAAACTGTTTTTTAGGATATTTAACTAAAGGAGTTATGCAAAAAAAATTAGAAGATATTGTTAAAAAGAAAATTAAAATATGGTTTTTTAATTTAAATCCTCTTGAATTAATGTTTTCAGGTTATATTTCTGCTTATAAAAATTTTTATGAATTAAAGAAATATTCAAAAATAAAATTAACAAAAGTCAAACTTATAAAAAGCGTAATTTTAGGATTTCAAAAGATGAAAATGGCAAGTATAATAAAGGAAATAATTCTTAAAAGTCCTGATATTATTGAAAAGGAAAAATTATTTGATATATATGAAAAATTTATTCATGATATGATATTTAAAGCAAAAAATTTTGAATTGTCTAAAAAAATATATTTTGAAACATTAAATAAAATTAAGAAACTAAAAAGAGAAAAAATAAAAAGTAAATTAACAATAGGTATTGTTGGAGATTTTGCACATACGTTATTTTCTTTTTTTCCTTTTTTAGATATTGAAAAATTCTTATTAATGCAAAAAGTTTCAGTAAATCAGCCACTTTCCTTTTATAACTATTATAGTTTTTTATCTCCACTATATAACAAAAAAATTAGGTTTGCTGCAAAAAAAATTTTTCCTCAAGGTGTATCAGGTTCTGATATAATAACTATATTGTCATCTTTATATTTAAAAGATAAAGTTAACGGAATAATACATATCAGAACTTTTTCTTGCACTCCTGAAGAAGTTGCAAATGAAGTATTAATCTCTAATAAAGATAAATTTCCTCCAATATTAAGTCTCTCTTGTGACGAACATACAACTGAAGAAAACCTAAAAGTTAGAATTGAAGCATTTATAGATTTATTAAAAATGCAAATAAAAGATTAAGATGAAAAGAATAAGAAATGAAAAAAAATGTGTTCTTGGAATTGATATAGGCTCTGTTTCTCTAAAAATAGCTGTTTTAGATGAAAATAAAAAAATTTTAAATACTTTTTATGAAAGAACAAATGGAAAACCTTTAGAAAAACTTAAGGAAATGTTTAAAAAAATTCCAAAAAACTATAAAATTATAGGAGTAGGTGTTACAGGTAGTGCCAGAAATTTTATAGGAAAAATAATTGGAGCTGATATAATAAAAAATGAAATAACCTCGCATTCTTATTCACTTGCTAAATATTATCCTGATGCAAAGACAATAATTGAAATTGGAGGACAAGATTCAAAAATTATAATTTTTAGAAATAAGATTCCTGTTGATTTTTCAATGAACACTGTTTGTGCTGCAGGAACAGGCTCTTTTTTAGATCAGCAGGCTAATAGAATAGGAATACCTATTGAAAAGTTTGGAAAAATATGTTTAAAATCAAAAAAAGAATTAAATGTTGGAGGAAGATGCACTGTTTTTTCTGAAAGTGATATGATACAAAAGCAACAAGCAGGTCATGAAATAAAAGACATTATAAATGGTTTATGCAATAATTTAGTTAAGAATTATCTAAATAATGTAGCCAAGGGAAAAAATCTTGAAAAGCCATACATATTTATTGGAGGTGTTGCAGCAAATATTGGAATAGTAAAAGCATTTGAAAGACAACTTAAAAGTAAAATTATTGTTCCGAAATATTATAATGTTATGGGTGCTATAGGAATTGCTTTAATAGTTTTAGAAAATATTCCTGAAAAATCAAAATTTAAAGGTCTTGATTTTGCAAAATACAAAATAAAAAAAGATTTTTTTTCTTGTGATTCTTGTGATAATAAATGTGATATAATAAAAATTTCTATTGATGATGAAACAACCTATTTAGGTTCTAAATGTGGAAGATATGAATAAAAATGTATGTTTATTTTTATAAAAGGAAAAGTATACTAAAATTTTATTAACATTTAATAATTAAAATTTTAGCAAGAAATTCTATTCTCTTTAAAGGCAGATTAATTAAAGAATATTCTTGTTAAATATATAGAGAATTAAGAGATAATTATAGTTTTGTATAATAATAAGGAAGGTCTTCCGCTTCAGTAGATGGAGAAAGTAATATAGAAGAAAAGTTTATGATATTAACTAAATTAAAGATATAAATTTTTAATACTTTTTTAATTCTTAGTAAATTCTTATAGTCTATAAGAAAACTTTGTTATATAAGATTTATTAATGCAATCTGCTCTTTATTTTAAAAATATTTTTATCATATATTAAAATACTTAATTAATAAAACTAAAAAAAATTATATATTAAAAAATTTGAAAAGTTCAACTAAAGTCTTATAGAATCTTTAATATCAAATTCACCTACTTTAGTTCTGATTAGATTAAATAAAACAGCTCCAGAACCAAGTCTATTACCAATATCATTAGCTATACTTCTAATATAAGTTCCAGAAGAAACATTAAATAAAACTTCTGCAATAAAATACTCTTCTTTTAGATTTTTCAGAATTTTTTCCCAAGAATCAAGTATTTCTTTTTGTCTAAAGTCACCATTTAATAAATTAATTTTATTTTTTATTTCATTTAACAAATCTTCAGAATTTATTTTATAAATTTTATTTAATTTTGCATCGTAAATTTTAACTATTTCTTTAGGTATTTTTATTTGGTTTAGTTTATTTTTTCTAGCCCAATAAAACAAAGGTTTTCCATTAACAATTCTTCCTGAAAAAACAGGCAATGTTTGTTCATATTCTCCTTTTAATTTGCTTATCAAATCTTTTAATTTAGTTATATTTATTTCTTTTTTATTTTTTTTAGAAATTCCTTGTATGTCGTAACTATCAGTTGAAAATCCAAATAAAATTTTAGCAATATATTCTTTGTCTAACTTCATATATTTACTCAAATTTTTTATCTCTTTTCCAGCAACAAGTAACATAACACCTTCTGCCAAAGGATCAAGTTTTCCAGCATGAGAAATCGGAATATCTTTATAATTTTGGTTTTGAGATTTAAATTCTTTAATTAACTGAAAAGGTGTTAAACCTAATGGTTTATATACATTAAGCAATTTCTTCATAAAAATTAAGAATTTTTACTATTTTTAAACTATTTGTAAGTTTAAAAGTTTATTTTATGAATGATAATTTTCTCTTCTTTCTTTTCTAAGTTTGCAATTTTCAGCGAAAATAACAATTTGAGATTCAAGATTTGGAATACATGATTCTGCAAAAACAGCATCCATAAAAGGTATAGCAACAATTTCTCCTTTAGAATTCTCTCTTTTTTCTTGTATTAAAGCTTGAATTCTTGATGTTGCAATTGTTTCTTGCATACATCCCATAGGACTAACGTGATATATTCCATCTATTGGAAGTTCTCCTTTAATAAATGCATAAGTTCCTGCAATATTAAGACAACCTTCACCTTCAATGTTTGAATCAAATATCAAATCTTTTTCAATTCTTTCAATTAATTCAAAAGAATCGTGAAATTCTCTTCCTTTTAATAATTCTTTAAAAGGCTTTGTAAATTTTTTTTCAACATATTCCATATAAATTTTTTTT
This sequence comes from Candidatus Pacearchaeota archaeon, assembly GCA_038740375.1. Lineage (GTDB taxonomy): Archaea > Nanobdellota > Nanobdellia > Pacearchaeales > GW2011-AR1 > ARS1285. The sequence continues at coordinate 96,799 of JAVYLW010000004.1, read as the reverse complement.
ATTAAAGATTTTCCTAATTGTTTAAAATTTTTATTTTTCTTTGACTTTTTTATAACATTTTTGTTTACATAATTCATCCAAGAAAATATAGGTTCTAAAATTACTTCTAATCCATGTTCTTCTAACAATCTGATAGAATCAAGATTAGCTTTTTCATGGGCTCTTACAAAGATTTCTCCATTAACTAAAACTAAAGGAAATCTTTCTTTATCATTTCTTGAAATAAGCTCAAACTCTTTACGTTTATCTATCAAAAATTTTTTTATTTTTGATATAGAAGGTTTAGTTTTTATCAGCTCTATAATTTCATTATGCGCTTTATCATAAAGCTTATCACTTTCACCTTTGTTTATCTCATAAGGTCTAATTCTAAGTAAACAATTTTTTAGTAACTCATTTGCTAATACTCCTTGATAAGCAATTTTTGTAATCAATAAGGCTTTTTTTGAAGAAATATTAATATCAGTATAATCAGAAGTTGAACTGGGATTAATAATAGTAACTTTATCATAACCTCTCTCATCATATAAATTTCTTAATATAGCTGAATATTGACCAAATCTGCAAGGACCTTTTGCAGTTGGAATAAAAACTGCTATTTTCTCTTGAGGAATTCCTTTTTTCTTCATAGAATCAAGCCAAGCTAAATGATCTCCAACTTGAAAAGAAAAGGGATGACAAGTATTGGTCTTAACAATTTTTTTAGATATTTCAATGGACTCTTTTGTTCTTGTAGGCATTACCACTGCATTAAATCCTGCAGATATAAAAGCAGCTGCTAATATATCAGAACTATCACTCATATAAGGTAATCCTATTATTTTATCTTTGAAATCATTATCTCTTTTAAATAAAATTTTTAAATTACCCTCTCGAGGATTTTCAAGATATTTATTTACAACTCTATCGTGAGCTAATATTCTAGTGCTAAACTGAGCATTTGAATTATGTCCATCTGTTTCTAAAACAAGCCAAGGCTTATTAAAATCATTTGCAAGTTTTTCTTCATGATAATAAACAATTGAATCAGGTCCGCAATTAAAATTAGTCAATCTAACTGGAAACATGTTCTTTTTTTCTAAGCTATACCACATTCTCTCAAGCATTTTTCTACCCTGATACCAATACATATTTTGAACAATTTTATCAATATCTCTATCGTTAACATCAATCATATAGCTTGGTATAAAATAAAGACCATTATTAACAAATAGTTTATTAACTTCGCTACTAGCTTTTAAATCAAACATAGTATAACCTCTTGCTATACCAACATATATTTTTTCTCCATTTTTATTTAATTCTTCAATAATTTCTGAACCTTTTTTATAAACCTCTTTTAAGAACTCTTCATGATCTTTCTCTGCATTTTTAACAGCATTTATTACCTGTTTAATTGAAAATTTACCTGGAAAAACTCTGTTTAAGTCATCATAAATAGATTTATGAATTGGAAAATTTTTATCGTCAAAATAAATAACAGGAATTAAAACCTGTTCTTTATTAGCTCTTATATTTGCAGATATAATATGACCTGCAGAAGCAACATAAGGACAATATTTATATTTCTTATCACTTACAGATATTACATCTAACAAAAGTAATTTATCTTCTTTTCTAAGTTTTTGTTTTAAATATGCTGCATGGCCGTGAGCAAGAATAACTGGATAACAAAATTCAGAATGAGAATACATTTTTCCAAGATCAGATATTTCTTCATTAGATTCAGGAGATATTCTCACATCAAATCCTAAATTATGATATATTGAAGCATAAAAAATTCCTCTTTCATTTAAAAAACTCATAGCTCTTGGTATTAAAATTCTAGGTCCGTAATCACAACTATCATCAAGAGCATGAGTTATTTTATTTAAATGACTTTCTAAAATATTCAAATAAATCTTAATATAATCAGGAGTTTTTTTAAAAGTTAATTCTGTATTACCTTTAGGACAAAGACCACCTGTGAAAATAGTATCATTACCAAGTTTATAAATTTCTAAATTGCAATCCCTAGCACCACAGCTATCTTTGATAATTTCAGAACATTTAGATTTCTTTCTCTCAAAAGTCATTTCAGATACTTCGAGTCCTTTGAATGAAGATTCTTTAGCCATTGGAATTATTATCCTTAAATTTATTATAAGCAGCTATTGCAGCACCATAAGCTCCAAATAACTGTCTATGCGGAAATGCGTTTATTTTTCGTTTAGTGTGAAGTGCAAGTGCGGCTAAACAAGCTAAGTTATTAAAAGGGCCTCCTTGAGCTGAAATAAATTCTCCAAATTTCTCACTTCCAACAAATTTATTAATATAACCTCCAATAAAAGCATAAGCTATTGCAGCTGCAATTTCTTCTTTTGGAAGTCCTAAAGAAATAAGTTTTGCAATTCCAGCTTCTGTAAAAACTCCGCAAGTATCATCAACAATAGGTGTTTTTTTTGCACTGAGAGCAAATCTTTCAAATTCTTCATAATTTAATCCGATCATTTTAATCATGTTTTGCATAGTTTGGCCAGTTCCAGCCATACAAGATAAATTCATTTTTGCTTTTTTAACAACACCATCTTTTGAAAAAACTGTAAATTTAGCATCCTGTCCTCCTAGTTCAAAAATAGTATCTACTTTAGAATTAAAGCTTTTAACACCAAGTGCATGACAAGTTATCTCATCAATAACAATATCACTTCCACCAATGATTCCTGGTTTTGTAAATAATTTATAATAAAATGCTCCAGAAGAACCAGTATAAGCAACTGCTTTAATATCTAACTTCTCTTTGAAATAATCTTTAATTTGCTTAAATATTTTTTGACATGCATTAAGCGGCCTGCCATGAGTTTCAATACAAATTTCAGCAACAGGATCTAAACTTTCAAACTTTAATAAAACAGCTTTTGTTGTAGTTGAACCTCCATCAATTCCCATTACAACAGGAATTTTGTCATTTTCATAATTTTGAACAAATATCTTTAAATCTCCATGTTTTAAAAAATCTTTTTCTTTATTAACCTTAACAAACTTTAAATATTTGTATAAAGGATTTGTATATAATATTTCTTTTTTTTGCATATAAATGACTTTATCAATTTTTTCTAAATTTACTTTTTGAAATTCTTTTAATTCTTTTAATTTTAGACAAGCTCCTATAGCTCCAACTTTTTCAGAATTCTCTGGCCTAAAAATTTTGACATCAAGGTGTTTTTCAAGCATTTTAACAATGTATTTATTTAAAGAAACTCCTCCTGTCGCAATAGCTTTTGAATTTTTATCTAAATTTCTTATCCTAACAACATCAGCCTTATAATTTTTAGCAATTCTTTCAAACAATCCTCTTAGTATATTATTAATGCTTTCTCCAGAATTTTGCAAATGAATCATGTCTGACTGAATAACAACACCGCATCTTCCTCCAACATCGATATCCTTGTCTGAATCAATAGCAGATAAATAGGCAAGTTCATACATTTTTTCCATAGCTGTCTGCATGTCAAGGTTCTCATCAACTTCTTCTGCAAATATTCTTCTGCATTGTTTGTTTAAAAGAATTCCAGAACCACCTCCGCACTTAGTTCCTGTAGAAAAATCAGGAACATATACTCTATATTCTCCTGCAGAAAATTTTTCAAAAAAATAAGAGTCTTTAGAACCAATGTGAAATACATATCTTGCATCAGGCATAAGATAATTAGCTCCAAGCGGAATAGTAAGAGTTTCATAAAAATAAGGTGCAAAAGTTACTTCAGAAAAAACTTTTCCACCACTTCCAGTAAAACAAAAAACACTATTTTTTTCATTTACTCCAATATTTTTATTAAAATAGATTATTTTTCTTACTGTCTCAACAGTATTTCCAAAATGCATCAATGATTTTGAAAAAGAAAACGTTTTATTACTATTATCAAATGTAACAGAATGAACAAATTCAGAACCTATATCTAAACCAACATAGTACTTAACATTCATAAATTAATATTAAAAAAACTATTTAAAAATATTATTAACCATTAATAAGTCATGATTAAATAAAATTTTAAAAATAATCAAGTTTAGTTATTGACAAAGTTAATTCTTACAAACTATATAATACATCAAATTCTAGAAGTTTATTATTAAAAATTAATAAAATGTTAATAAGAATTAAAAAGCTTAAAATTTATCAATTTAGAATAATATGAATAATACTATACAAATATAATAAATATATATTATTTTAGAGTTAAAACAATTACTTTAAAAATAAAAATAAATGATTATTAAAAATGGAAGAAAATGAAAAAAAACTTATAGAAAAAGCTAAAAAAACTAATATAATTGAGGGCGGTGCATTCAGCATAATGGACGGTTTTGGCCTTCGTTATATAACTCCTTATGCATTAGCATTAAAATCTCCTAATTACATTATAGGTTTTTTGTCATCATTTCCACAATTAATAGGAAATTTTGGTCAAATTTTAACATTAAAATTAATGAGAAAATACTCAAGAAAAAAGATTTTATTAATAACAGTTTTTACACAAGCTTTTTTATGGATTCCTTTATTATTAACAGGATTAATATATTATTTTTTTAATATTAATACTTCTCTAGCAATTTTTTTGTTGATAACCTTCTATACACTATTGATATTTTCAGGTTCTTTGCCAAGTCCTGCATGGAATTCTTGGATGAAAGATATTATCAAAGAAAATAAAGGAGATTATTTTGGAAATAGAAATCGCGTGATTAATATAATAACTGTTCTATCTATGCTATTAACTGGAATTATTTTAAATCATTTTAAAGATGATAACGTAATATTGGGTTTTGCAATAATCTTCTTTATAGCTTTTTTAGGAAGACTTTTTTCAGGATTTTTATTTATAAATCAATACGAGCCTGAGTTTAAATTCGAAGAAGAGTATTACTTCAGTTTTGCAGAATTTGTTAAAAAAATGAAGAACAATAATTTTGGAAGATTTGTAATATTCATTTCTTTAATTTCTTTAACAACAGCAATCGCAGCACCATTTTTTTCAGTATATATGTTAAAAAATTTAGGCTTTTCATATATAGAATTTACGATAGTATCAATATGCTCAATCGTAGTTACTTCAATATTTATGCCTTTTTGGGGAAGATATACTGATAAAGTCGGAACTGTGAAGGTTATGAAAATAACTGGATTATTCTTATTTACAGTTCCAATAGGATACGTAATTACATTTTTCTTGATTAAATATAACTTAGGACAACTCTCATTTCCAATTTTAATAATAACTGAATGTTTTTCAGGATTTATTTGGGCAGGATTTAATTTATCAGCAGCTAATTTTATTTTTGATTCAGTAACTAGACAAAGATTAGCAATATGTGTTGCATACTATAATTCAATAAATACACTTGGAACTTTTATTGGAGCAACAATAGGAGGAGTAATCGCATCCTTTAATTTAATAACAATACCTTCATTGATAATTGTTTTTATAGTTAGTGCATTAGGAAGATTAATAGCATTTTTAATTATGGGTAAAAAAATAAAAGAAGTAAGAAAAGTAGACGAACAAGAATTTACAAATTATTTGATAGAAGAATTGAAGAATCATAACAAGAAAATAAAATCAAAAATAAAGAGTTTTGAAAAAGAAATAATAAGGATTTTCACTTTTAAAACAGATAAATCTACCCCAATACAAATTGAAGAATATCAATAAAAATATAAAAATAAAAAAGGAAACTATTGATATCAAGATAATATCTTATAAAACTTAATTAAAATTGTGGATAATTGTTTTTAAAGATTTTCATTTGTTATTTTAAAAATTTAAATCTTTTAAACTTGATTAAATTTTATTTTTTTAATATAAAACTAGATAATAATACCTTTCAATTAATCTTTTAATTTTTATAAGAAATTCTTTATTACTTATTTTATCATTTTAAGTTAGCTTGTTCTCTTAAAATTTCAGCTTTATCTGTTCTTTCCCAAGTAAAGTCATAATCATTTCTTCCAAAATGTCCATATGAAGCTGTTTTTCTGTATATAGGTCTTCTTAAATTTAAATGCTCAATTATTGCCTTTGGTCTAAGATCAAAATTTTTTTCAACAAGCTCCATAATTTTATCCTCAGGTATTTTGTTTGTTCCAAAACAATCAACATTTATAGAGGTAGGTTTTGCAACTCCAATGGCATAAGAAATCTGAATTTCACATTTATCAGCTAAACCTGCAGCTACAATATTTTTGGCAACATATCTAGCCATATAAGCTCCACTTCTATCAACTTTTGAAGGATCTTTTCCAGAAAAAGCTCCTCCTCCATGTCTTCCAACACCTCCATAACTATCAACAATTATTTTTCTTCCAGTAACACCAGTGTCTCCCTCAGGACCTCCTATTACAAATCTGCCTGTTGCATTTATATGAATCTTTGTTTTATCATCCATCATATTAGAGCATACAGGTTTTATCACTTTTTCTAAAATCTCTTTTCTAAGTTCTTCTTCTGATATTTCTTCCTTATGTTGCTGTGCAATAACTATAGCATCTATTCTAACGGGTTTATCATCATGATACTCAACAGAAACCTGAGATTTTCCATCAGGACCTAAATGTTTAATTATTCCTTTTTTTCTAACTTCTGCCATTCTCATGGTTAATTTATGAGCAAGAACTATTGGTAATGGCATTAATTCAGGAGTTTCATTACAAGCAAATCCATACATCATACCTTGATCACCAGCACCCTGATCTTTATTTTCAGTTTCAGTTACTCCCATAGAAATGTCTGGACTTTGACCATGAATAGAAACCCAAACACCAGCATCTTCAGCATCAATTCCAAATTTTGGATCTGTATATCCTATTTCTTTTAAAACTCTTCTTGCTATTGTTTGAAAATCAGCAAATCCTCTTGAAGTTATTTCTCCTGCAATATGAACGCTTCCTGTTGTAACTAACGTCTCAACTGCAACTCTAGAATAAGGATCTTGAACTATTAAGTTATCTAAAATAGCATCAGATATATTATCACAGATTTTATCAGGATGACCTTCTGTTACACTTTCTGATGTTATAAAATATTTTTTAACCATAATAAGTCAAAATAAATTTGTATAGGTTATAATAACTTTTAAATAAAAAATTACCCTTTAAATATCTTTCTCACTACTAATAATAAATAAATTTCATTTATAATGAATAAGTAAAATTAATACATAAAATTATTAAACTAAAAAAGAGAAGTTAAAAATATGGGAAAAACAGTTTGTAAAATAATGTTAAAAGATCATGCTCAAATCATGAAATTATTAAGTATGTTTGAAAGAGAATTAACAAAAAATTTAGATAACTCAAAAAATTTATTTAACAAATTTAAGTGGAATTTAAATAAACATTTCTTTGTAGAAGAAAAAGTTATTTTTAGTGTTTATGAATCAGTTTCAGAAGAGGATAATATTGACATTCTAAAATTATTAAAAGAACATAAAGATATATATTGGTTATTAAATAAAACAGAAGATGAATTAGATGCTAATAAAATACCTGATATCTCTGAATTAAAAAAACTTCTAAGGAGTCATGCAAATTTTGAAGATAAGAATTTTTATCCAAAACTAGATGAAGAATTAGATGATAAACAAAAAGCTATAATTTTTGACAGAGCTGAAGAAATCATAAGATAACGATAGAATATAAAATATATCAAGAAATTATTTTTAAAATTAAGATTAGATATTCAAGAAAAAATTAAAAGTTTTTTAATAAATTTAATAAAAGTATAATAGTATTTTTGTTCAGCTCAATAAAAATGCAAAAAAATTTAATTTAAGATAAAAATAAATTTTTATCTATTATAATAGATAACTTTATATTTTTTCTAATTTTCTCTTTTAAAGTTATTATTCAAAATATCTAAAAAAAAGCATAATTTTTGACTATTTAACTAAAATGTTTTTAAAGAACACAAGACTGATTTTAAAAATTATTTTATATATTTCTCTTCCCATTTTCTAATTAAAGTTTCAGGAAAATAAAATTTTTTTTTCTTAATTCTTTTAAGTTCGTTTTTCATTAATATTCTAAAAAGTATACCTGAAAATATTCCAACTCCAATTCCCGATAGATGAGCAATATTCCCAATACCATTTGAACCATAGATTGTTCCTATAATGTCTCCTATAATCCATATTGTTACAGCTATAAAAACAGGCAAAATAAGTCCAAAAGCAAATGTAAACATTAAAGGTCTAAGTATAGTTAAACAACCTATAACTCCATATATAGCTCCACTAGCACCTAAACTTCCTTCGTAAAAATTGACTGAAATTAAATTTGCAATTATTCCAGAACTTAAAAAAATAACTAAGAATCTATTGCTTCCTATTAATTTTTCAAGAGCCCAGCCAAAAAAGAATAAACCTAGTAAATTAAAAAGCAAATGTAATAAATTTAAATGTAAGAAAATTGCAGTTAAATATCTCCAATATTCTCCATTTTGAGCACTTTTAGTCAAGATAAACATATCAGCAAATCCTGGAATCCAGATTTCAAATAAAAACACAATTATCAATATAAGGCATATTTTTAAAAAATAATATCTAAAGTATTTTGAACCCATTATTTAGTTTTATTTTTTAAATATAAAAAATATTTGTTTTTGTATATAAAAAATCTTCATTGATAATATATATCATAGTCTTTATCATACATTTGAATTATTAATAAAGTTTATATAGTATTAGTTTTAAGTTTAGACAATCAGATTATACTAAGTTAGATTATACTAGATTGAACTTATAATGAAATATTTATAATTTTTAATAAAAATGGAATTAAAATTATTAGATTACGGGCTTATGCTAGAATTATTCAATAACGGCAGATATGATTATTTTCTAAAACTTTCAACTACAGGTTTTAGAAAACATATGCTTAAAAAACAAGATAGAAGGTCTGTAGAAAATTTAGTATCTTTTTTGACAAATCATGGTATAAGTTGTTATATAGGTGGTGAGGTTATTTCAACATTTCACAGCCATGGAGACTTTTCATATAAAAATATTGAAATATTTGGAATTGGAAAAGTTTCTGCAGAAAAATCTTATGGAAGAAATGAAGATCCTTTAGATTTATTTTTCTCTGCTTATGGTTATTTATCAGGACATATACAAAATCCAAATAAAATAATAAACATTGGAAAAGTTATTTATACACCTAATAAAAAAATTTTAAGAGGAACTAAATTCAAAGTCTCAAGTTCTCAAAAAGAAAAAATGTTTGAAAAAGAGAATCTTGATTACGAGGATAAACCAATTATAAATTTTAGATTAACACCAAAATCAAATTTATATCAAAGATTAACAAGAAGTAATAAAACTCCAATTGAGCTAATAGCAATAAGAGAAATTCTTTTTAAAAAAATACTAAATAGACAAAATCAAGAAGAAATAAAAAAGATTGAACAATATCTTTATAATGACATAAGATGAACTTGTTAAAACTTTTAAATAAAAATTATATAAAATGAAAATTAATAAAAAAATAAAAATTTAATAAAAATTATTAATTAATATTTATAATCTATAGCCTACAATAAAAATTTAAAAAATACTCTTATAGAACTTATTAATTTTTTTGAAATATCTTTTCTTAAAATTTTTTATTAAAAAGTATAATTAAATATACATTAATAGTTAGTTTTTTATACAGACTTAAATTAAGTATAATATGGCGGATGTAGTTTAATGGTAGAATGCGAGACTGTGGCTCTCGAGGTGCGTGTTCGATTCACGCCTTCCGCTTGTATTAGTTTAATTAAAACTTAAAAGAGGCAAAATGAAAATTTTGTTTATATGTAAACACAATTTATTTAGAAGTAAGATTGCAGAAGCTTATTTTAATAAAATAAATAAAAATCCTAACATAAGAGTAGATAGTGCGGGAGTGATTATAGGAAATCATCTCAATAAATATCAAAAAAAAGTTATAAATATTCAAAGAAAAATAGCAAGAACATTTGGTTTAAAATTAAAAAAAAGACTAAAAGGCTTGTCAACACAATTATTAAGTAATCAAGACCTTATTATAGTAACTGCAAATGACATACCAAGAATGATTTTTAATAATCCTTCTTATGTTAAAAAAGTAATTATTTGGAAGATTCCTGACATAGAGTATTTAAATGAAAAAAACATAAGAGAAATTATAAACTTAATAATTCAAAAAGTAGATTTATTATATAATAAATTAAATAAATAACATGGAACCAATAAAAGGTTTTTCAGATTATACAGGAGAAGAAGCAATAAAACGTGATAAAATAAAATCAATTATAGCTGAAACTTTTAAACTTTATAATTTTGAACCTGCTGAAACTCCTATTATTGAGGAAGAAAAATTTGTAAAGGGAGAAAATATTAATGATGAAGCAGTTTCAGATATTTATAAACTTGAAGATAAAGGAAAAAGAAAACTTGCTTTAAGATATGAATTTACATTTCAATTAAAAAGGCTTTCTAAAAATAAAAAACTTCCATATAGAAGGTATCAAATAGGGCCTGTATTTAGAGATGAACCAACAGGAGTTAATAGAGTAAGACAAATAACTCAGTGTGATATAGACATAGTTGGATCAACAATTAAAGATGAAGCAGAAATACTAAACGTAATGTCAGAAATATTAAAAAAATTAAATATAGATTTTGTCATTAATGTAAATAATAGAAAATTATTAAATGAAATCTTAGAAGAATTAAAAATTCCTGAAAACAAAAAACTTGAGGTCATAAGAGAAATTGATAAATTAGATAAATTACCTAAAGAGGAAGTTAATGATAATTTGAAAAAATTAAAAGCAGACAAATCTTTAGAAATTTTTTCAAAACCTGAAAAATTCTTTGAAAAATATAAATCTTATGAAGAGATTTTAGAATTAAAAAAAGCTTGTGAATTATATGATATAAAAATAAATTTTTGTCCTTTTTTGGCAAGAGGTCTTTCATATTATAATGGAAATATTTTTGAAATAAAAACAAAGGAAATCAAAGAAACAATATGTGCAGGAGGATCTTATTTAGTAAATGGAATTCAAAGCACAGGTATATCTACAAGTATAGAAAGATTAACAGCTGTATCAAAAATAAAAATAGAAAATAAAAAATTCTTAATAATATCATTAAATCAAGATAAATTAGCAATAGAACTAGCAAGAAAAATAAGAAATAAAAATATTTCATGCTCTGTTTTTTTTGGAAAACCAAGCAAGGCATTAGATTATGCAAATTCTTATAATATTCAAAAAGTAATTTTTATAGGTGATGAAGAGATTAAAAAGAAAAAATATAAATTAAAAGACATGAATACAGGAAAAGAGTCTTATTTAACAGAAAAACAATTAGAAAAAATAGATTAATAAGTTAGTCTATATCTCTTCATGCAAAAATAAAACTTTTTTTATCAAAATTTATAAAAATACTTTATTAAATTATATATCTCATTTATTCAATTATGCATGATTTGATTATTAAGAAATATTAATTATACTTTTAAAATTTATTTATTCAGATATCTTTAATATTAACTAAATCTAATTCTCCAGAGTCTCTAATTTTATTCTCTAAAGATTTTTTAGAAGAACTATTATTATAATTTTCTGAAACAATTTTTTTGGAATAATCTATTATTTCATGACCTAATCTCAAATCAGGCTTATCTCCTTTAGGAACATAAATTACATATCCACCTTTTTGATTAAAAAATCCTTTTTTCCTTACATAATCTAATAATTTATAAATATTTTCTTGATTGAATAATTTTAATCTGTTTAATGTTTTACACATTTCTAATACTTCATCTTTTGTTTCAGGAGAAATATACATTGCACTTGCAAGAGGATAAACTCTGCCTTTTCTGTCAACATAATTCCATGATTCTTCAATAGTTTTACCATTATTTCCATAAAAACTTTCAAAAATAAACATAGAACCTGATTTTGTTTTTAACTCCAAGACTAAGTCTTTCATATTAAAAATTAATTTTTAAAGTTTATAAATTTTTTTATAAAAGATTATTCTTTTTTCACATGAACAATCCAATTTTTTCTTACGAACCTGTCTTTTGAATTATTATTGTAAAATTCTATAATTAAAAATCCAACACTTTCAATTAGAGAAATAAACTCTTTTTTATTATAAAGATAATAATATCTATAATATGTTTTGCCATTTTTTTTCCAAGACATGTAAATGTCTCCATGATTTTTTACTAAATTAAATCTAGAATCTTCAGAGTTCCAGACAGTAATTATTGCTTCTCCTTTTCTTTTTAAAATTCTATAAAATTCCAAAAGAGCTTTTTCTCTTTTTTGAGGAGTATCAAGACAATGAAGAGTTGCAACAAATAATCCGTAATCAAACATCTCATCCTTAAAGATTTCTTTATTCAATTTAGATATATCTTCTTGAAAAAAAATAGCATTAATGTGTTCTTTTTCTGTTCTAAAAATAGCATTTTCAATTTGTTTAGAAGAAAAATCAATTCCATAATAAGTTAGATTATTATTAGCAATCATATTTCTAGCATTTCCACATCCAAAATCAACAACAAGACCTTTTTTATCTTTTAAAAAATCTGAAATAATAGAGACTGGTTTATTTCTAAATTCTTCCCACGGTTCAGAAATATTATCCCAAACTTTTTTTTGTTCAGGTTTTTTATATTTTTTTAAAAATTCTTTAGCAGATATTATTTTTATTGATTCTGTCATATAAAATAAAAACAAAAAAACATTTAAAAATATATCAAAAATAAAAATATTTTCATTTTTTATATTTTTACATAAATAAAAGATATAATAAAAAAGTAATTTATTATATAATTTTTAAATTTTTTAAATTTAAATTGTTTAAAACATTTTTTCTAATAAAATAGGATACATTATTTATAACCTATTAAAATAGACATTTATATTAATTTTATAAATTAAGTTTATTAGAAATTTTTTAAAAATTAAAAAATTTTTATCTAAAAATTTTAATTATAAATTTTTTATAAATCATAAAAATAATAATCATTAAAATGATAAAGCATTTTTATAAGTGCTAAATCATTGCTCTTCTTCCATAAACATAATAGTTTAAAAATCCAAGATCAAGCGTAAATTCAGATTCACCTTTTACTATTGATAAACAAATTTTTGAAGATCTTAGGTTTTTAGATTTTGGTTCTTGTTCTTTTAAGAATAAAAAAACTTTGTAAGATTCTTTTGAAATTGGTTTAAATCCAGATAATTTTAACAATTCTTTTGAAACAACAGGATTTCCTATATTTTTTTTCAAAAATTGCAAAGTTTCTTTAATTTCAGGAGTATCTAATGCTTCTTTAACTATAGAAGTCATATCATAAGAACCGTCATAATATACTTCTCCTTTATCAGAATCTACAAATTTTCTGTATACTATACCGTCAATAACTACCATATTTTCACCATATTTAAATCTTTGAATTACTTCTTCACTTAATTCAGGATTATAAATCATTTTTTTTCTAAATAGTTTTTTCTTTATAACTTTTTCAGGATATCTTTTTATCAGATTACCAATAATTGTCTTTGGAATTTCTTCTTTTACAACATCAGCAATATAAATTAGGTTAAAATCCTCTAATTTTTCGTATTTTTTTTCATTTGAATTTTTTGTTTCCATTTTCAAGTGATAATAAAAATAATTTATAAATATATTTGTAAATTAGAATATATAATTTAACATTATAATTAAATTAGAAAATTAAATAAATTTATAATAATTAAAAGATTGAAATTTTCTTAAATATTATATTAAACGCAATTTATTATATAAAATAATAAATTATTCAAATTTACTCTATAGTTTTTTCCATATAAATTCCTTTTTTATCTAAATTATAACCAAGTTTTTTATAATACTCTCTAACACCTACTCCAGAAATAACCTTAAGAAGTTTAATATTATTTTTTTTACAAATTTCTTCAGCTTTAAAAATAAGTTTTTTTCCAAGTCCAGAGTGTTGGCCTAAAAATTTAGCTTTTTCTCCTATGGCAAGCGATTTTCCATAAACATGAACTTCTCGAATAATTGCATTGTTATCAAAAATTCTTAACCTTAAAAGACCAAATAAAATATTATCTTTATTTATGAATTCTAAGAAATATTCTTCTCCATCAGAAGCAGTATATTTTGTTATTTTTAACTTTAAATTCTCATCTATTTTTTTATTAGAATCTCTGATTGTAAATCCAACTTCTCTAAAGCGAATTTCCTTTATTTTCTTAGAAATTTTAGAATTTTTCATTGCTGAATCAAAATCACGGCGAAGATCAATTCTAATAACTCCTGCAGTTAAATATTCAGGAGGAATCTCTCTCATTATCCTCATTATTCTGCAATAATTTGGAATAATTAACATTATTTTTTTAAGAATTTTTTCAATTTGTTCTTGTGAATAAGGTTTATACAATCCTTTTTTATAAAGTTCTTCAAGCTTTGCTCCAGAAATTACTTGACAAGGATATATTTTAAGTTGATCAGGTTTAAATCTATCATCTTTGAAAAGAAGTCTAAACATAGAAATATCTTTTTTCGGGTTTGACTTTGGTAATCCAAGCATCATATGATATCCTATTTTAAATCCACTATTTTTTAACAATTTAGTTGCAAAAACAACATCTTTAACAAAATGTCCTCTATTTACAAAGTTATAGATTTTATCATCAAGACATTGAACACCTAATTCAACTCTTGTGCAACCATAAGAAAGTATTCTTTTAATAACACCTTTTCTTAAAATAGTGTCAGGCCTTGATTCAATACATAATGCAACACATCTATGCTTTGCTTTTTCATTTAATTTTTTAGCAGTTTCAAGATTTTTTGATTTTCTTTTGTTTAAAGCATCATAAATTTTTTTTATGAAATTTTTTTGATAGAAAATTGGATAATCTAAAAAATTTCCACCCATTATAATTACTTCAATCTTGTCAGTAGGATGATTCATTAGACTATAGGCTTTTAATCTTGATTCAACCTGAAGATAAGGGTCATAATTATATCTAAGTGCTCGTAAAACAGGAGGAGATTTAGGAGTATATGATTGAGGAACAGAAAGTGAAGGACAATATAAACAAGTTCCGTGTTTGCATTTTTTTGGTTTAACCATAACTGCAATAGGAGTAACACCTGCTAAAGTCTTAGATGGTTTTCTTATTTCATTAGATTTTGGAAGTTTCATATAAAAAATAAAAAATGTATATTTTTAAACATGACTTAATGTCTTAAAAATATGCTCTTGTTAAAAAACTAAAATTTCAAAGAATATTTTTATTTTTTAATATTTTAAAAATATAAGGTTTGTTTGAATATAACTAATCTTTTTATATTGTTATATTAAAATTAACTAAATCCCGTAAAATTCAAGTAATTCTCATTATAAGAATAAAATATAATTTATTATTCTAATTACATTAAATAAAAATGTTAAATTAAAATTATAAAAAAATAAAATAAAAATTTAATTAAATTTAATTTCTAAACTTTCAGCACATAAATTACCGTTATACATTTTTGCTGCAACTTTAACACTATCTCCTTTAGCGACATTGTTTAAAGGTCCTCCTTTTGCTGTAGCTGTTTCAAGAGTTTTAATTTTTTTAGGATCAAAAGTTACAGGAGATAATTGTCCATTAATAAGTAATACTGGTTCTATCTCTTCAACACTTGATGTTCCGCTTTCTCTTTGCACTACAACTTTTCCATTGTTATTTGGATTACTTAGATCTATTTCCCACTTATCAAAATCGCAAGTTTTTCCGTACTCTAAATTAATTGCAGTATCCTTACAATCTGTTCCATTAGGAATGCCAGAAACCTTTTCATTAACATCAGGGCAGTCCTTACCTACTGCATCCTTATATAGACAATTTCCTATAGGTGCAGAAGCAGAAACAACTCTTAAATTTAAACCAACACAAGATTCTTCGTTTAAAATCTTTTCTCTAGTGGTTGCGATAGTTCTGCTAACAACCTGCCAGACAATCACTATAGCAGCAAGAACTAAAAGAATTATTAGTATTACTGTAATAATTTCAGATTGTGCTTTTTTCTTATTTATCATTTAATAACACCTCCTTTCACTCTCTTTTTTTCAATTTTTTTCCTAAATTTAATACAAATACAAGAAAATCATCATTTATAAACATTTTTATTTATTTTTTCATTTTTAAAATAAAAGATTTTTTTCATCATTAAATTAATTAAGATAAAAAATGTAAGACAAAATTTTCTAGATAAAAATTATTTACAAACTAATTATTAGAAAGAATTAATTCATTTAATTATATCTTTTTAAACTATAAAAAATATTAAAAATTTTTGATTTTATTTTGAATTCCAGATAAAAAGTATATTTTTATAGTTTATATTTGTAAATTTAATAAACTCTAATTTATTTTAAAATAAGTTAAAAAATTTTATTAAAAAATAATAAATTTTTTTTGGGCTTTTTAGACAGATGAATATTTTTTACTAAAATAGTTTTACTAATAATTATTACTTCTTATAAAATTTCTTGTAAAATATTTTTTAAATAATTTATTTTTTAAGAGTAGATTATGTCAGTATTAAAAAAATATATGAAAAAGATATTTTAGAGTAAGAGGTATTTTATTGTGTAAGTTGCAAGATTAATTATTAAAGATTAATTAATATGAAGAATCTAAAAATGCATTATAATCTAATATCAAATTAATATCAATTTATTAATTGTGTTATTAATTTTTAATTTTTATTTATTTTTATATTTTGATTATGACAAAAATTAATCATGACAAAACCAGAAAATCATTTTCTTATTTTTTCCTCTTCCTTCAAAAAAATTAAATTTTGCATAGCCGAATTTATCAAAATAAATTATCTCATCTTTTTTAGCTAAAACTTCGCTTTTTCCAAAAACAAAACTTCCATCAGGCATTAATATTTTTATGTTAGATTCATTTTCTAAGCATTTTAAAAAACTAAATTTTCTTGTTCTATTTCTTAAAAACTCTCTGTTAATCCTATTTAAAACATCAAAAAAATCTTTTTGAGTTATTACTTTATCTACTTCAGATATTCCTCTTTGTATTGCAAGTTCTTTAAAAGATTCAGGTAAATACCCTCTATTTCTTAGATTTGCAATAGTAGGTAATCTAATATCTTCAAATCCTGAAAATTTTCCTTCTTTTATTGCATTTTTTATTTTTCTTTTTGATAAAACAATATCAGAGAATTTTATTCTTCCAACAAATAAAACATTTGGATATATATCCTCTAGTCCAAGAGCTTTATAAATCATTTTTTGACGAATAGCATTATCTTTATGGTCTTTACCTCTTATGATATGCGTCATTTTAAATTCAATATCATCAACTGCTACAGAAAGATTCATTAAAGGCCAAACTCTGTATTTTTTTCCTTGTCTTGGATGTTTGTGACTGTTAATTCTAGCAAGTGGAAAATCACGAAGTGCTGGATTTGGATTATTTAAATCAGATTTAAATCTTAAAACTGCTTCTCCATCTTTATAACCCTTAAAATTAAGCATTTTTTTCCATTTTTTAATATTTTCAGAAACAGAATTATTTCTACACAGACAAGATTTTTTTTCATTTATCAATTTTTTAAATTTTTCATTATTGCATGTGCAAACATAAGCAAAACCTAGATTAATCAATTTTTCAGAATAATCATAATAAATATTCATTCTATCAGATTGAATAATATACTTACTAACATTTCCAAAAAGCCAGTCACAATCAATTTTAAAGCTAGAATATGAATCAGGGTCTGTTCTTTCAGGATCAGTATCTTCAATTCTAACATAAAACTTTCCTCCGTATTTTTCAACATATAACGAAGTTGGCATACTTGAAATTATATGTCCTATGTGTAAGGGTCCTGTTGCAGCAGGAGCAAATCTCATAATTACTCCTTTTTTACTAACATTTGGAAGTTCAGGTAAACCCTCTCTTTCAGGTCTATGACTAATTAATTCAGAATATTTTAAAAATTCAGATTTTTGTTTAGTTAAATCCCAACTATTAACTTCTTTTAAAACAGAATTAACTTCAGGTATTATTTCTTTAATTTTATCTTTAGTAAGGCCGTGATTAAAAAGTCCAGCTATAACAGAATTTAAAACAGCCTTACCAGAATGTTCAATGGCATTTTTTAAAGTATATGCATAAATGTATTTTTTATCTACTGTCATAAAAAAATTAATTTAATATATTATATAAATATTTATAAGATTAGTCTCTTTAAATTATAAATGACAGAACCTAAAATATTAAAATATAAAGACCCAAAGACTAATGAACCTGAAAAAGAATACATTTTAGAAGCAGATCAAAAAGAAAAAATTATAGGAAGACATCCTGATTGCGATATTCAATTTGATGATATTACAGTTTCTGGAAAACATGCAATAATAATACATCATAAAGATGGCTCAGTATATATTCAAGATACTAATAGCACAAATAATACCTATATCTTAAGAAAAGGAGAAGAAATTGATGTTCAAGATTACATAAGAACTTATAGAAAAAGACTTCAGTTATTTCCTGGTGATATAATAAGACTTGGAAAAAAAGAGCAAAGTTCGAGATTAGAAATTATAGTAAAAAAAGGATTAAGAGAAGAATTAAAAGCTAAGAAAAAACTAAAGTTATCTGATACTCAAGAAGATTCATAATTTATAATATATGTTTTTTTAATAAAAATTCTAATCTTATAAAAATTTTTTAGATTTTAGAAAGAATAATGATTAAAAAAACTTTGCTGATTAAAATAATAATGCAAAAATTAATTAATTTTTCAGATTTGATAAGATTAATATAATACCTTAAGTTTGATTAAAAGATAATTTTTTAATTACATATTTTCATCAGAAAATCCACTTATTTTTTCAATTTTTTTATCTTCTTCTATTTCTTCTATTTTTTTATTTATTTCTGACCTAATTTCATTTACTTCATCAAAATTTTCTAAATTTTTTGATTCTACTTCTTCTAAATCATAATCATAACTTCCATCTTCTAAAGATTCATTTTTTAATTCTTCTTTCATGAATAGAATATCTTTTTCAAGTCCATCTAAAAATTTATCTCTATTTTTATCAAAATATTCATATAAATAAATCCATATTTCCTCTAAATGTTTTTCTTGTTCTAACCAAAGTTTTTTATTGTTAGATAAATGTAAAATTGGTAAGAAACATGATAATCTTCCTTCTCTTTCTTTACCAGCAAGTTCTGTATAGCAAATTTTATTTAAATTTTCATTAGATTTATTTGAAGATTTTTTTATTGCAGTAATAATTTTAGCATATATTCTTTTTATTCTGTCTTTTAAATCTATTCTCTTAAATTCAGGAAAATCTACTTCTGAAAGTTTCTTTGCTCTTTTAAGCTGAACTTCTTTTTTTATTCTTCTTGTTTCTGTATTAATTGCTTTATTTAAGGCATTCATTAATTCAGCTAATGTAACTCTTTTTGCTCTTGGTAAAGGAGTTCTAGGAATCAAAAAAGGTAATTCTTCTTCATTTATTTCTATTCTTTCAAATATGTTCTTTTTTTCATCTTTTTTTCCAAACAATATTTCATCAATGCTCTTAATATACTTATTTAATAAAAATTCTGATTTAATTCTTAAAAGAAGTGCAGCAGCAAGCAGAACTTTGCTTGAAATATAAAAGTCCTGTTCTTCAAGTTCTTGGATTCTTTCAAAATATTTTTTTGTTAAAACTAAAATGTCAATATCCCAAGGATCAAGTTGTTCAGAATTAATTAAATCATAAATAATCTGCTGCCAGTCAGGTTTTTTTGAAGTAATTACATCATAAAACTGCTCTTGACTAATTTTTTCCTGTATTTTTTCATCAATTCTTTCTATTTCTTTTTCTAAAATTTCACCTTTACGATAATCTTTTGGCAAAAATTCATTTATATCCATTATATCTATTAACAATAATACTTTTTAAACTATATTATTTAATACATTATAAATTTAGTATAAATTCAGTATAAAGGATTAAATATAAATTCTTTTAAAAAACTTAATTTTTTATGTCATTATATAGTTACAACAACACCATAAAATTTAAATACTAAGGATTTCTATATAAATTATCACCTCTTTTTCCCAGAAGAGTCAGGACATGCTTTTTTGCATGACACCGACTTTTCTCGGGTTTAAAAATTCGTTTAAAATTTATCTTAATTTATTTAGAATACTTGATAATAAAACACTCTTTCAGGGAGAAAAGATAAAAAAATAGGGGTGATAATTTAATTATAAAAGACATTATAATTTTCTTATTTAAATAAAAAAACCTTAAAAAATTAATTTATTAATTTCTTTATTTTTAAAAAAATTCAGTATAATGACAAGAACCACAATAAACTCTATTATTAGCCTTCATTAAAAAAATACCAGGTCCACATCTAGGGCAGCTTCTTTCTCTAATAATTCTATCTCCTTCTAATTTATACATCTTATATTTCTTAGAAGTAGGTTTATTTTTATGTGGTTTTTTGCCAGCTCCTACTTTTCCTTTTTTTTCTGCCATCTTAATTAATATTAATTAATATTTTTAAAAAGGATAATTTACCAACTTTTTAAATTTTGCTAAAAATAAAACTTATCGTTTTGTTAGGTATAGATTATCTTAATTAATTAAAACTTGTAAATAATTATTAACCTGTTTATAAAAAATACTTTAATACTCATAAAATGGTAAAATTAACTAATAAAAAATTTTTCATTAGTTTGAAATTGTGTAGTGTTTAAAAGGAGGATATTTCTTTATTATCTAATTTTTATCTTATTAATATTTTGTTAATGAGTAAATATCTAAATTATTACTAATTTTAAAAAAATTTAAATATAGAAAAACTAGTAAATCTTTCAATTAAAACAAGAACTAAAATTAAGATAAGTATTAAAATAATAATTATGCCTAGTTTTAAAAAAAACTTTTTTCTTTGAATCATCCATTTTTTTGTTTCCAAAAAATCTTTTTTAAGTTCTTCTTCAAATTCTTTTTCTATCTTTGCTATTTTACTTTCTTTTTTTGTTCTTATAAAAGCTTTTTTTGAAAATTTTTTATTAAATTTTTTTTTATTTTTTATTTTATTATTTTTTCTCTTTTTTTTTATTACCATTTTTTTAAAAATATCTTATTTATAAAATATAAAAATTACTAATTATTTAAATTTGTCAGTATATCCTATAATACCTATGCTAACATTTACAAGGCAGGGATTTTCTATATAATCTTCTTTGATTTCATCAAATATCTCAAAACAGCGTTTCATAAATTTACCTTTAATGCGATTAGGATTTCCTGTTAATGTAAAATTTCCACTAATAATACTTCCAAGTATATCATAATCTAAAAAATCCCCTCTAAAAAAAACAATTTCATAATTACACATATTATAACCGTTTCTATACTCTCTAAATTCAATAATTTTTTTTATAATTTTATCTAAAAAATTATTAAAATCAAATTTAGAAATATCAGATATTACAAATGACTCTTTAAATAAAATTTTTCCATTTATTATATCTATTAATCTTTCTAAGTTTTTATCTATCATAAACTTATAAAAATAATAAAAACTTAAAATTTATAAATATTATTTAATCTTAGAAATAAAAATTTTATTATTCTTTCTTTGAATCATCAGAATTTTTTTTAATATTTTCAATTTCCTTTTTTTCAGCATCTCTTTGTTTTTTAGTCTTTGATATTTCTTTCATTTTTAAAAGTATTTCAGGGCTGTCATAAATATAAGCTTTTATTAAAAAAGTTTTTCTTCCAAATTTTCCTTTGATATTATAAACATCAATAGTATCAATAGGCTTTTTAAACTCTTCAGATATTAATTTTTCCATCTCAGAAAAACTTGGAGTTTTATCATGTTCTAAAACAAAAGATATCTCCTGTCTTTTTAATAACTCATTTCTAAAATCTTTCTTAATATCCATTTTGCCATTAATCTTTGTAGAATTTTTATAATTTAATTGCGTAAATACCCTTTTTGTTTACTTTTAGTTGCTTTGCTATCTCTGATTTTTCTGGATTAATTATTTCAACTTTACCCTTAAAATTATCTGAAAAATCTTTTCTTCCGCAAAAAGGACAAACTTCTCCTTCATAAATTAATCTACATCCTTTACAAGCTTTTTCTTTTTGTGCCATTATTTCTTTGCTCCCTTTTTATCTTCAGATTTAGATGTTTTTGCAATTTTTTTAATTGCAGCTTGAGCTTTTTGTTTTTCTTCTTTTAACCATTCTAATTTTCCAAGACCTGGCTGCCTCATAGTAAGTCCAATTTTTGGAACATCTCCTTTATAAGAAATAGCAACAATTCTAGCTAAACATAAATCTTTTTTCTTTAATATTCTTTTAGTATCTTTTCCTACTAAAGTATTATTTGAAGAAAAACTAACATAATCGTCCATTGTTTGTGAAATATGAATCATTCCTTTCATAACACCCATATTCATAAAAGCTCCAAAATTAGTTATATCATCAACTATACAATATACAAGCTCTTGTAGTTCAGGTTTAAATGCTAAAAGTTTAAATCTAGAATTATAATAAGCAGAACCATCACCAGGAATAATTATTCCATTACCAACTTCAAGTATGGATATGATTCCAATAACTTCTCCAATTTCTTTATCGTGATAATTCTCGTATATTTCTTGCAATTGTTTTGCAACTGCGTCAGCTGTAGAAAGACCAAACAATCTTGGCTCTACTCTTACATAATCCTGAACTTCTACTATATAGAACATTTTAATATATAATTATATTAGTAAATTTATTAATAACTAAAAAAATTGGCTTTATAAAGCTTGTCCTAATAAATAAAAACAACTCTAAACAAGTTATATAAAAAAAGATAATTAAACTAATAGTATATTTTGTAACTATTTTATAATGATAAAAAAGATAAAAGTTTTTAAATAGAATTTTTTTAAGATTTTTATGACATTTCAAATTCATATACAAGTTCCTGAAAATGAAAATTATGATTTAGGAATAGGTGATTTATTAATAGTAAAACTTCCTTATGCATTTATTTTAAGAAGAAAAAAAAAGAAATATAAAACAGAAAACTTAGAAGAACTAAATTTGAGGTTAGGTAAAATAATAAAAAAATATAATAATGCAAAAGCAGAAGAGAAAAAATATTTAGAAAAAAATTACAATAATGCTCGAGAAATTTTAGTTGAAAAAAATGAGGGATTAATTAAAAAAATTATAAAGGATTATCTCAGTAGAGGATTAGAATACGATGACTTATTTCAAGCAGGTAGATTGGGTCTATTTCAAGCAACAGCAAATTGGGATTATACAAAAGGAAAATTATCAACACATTCTAAAATTTACATTAAAAAAGAAATAGATGCTTTAGTATATAATGCAAGAACAAGATTTATTTTTGTTCCAAAATATTTAAATGACAAAATAAAAGATGTAGAAAGAACAGAAAAAGAACTAAAAGAAAAATTAAAGAGAGCTCCAACTGATGAAGAAATAGGTAAACAAATAACTTATGATTTTAAGAATAAAAAAACATTAAAATCAATTCAAGTAAGAGGTATAAAAGATATACTAGAGAAAAAATTAGAAAATTCTAAACCATATGAATTAGATGAAATTTATCCTTCAAATTTAAAAACTCCTCTTGAGGATATCTTAAATAAAGAAGAATTAGATATAGTAATTGAAATATTAAATAACGATAAGAGTTTAAATGAAACAGAAAAAACTGTTTTAATAATGAAATTTGGTTTAGATGGAAATGAGCCTCTTAATAATGCTCAAATTGGAAGAAGATTAGGATATTCAAGGGAGATGATTAGATTGATATCAAATGAAGCTAAAAGAAAAATAAGATTTCAAATGCAAATAAGAGATATTATTTAGCAAGTATCAATTTTTTATATTTATTTATTAAAATAACTCGTGGAAGTTTATTTCTCATTTCTTTATCCAATGTTGCAACAATATTTTTATTATTTTCAAAAGCTAATTTTAAAATTGCATTATCTACGTTTTTTCCTGAAACATTTATTATTTTGACATTATAAAACTCTAATAGCTGTAATGCAAGCTTGCATGCACTTTTATCCTTAAATGAAACCTTGCCATATCTATCATTCATTAATTTCTTTAATTCATCAACAACTTGTTTAGGTGTAACTAATTTAAAATCTTCGTTTAACAGACTAGAAATTTCTTCTTTATAGTCTAGTTTATTTTTAGCACAATATATCAGAAAGTTTGTATCAAGTATCACATTTATCATAAATAAAATAAAAATATTTAATTTAAATAACTATGCAAGAAATATAAAAAAAGTCATATAAAAAAATTGTAAATCTTAAATGATAATTTATTTTTAAATCTAGAAAACTCTAAATTATTTTTTAAGGATTTTTTCAAAATTATAATAAGAATATATTTAAATGACATATTCTTTTTTTTATAATGGAAGAAAAAGAGCATATCTTAGAAATATTAAAACAAGTTAAAAATGCTTTAAGAAAAAAAGATTATGTTAAAATTAAAAATTTAAGTAATCAGGTTGTTCATTCTTCTTCAATAGAACAAGATCCTAATATAATTTTTACAGCAGTAATAATATATTCATTAAGTAAACTTATTGAAAGAAATTATTATCAAAAATATTCTAATTGGAATGAATTTTATAAAGATTACATAAATGCAATTGACAGAATAATCAGAGCTTTGGAAAAAGATAATTTAAGATTATATACTCAAGAAATATCCAATGTTAATAGATTAATTGAAAAACTTTCAGGAGAATTAAAAAATTTTATTTCAGATGTTTTTAGAAAAGCTAAAATTAACAAAGCATCAAAAATTTATGAACATGGAATTTCAATGTCAAAAACAGCAAAAATTTTAGGTATTAGCATATGGGAATTAGCTGAATATGCAGGACAAAAGAAAGTTCCAGAATCAAATATTTCAATAACAATGAGTATAAAAGACAGAATCAAATTATTGGAGGATTTTTTGAGTAAAAGATAATAGTTAAAAAATGGCAGGAAAATATATTATTTTTGATTCAGGACCTTTGATAAACTTTGCAATGAATAATATGCTAGGAATTTTAATAAAAATAAAAGAGTCCTTTTCAGTAGAGTTTCTTATAACAAAAGAAGTTAAGCAAGAAATAATTGATTATCCAATTACCTTAAAAAAATACGAATATGAAGCTTTGCAATTACAAGATATTTTTAACAAAGGAATAATAAAACACGCTAATTTAACAGATGAACAAATTAATGAGCTTAGAAAAATAAGAGAAGAAATAATGAACTTAGCAAATTCAACTTTTTATACAAACAAAAATAATATACCTTTGCTAGAAAAAGGTGAATGTGCAGCTTTAGCTTTATCTGTTATAATAAAAGAACCAAATATTATAGCAGTTGATGAACGAACAACGAGAATGTTATGCGAATCTCCTGAAAATTTAAAGAAATTGTTGGAAAATAAGTTTCATACAAAAATTATGGCAAGAAAAGAAAACTATGAATTTTTTAAAAGATTTAAAATAATCCGTTCAACTGAACTTGCATATATATCTTACAAAAAAGGTTTTTTTGAGATTAAAGACACAAGAACATTAGATGCAGCTCTCTGGGCTTTAAAATTACACGGATGTTCAATTTCAGAAATAGAAATTGAACAAATGAAAAAAATGTAAGGAATAAAAAGGTTTTAAAAACCTTAAATTTCTGAAATATTTAAGGGTGTGTAGGCTAATGGTAAACCTTTCGGCTCCAGACCGAAAATTGAGAGTTCGATTCTCTCCACGCCCACTTAAAATAATTAATTTTATAAATTAAGACTTATCAGAATTATTACTATAAAAAAGATTATTTATATCTGTAATACTTTTATTTTTTAAAATTATTATTTAAATAAAAATAATAAAACGATTATTAAAAGTTAAATATAGAAAAAATTAATTTTTAGGTTTTTAAAGAAATAAGTCTATGGATAAAATAATAATAAAAGGTGCAAGAGAACATAACTTAAAAAATATAGATTTAGTAATACCAAGAAATAAATTTATAGTTTTAACAGGTGTTTCAGGTTCTGGAAAATCAACACTTGCATTTGATACTTTATATGCAGAAGGTCAAAGAAGATATGTAGAATCATTATCTGCATATGCAAGACAATTTTTAGGGCAATTAAACAAACCTGATGTTGATTCTATTGAAGGATTGTCTCCTGCTATATCAATTGAACAAAAAGGAGCTTCAAAAAATCCGAGATCAACAGTTGGAACCGTTACTGAAATTTATGATTATTTAAGATTACTTTATGCGCGTATAGGAATACCTTATTGTCCTGAACACAAAATAAAAATACAAGGTCAATCACCTGAAAAAATCAGCAAAAGAATTCAGGAGGATTTTAAATCAAAAGAGATTACAATATTGTCTCCAATTATAAGAGCAAAAAAAGGAACCTATGAAAAAAAGATTTCAGATTTAAATAAAGAAGGTTTTACAAGAGTAAGAATCAATAAGATTTTTTATAGAACTGATGAAATAATTAAATTAGATAGATATAAAAAACATGATATAGAAATTGTCATAGACAGATTAAATACAGAGGATATATCACGATTAACAGAAGCAGTAGAAAACTCTATAAAAAAATCAGAAGATAAACTAGTGATTGTTTTAGATGAAAATAATACTGAAAAGATATATTCTGCATCAATGTCATGTCCAATTTGTGGAATTTCTTTTGAAGAGCTTCAGCCAAGAATGTTTTCCTTTAATAGCCCTTTTGGAGCATGTGAAGAATGTCATGGTCTTGGTGTTAAAATCGAGTTTGATCCGGATTTAATTATTCCAGATAAATCAAAAAGCATAATGGAAGGTGCTATAAAAGTCTATGGAAAAATGGATTATTCTTGGAGATCGGAACAATTAAAAATTGTTGGAAAAAAATATGGTTTCAAACTTTATACTCCAATAAAAGATTTTACCAAAAAACAATTTAATATATTAATGTATGGAAGTGAAGAGCCTATTAAAAATACAGGTTCTTTTTTTAATTTTGACAAAGGTTGGGAAGGAATTATACCTCAATCAGAAAGATTATATAAACAAACAGAATCTGAATATAGAAAAAAAGAACTTGAAAAATATATGTCAGAATCTATTTGCCAAAAATGTAATGGAAAAAGATTAAAAGATAAGGTATTGTCTGTTTTAATAAAAGATAAATCAATTATTGATTTAACAGAATTGTCTATAAAAAGTTTGATTGAATTTTTTGATAATTTAAAACTTGAAGAAAGAGAATTTGAAATTGCAAAACAAATATTAAAAGAAATAAAGTCGAGATTAACTTTCTTAGATAAAGTAGGATTATCATATTTGACTTTAAGCAGGAACTCTGGAACTTTGTCAGGAGGAGAATCTCAAAGAATAAGACTAGCAACTCAAATAGGTTCTGGATTAACTGGTGTTTTATATATTTTAGATGAACCTTCTATAGGTCTTCATCAAAGAGATAATCACAAATTAATAGAAACATTGCATACATTAAGAAATTTAGGAAATACTTTGATAGTAGTGGAACATGATGAAGATACAATAAGAAACGCAGATTATGTAATTGATATAGGTCCTGGAGCAGGAATACATGGAGGAAAAATTGTAGCAACAGGATCTCCAAATGAAATAGAAAATAATGAGAGTTCTTTAACAGGAAAATATCTTTCTGGAAAATATAAGATTGAAATTCCAAAAACAAGAAGAATCCCAAAAGGAAATATTGAAATAATAGGTGCAAAAGAAAATAACTTAAAAAATATAAACGTAAAAATACCTACTGGAATCTTTGTATGTATAACAGGTGTTTCAGGTTCTGGAAAATCAACACTTGTTAATGAGATATTATATAAATCACTTATGAAACAATTTTTTGATTCTAAAGAAACTCCTGGAAAACATGATAAAATATTATTAAATAACGAAATAGATAAAGTTATCATAATCGATCAATCTCCGATTGGAAAAACTCCTAGAAGTAATCCTGCAACATATATTAAAGCTTTTGATGAAATAAGATATCTTTTTTCACAAACAAAAGAAGCAAAAATAAGAGGATATCCACCAGGAAGATTTTCTTTCAATGTTTATGGAGGAAGATGTGAAAGATGTCAAGGAGACGGCTTAATTAAAATAGAAATGAATTTTCTTCCAGATATTTATATAGAATGCGAAGAATGCAAAGGAAAAAGATATAATAAAGAAACATTAGAGATTAAGTATAAAGGAAAATCTATATCAGATGTGTTAGAAATGTCTGTTGAACAAGCAATTGAGCTTTTTGAAAATATTTCATCAATTAAAAGAAAACTTGAGATGTTAAAAAAAGTAGGTTTAGATTATATAAAATTAGGGCAGTCATCTACAACATTATCTGGAGGAGAATCCCAAAGAATAAAACTCACTAAAGAGCTTGCAAAAAGAGGAACAGGAAAGACTTTATATATATTAGATGAGCCAACAACAGGATTACATTTTCATGATATCAAAAAATTATTAAAAGTTTTAAACGAGCTTGTGGATAAAGGAAACACAATATTAGTTATAGAGCATAATCTAGATGTAATAAAAAGTTCTGATTATATAATAGATTTAGGTCCTGAAGGAGGTGATGAAGGAGGATATGTTATTGCAGAAGGAACTCCAGAAGAAATAATTGAAAACCCTAAATCATACACAGGACAATATTTAAAGAATCATTTATTCAGGGAAAAGGAAAAAATTAATAATAAATAATTTGTGAAATCCTCTGTCAACTAAAGTGAACAGCCTTCCTTAGTAGCTTAAAATAAATTATAATATGCCTCTTTTTTCTACATATTTCATTACTCTTTCATAATTGTTTATACAACTTACACAAAAAGTACCCTCACTCCAAAAATGACCTCTTATATATCTCTTTCTCAACGCAGGCATAATATGAACATTATATAAAAAATAAATATTTTAGAGAAGAGGCGTTAATCATGACGCAATTCGTATTCACCCTCTAAAGGGCTTAAATTTTTTGCTAAAGATTTAATAAGATGTACATATTTTAAAATTATAGATTTTTATTACGAAAATTATGGAATATGAAATAAAATATTCAAATCTTCCAAATCTTCCAGGATGTTATATTTTCAAAGATAAAGAAGGAAAGATTCTTTATATTGGTAAAGCTAAAGATTTAAAAAAAAGAGTTTTAAGTTATTTTCAAAAACCTCTTGAAGAATATGATTCAAAAACAAAGGCATTAATAAAAAATATAGATACTATAGATTTTATAGTAACAGAATCAGAAAAAGAATCTTTAATTTTAGAAAATAATCTTATTAAAAAACATTCTCCAAAATATAATATCAATTTAAAAGATTCAAAAAGATATGCTTATTTAGAGTTAACAAATGAAGATTTTCCAAGATTATTAATAGCAAGACAAAAAAAAGAAGAAGGAAAATATTTCGGTCCTTTTACATCTGCTGAAAAAAGAGATTATATCTTAGAAACTTTAACAAGAATTTTTAAAATAAGAACATGCAAAAAATTTCCAAAAAAACCATGTTTGAGATATTCGATAAATCTTTGTGAAGCTCCCTGCATAGGCAATATCTCAAAAGAAAAATATAGTAAAAAAATAAAACTCGTAGAGTCAGTTTTAAAAGGAAAAATAAAAAGAATAATTAAATTTTTAAATGAAAAAATGAAAAAAGAGTCTAAGTCTCAAAATTTTGAAAAAGCGTTAGAAATAAGAAACGTTATTCAGTCTTTAGAATATTTAAAAGAAAGACAAAGAGTTGAGCGACAAAAAAAATATAATGAAGACATAATTAATTATGTAATAAAAGATAATTTAGTTTATCTTTTGTTATTTAATATTTATAAAGGAACATTAAATAATAAGCAAGAATTTGTTTTTGAAAAAACAGAAGATTTTTTTGAAGAATTTCTTCTTCAATATTACTCAGAAAATCCTATTCCAAAAGAGATTATTCTTCCTCATCATATAGATGAGTCTATGAAAACATATCTAAGTTATAAAAGAGGGAAAAAAGTTAAAATAACTGTCCCAGATATTGGAGATAAAAAAATTTTGTTAGATTTAGTTTTGAAAAATATAGAAATAGTTTTTTTTAGTGATACTGAAAAATTAGAAGCTTTAAAAAAAGAACTTAACTTAGAAGAGACTCCGCGAGTTATTGAATGTTTTGATGTGTCTCATTTATCAGGAACCTTACAAACAGGCTCAATGGTTCAGTTTAGAAATGGTATTCCTGATAAATCTAATTATAGAAGATTCAAGATAAAATCAGTTAATCAAATTGACGATTTTGCAGCAATAGAAGAAATAGTTTTTAGAAGATATTATAGAATCAAAAAAGAAAAACTGAACCTTCCAAACTTAATAATAATAGACGGAGGCAGAGGTCAATTAAATAGTGCATTAAAAGCTTTAAAAAAATTGAACTTAAATATACCTGTTATATCAATTTCAAAAGAATTTGAAGAGATTTATCTTCCTAATATAAATGAACCTTTAAAATTAGAAAAAAAGAATATCGCATTACAATTAATACAAAAAATAAGAGATGAAGCGCATAGGTTTGCAATATATTATAACAAACTTTTAAGGAAAAAAAGCCTCTTTGAAAAAAATTAATTTTTTAGATTTAGAATAAATATTATTTGAAAAAAGTACATATAAAAAGTTATCTAAACCATTAAAAAATTATACCATTTTTTTGATTTATTTTAAATGTTAATGAAAAATTATTTAAATAAGTCTCTATTTGTAGACTATTTATAGACTATTTACAGAGATAAAGAATAGGATATCTTAAACCTCATTTAACAGATTTAAATAATCAAATTAAAATATAAGTTTAGTAAAATTAAGTAAAGATATTTAATATGATAAAGGTAATTGTTTTTGATTATGATGGTGTAATAGAAGACACATATGAACAAAATTTTGAATTATTTCAAAAACAATTTTTAGGTTTAACAAAAGAAGAACACAAAAAATTATACGATGGTAATCTTCATGAACAAAAAGAAAAATTAAGACATAGAGATACTGGTTTTGATGTTTCTGAAAGTATGGATAATCTAAGGGAAAAATTAATAATAAAGCCTGAAATTAGAGAAGAGCTTATTAAATTATCAAAAGAATATATTCTTGGAATAATCTCTTCTGGAAAAAGTAAAGGAATAAATACTTATATAAAAAATAATAGAATAAATGTTTTTTCCTTTGTTTATGGATCTGATATTCACAAATCAAAAATTGAAAAATTTAAAATAGTTATGCAAGATTATAATGTATCATCAAATGAAATAGTATTTATTACAGACACGTTAGGAGATATTTTAGAAGCAAATAAACTTAATATAAGAACGATTGCAGTAGACTTCGGATATCATGAAAAAGAAAGACTGTATATTGGAAATCCATTTAAAATAATATCAAAATTTCAAGATATAATCCCCACATTAGAAGAAATAGACTCTATTTAAAATATTGATTTTTAATATTTTGATTAATAAATTAAATTTAAAAAAATATATTTAGATATTTTTAATAAAAATTTTTCAGAAAATAACTAAGTTTTATAAATCTTAGTATAATATTTTTTCCATGCAAAACAAATTTCAACTCATCTCTAAATTTAAACCTGCAGGAAGTCAACCAATTGCAATAAAGAAATTAATTGAAAATTTTAAATCTGGAAAAAAATCTCAAGTATTGCTTGGAGTTACTGGTTCAGGAAAGACATTTACAATGGCTCATGTTATTCAAGCTTTAAATAAACCAACTCTCATTATAAGCCATAATAAAACTCTTGCAGCACAGATTTATGAAGAAATGAAAGAATTTTTTCCAAAAAATAAAGTTGAATATTTTATTTCATATTATGATTATTATCAACCAGAATCTTATATTCCTCAAAAAGACCAGTATATTGAAAAAGACGCTTCTATAAATCCAAAAATAGAACAAATGAGATTATCTGCAACAGCTTCCATTACTTCAAGAAATGACACAATAATTGTTGCTTCTGTATCATGTATTTATGGACTTGGAAAACCAGAAAATTTCAAAGAACTTGGTTTTGAAATAAAAGTTAATCAAAAAATTGAAAGAAAAGATCTTTTGAAGAAACTAGTTAATATTCAATTTGAAAGAAATGACTTAGAGTTAATGAGTGGAAGATTTAGAGTAAAAGGTGAAACAATTGACTTAATTCCAGGTTACTATAATAATATCATAAGAATAGAAATGTTTGGCAATCTTATAGAAAGAATTTATGAAATAGAAAAAAATACTGGAAAAATTTTAGAAAAAATAGATTATTTTTATATATATCCTGCAAAGCATTTTATAATTCCTGAAAACGATGTGGAAGATGTTCTAAAAGATATAGAAATTCAATTAGAAAAAGATATTAAAAATCTTGGATTAATAGAAGCTCACAGATTAAAACAAAGAACAATGCATGATATAGAAATGATTAGAGAAACAGGATATTGTAAAGGAATAGAGAATTACTCTAGACATTTTGATAAAAGAAAGCCTGGAGAAAAACCTTATTGTCTTTTAGATTATTTTCCAAAGGATTTCTTGATAATTATTGATGAATCTCATCAAACAATTCCTCAATTAAATGCTATGTATAATGGAGATAAAACAAGAAAAAAAGCACTTATTGATTATGGTTTTAGGCTAACAAGCGCTTATGATAATAGACCTTTAAAATTTGAAGAAGTTGAAGAATATCTAAAAAATAATTGTGTGATGTATGTATCAGCAACGCCTGCAGAATATGAAATAAAAAATTCAGAAGATTTAGTTGAACAAATAATAAGACCCACAGGTTTAATTGATCCTTTAGTAGAAGTTAAACCTTCAAAGAATCAAATAGAAGATTTATTAAATGAGATTAATGAAACAATAAAAAAGGGTGACAGAATTTTAATAACAACATTAACTAAAAAATTAGCAGAAGAACTAAATGATTTTTTAGCTTCTAAAGGAATAAAATGCAGATATCTTCATTCTGAAATAAAAACTCTGGAAAGAACAGAACTTATAAGACAATTAAGATTAGGAAAATTTGATTGTTTAATAGGAATTAATCTTCTAAGAGAAGGTTTAGACATTCCTGAAGTTGGTTTTATAGGAATTTTAGATGCAGATAAAGAAGGTTTTTTAAGAGACACAAGAAGCTTAATTCAAATAATTGGAAGAGCAGCTAGAAATATAAATTCTAAAGTCGTTCTTTATGCAGACGTAATCACAGAATCAATTAAAAACGCTATAACAGAAACAAACAGAAGAAGAAATATTCAAATAGAATATAATAAAAAAAATAAAATAATTCCTAAAAAAATAATAAAACCAATAAAAGAACTTGCAATAGCAGTTACAATAAAAGATACAAAAAATATCCCAAAATCAGAAATTCCAAATTTGATTATTGAATTAACAAAAGAAATGGAGGATGCTGCAGAAAATCTTGAATTTGAAAGAGCAATAGAAATCAGGGATAAAATCAAAGAACTAAAAAAGAGAATAGGAGATATAGAAATTTTATAATAAATTCATCAGAGTTTATAGATATTATATTAAAAAGCTTAAAAAAATACTTTTTATATCTCAAGTTAACCTTTCACAAATTACATAGCTAATTTTTCTTTTTTTATTAAAAATTTTGAATATAAATACTTCTTTTTTACCTCGAATATTATTTTCATATCTGTTTCTTTCCTTCCAATAATATTTAGGGTTAATCGAATATTTAATAACAACTTTTCCTACACTCTCTTTTTTTAAAATATTAATAGCATTATCGATATTTTTAGAAATTCCAATAACCTTATAACAATCAGCAAGATGTTTAAAATCAACATTAGGAGTTTTATTTGTAAGCAAAACTTTATTTTCTTCACAAAATTTTAATAAATCTGCATTGATTAATTCTCCAATTTCATTAATTAAATCTGCCTTAATAACAGCTTCAGACAACTCATATATAAAAGAATTAATCTTATCTGTAACTTTTATACTATTTACATTAGAATCCTTAAAAATATAAACTCCAGATTCTACATCAACAACTTTAACATCAAATTTTTTAAGATTTCCAAAATTTAAGTCAAGTCTGTTTAATTTTGAATTTAATGACAAATATTCTTTTTCACAATCAAGATCTTTAAGTTTTTCTAAATCTATTCTTGGAGGAATTTCAATACAGATATTTGGACATATTTTTTCATAAATGCTAATTAAGTCTTTAAGATTAGGTTTGATAGTTTGTAAACTTCTTTCTTTTTCATTTACCTGTCTTTCACTATCGCAAAAAATAATATCAGGTTTGAAATCTGAAACTTTTTTTACGATTTCTTTAGAGAGAACATCGCCGCAAATAAAAGTGATATTTTTTTGTTCACCAAAATTCATAATCGAGTATTTAGATTTTCTTTCATCAATTTCTACAGAAAGAACTTCAGAACATTGTTTAGAAAATGCAAATGATTGAAGTCCTATTCCAGAACATAAATCAACTATTTTATTACATTTTAGTTTTTTTGCTCTAAACTCAGCAACAGACACAGGAGTTCCAAATCTTAAATCATCAATATTAAAATATTTAACATTGTAAATTTTTTTTGAAAATTCTTTTTGAGCCTCTAATCTTGCCTTAGCTAAAGAAATTAGCTCTTCTATCATATCAAGATTAACTTTTTTAAGTATCTCATCGTCTTTATATCCGTTATTAAAAGCAATATGAATTTGTTTTATTATTTTCTCAATTTCTTCTTTAGAATATATATCGAAAATAGTTTTCATTTTAAAAAACTCCAAATTAAAACAAAAATTCCTATAATAAGATTATAGAATCCAAAAAAATAAAATTTATTTCCTTTTACGAGTTTCAATAAAATTTTTATTGAGAATAAACTAGTTAAAAATGTTACTATGAAAGATATTATTAAAATAATCCATGATATTTCTGATAATACTATTTTTCTTGATTCCAACAAAAAAGCTCCAAATATTATTGGAATTGCTAATATGAAGGAAAATTTCATAACCTCGGATCTTTTTAGACCACAAAATATGCCACCTGATATTGTTGAACCACTTCTTGAAATACCTGGAAATAAACCGAAAATTTGAAATATTCCGATAAAAAGACTGCTTTTTAAATCAACATTATCTTTTTTCTCTTTAAAAAATTTTGTCGAAAATATAATAAATCCACTTATAATAAAAA
This sequence comes from Candidatus Pacearchaeota archaeon, assembly GCA_038740375.1. Taxonomy (GTDB): domain Archaea; phylum Nanobdellota; class Nanobdellia; order Pacearchaeales; family GW2011-AR1; genus ARS1285. Next base: position 61,358 of record JAVYLW010000004.1, on the reverse strand, counting down.
AAATTCCTACAAAAAAAATATTAGAAAACATAAATCTTATTTTATTTTCAAGAAAAAAACCAGCTAAAGCAGCAGGTATTAAAGCTATAATAATAAGTCCAATATACTTTAAGCTGTCTTTTTTTCTAAAATCTAATATATTTAATATGTCTCTATAAAAAATAAAGATTACTGCTAAAATTGAAGCAATATGTAAAAAAACTGCAAAGGAAAATTCTTTTAACCCAAAAATTTCTTCAGCAATAGCTAAATGTCCAGTACTTGATATTGGCAGCCATTCAGTAATTCCTTGCAAAATTCCTAGTATTACTCCTTGTGTTATTGAAACCATTTATAATAAATATAGGTAATGTTTATAAATTATTCAATCTTAAATACTTTATGGCTTCAAAAGAGGAAACACCGAAAAAAGATTTAAAAGAAGTTCAAAAAAAACCTATGACTAAAGAAGAACTACAAGAAGCTCTTATTCATAATTTTATAAAACTTCAAAAAGCACTTACAAATATAGCTGTTAAATTTGATGAACTTTCTACTAATATATCAAAACTATTACAATTATTCGAAATCTCGGCAAAAAGTTTTGCAGAAAAATACTCTTCAATAGAAAATGATGAAAAAAAAGGTGATATCGATAAAGAATTTATCAAAAAATTAGATACACTTCTAGAACAGAACAAGATTATATCAAAAGGTATAATGCTTATTGAAGAAAGAATTAGAGAAAGAAATAATAATATAGAAAAGCCTTCTGCAATGCAGCCACAAAATATAACAAATCAAAATATAAGAGATCTAAGATTTGCTCCAAAATATTAAATTATATGGAAAAAGGAGAGATTAAACATATTGAGAGAATTATTTTTCTAATTAAATTTACAGAAGAAATAATAAAAAATTTATCAAAAAGACATGATATTGAAAGAAAGATAAGAATTGAAAAATTAAAACGAAAATTCGGTCTTAAACCTTCCATAGCAAATTCTGAGATTAATGAATCTTTTAAAGAAGTATTAAATAGTCGAATATTAGAACCTCCACAATATCCAAAAATATTAGAATATTTATATGATAATGAACCAACTACTGTCAAAAATGAAAATTTAGAAATAATAAAACCTAAAAAACCTTTATTAAAAAATCCTCCTCCAAAACAAATTCCAAAAATATTACAAAAAAAAGAATCGATTTTTCATAAAGATTCAGGAATTCAGGAAATAAAAAAAGAAGATATTCTAAAAAAAACAAAAATTTTAGAATCTATAAAACCTGAGTATTCTCAAAAGCCAGAAAATTTTAGCTTAGGAAAAATAGATGAAATTTTAAAAGATCCTTTTATTCAAGCAGTAGAATCTCCAGGTCCTGAAAAAAATGTTTTAGTTAAAAAAAACAACAGAATAAATGTAACTAAAATCATTTTAAGTCAAGAGGAAATTAATAACATCATAAAAATATTTTCAGAATATTCAAAGATACCTATTATAGGAGGAATTTTAAAAGCTGCTGTTGGAGATTTGGTAATATCTGCAGTTATATCTGAACAAGCAGGTTCAAGATTTGTTTTAAAAAAAATTAGTCCTTCGCTAATAAGTTAGGTTTATTAATTATTTTTTAAATTAAATAAACTTATAATGAATTTAAAAAATATTTATTTTATAATTAGCTAAATAAGGACATTCTCTGCACTTAAGGTTCTTTACTTAAAGAGCTAGTTTTTTTAGATGATCTTTTCTTTGTTTCTTAAAAAGGAGTTTTAGGTAAATCTTTGCATTTAAAGAAGTAGTATTTTTCACAATGTTTTAAACAATATTTATATTTTATAGGTAAGGGGAAGAATTCTTCCCCAATTCCCCTTTTTACATAATGTTATAAAAATATCCTTTTTTAAATAATTTAGGTGATTTAATATTTATTACATAAATTAAAATGTCAAAATAATATTTTCAAAACTAATATTTTACAAACACCTCTTGTATAAATAATCATTTGAAAATATATTTAAACATTAAAAATTTGATTAAAAAAAATGAAATCAAAAAAAATAAATAAAGTCTTAAAAAATAGAATAACAAAAAATAAATTACAGAAATATCTTGAAATAACTTTTAAAGCTTTAGAAATAGCAAAAAAAAGTTATTCAGATGAAAATGAAAAAAAAGCAAAAGAAATTTTAAAGATGGTAGAATGTTATTTATCTGATGCTACTTATTTTAAAGAAAATAAAGACTATATAAATGCATTTGCGTCTGTAAATTATGCTCATGGATGGTTAGACTCTGGTGCGAGATTAAAAATTTTTGATGTGAAGGATGATAAACTTTTTACAATCTAATATCTTTAAATCTTTAACAAGAAATTTAGGCTCTTTAAAGGTGAAGATGAATTGTGTTATGATTAAAGAGCAATGAAGTATATAGATAATCAAGAAATACAACATAATCCTATTTTAAGCTACTAAGGACAGCTGTCCACTTTAGTTAATAGAAGAGGATGTTACATTAAAATTATTTAAAGTGTAGATATTTTATTTTAAATTGAAAATGGTTATTTTTAGAGCTTTTCAAATAACTTTTGCAGAAATACCTATAGTAGGTAATATTACTCTTCTCATAATATCATTTAAAATGTCAGATATTTCTCTCTTACTATTAGGATTATACTTTAATCTAAATTTAATTGTATAGTGAGATTTTTTTTCATCATCTTCATAAATTAAAGAGTGTTCAAAAGGTTTTTCTAAGTGAGGGGTATTTTCCCAATTTTCAGAAAGTAAACTTTCAAGTCTTTTTTCTATAGTTTTATCTCTATTAAACCTTATTCCATAACAAAAACATTCTCTACCTGATTTGTCATAATAAAAATTTCCATGAAAAGAAACTCCTTTATAATTCCAATCAATTTCAAATTCATTGTTATAACCTCCACGAACTAACTTTAAATCAACATCAATACCTCCAATACTAGAAACATTTCTAAATTTATTTACAATTTTTTCTCCTAATAAAGACGTATGTTCGATGGCATCTTCCATAAAATAAATAAAAAAACCCTATTAAAAATAATTATTATGCTCAAGCGTATATTTTTGTATACATAATTTTTACAATAATATATAAAATAATATCTTTTTTAGGCAAGTAAGAAAAAATTATATTATTATACAGAATTATGTATTAAAATTATAAAATTTAAAATTTTAAAGAAATTACAAACTCAAATAATATAAAATTTTTATTTATAAAAATAGGGCAAATTTTAAATAAATAAAAAATTTTTTTAAATAATGAGGAAAATAATTGTAATTAGTCTTGGTGGAAGTTTAATAGTTCCTGAAAAAATAAGTATAGATTTTTTAAAAGAATTTAGAAAAGTTATTTTAAAGAATATTAAAAAATATAAATTTATAATCGTTTGCGGAGGTGGAAAAATAGCTAGAAATTATATAAATGCTCTTGATAATTCTATAAGAAAAAATAAAAAATATTTTGAATGCTTGATAGGAATTTCAGTAACTAGATTAAATGCAAGATTTATGACATATTTCTTTGAAACAGATGAAAAATACGGAATGCCTCATGAAATAAAAGATATTGAAGAAAGAATTAGAGAAAGAAATTTTGTTTTTTGTGGAGGTATGAGATATGAAAAAGACGAAACATCAGATTCAACTTCTGCAAAATTAGCAAGACACTTTAAAACAGAATTTATTAATATAACTAATGTTCAAGGCTTATATGACAAAGATCCAAAAAAATTCAAAGATGCTAAATTCATACCAGAGATTAATCATAAAGATTTTTATAAAATTGCAAAAAAAATCAAATTTAAACCAGGACAGCATTTTGTATTAGATAAAAAAGCAGCAAGAATAATAAAAAAATATAATATAAAAACATATATTATAGGCCCTGATGTCAAAAATTTAGACAATTTATTAAACAATAAACATTTCATAGGAACTATAATAAGTAAATGAAATCTTTTAATTTTCTAATAATTTAAAATTTATTTTTAGTTTAATTTTTATTATAATAAATAAAAAATTATCAAAATATATCTCTTATATTTATTATTTAGTGTTTATTTAGTATTTAAAAATTAAAGATAATTTTATTAATTAAACTTTATTTTTAAAATTATGATAATAGAATCAAAAAATTTAAATGAAATTAGAGCAAAAATTCAAAAAATTAAAAAACAAAATCCTGAGGAAATAATTATAGTAAAAGCAGGAGATGAGAATTTTAATGATAAACTGCTTAAAATGAAAGAAATAAACATAATCTTATCTCCTGAAATTCACGATAGAAAAGATAGATTAAAACAAAGAGATTCAGGATTAAATGAATATTTATGTAAACTTGCAAAAAAAAATAAAATTCTTATAGCTATAGATATAGATTCTTTAAAAGAATTAGAAAAAATAGAAAAAGCTAAAGCTTTGGCTAGAATAAAACAAAATATTCAATTATGTAAAAAAACAAAAACTCCTATAATATTATTTCCAAAAGAAAAATACAGCAAACTAGATGCTTTAAGTTTACTGAAAACATTAGGCGGAAGCACTGAACAAATAAAATTTATTGATAAATAATTATATTATTAAATATTCAAAGATAAATGTTTAGAAAAGAGAGCTTAATTAATTCATATATGCCTATTATTTTAAAACTTGGGTAAAAAAAAGTTTTTAATAAGTATATAAATCACATTAATATTATAATAACTAAATTTATAAAATTAATATTTCTATAAATTTTATGAAAGAAACAAAAAGAACAAAAAATGAGATTCAACTATTAATAGAAACTCTATCTCCTAATGAAAGAGCTATTTTGCCATTTATTAAAGAAAAGAATTTTGAAAAAATAGCAGAAAAGTCAGGGCTTGACAAAACTTCTGTTTTAAGATCTTTAGAATTTCTTTCAAATAAAAAAATAATTGAATTAAATATTAAAGAAGTTAAAAGAATTGAACTTGGTATCAATGGACTTTTGTATCTAAAGCAAGGTCTTCCTGAACGTAGATTAATAAATCTTTTAGTTGAAAAAAACACCTTGTCTTTAGAGCAAGCTAAAAAACTTTCTAAACTAAATGATAATGAATTTAAAGTAGCAATAGGAACTTTGAAAAAAAAGTTATTAATAACTTTAGATAAGCAAATCATAACATTAACTGGAAAAAGAGAAGAAATTTTTGAAAAATTTTTGGAAGAAAAATTTATAGAATCTCTTCCAAAAAATTTAGAAGATTTAAAACCTGAAGAAAAATTTGCTTTTGAAAATCTTAAAAATAGAAAAGAGATAGTAGAGTTGCATCATAAAAAGGTTATAGAATTTAAACCAACAAGTCTTGGAGAAATTCTTATGAAAGAGAATTTATCTTCTTCTAAAGACCTAATTGAAGCTATAACTCCTGCTTTGTTAAAAACAGGTAATTTTAAAGGTAAAAAATTTAGAAGATATGATATAGTTAGCCCTGTTCCAAAGATTTATGGTGGAAAAAGGCATTTTGTAAATCAAGCAACAGAATATGCAAAAAAAATATGGATTGAAATGGGTTTTAAAGAAATGACTGGTGATTTAGTTGTATCTGGATTTTGGTGTTTTGACGCTTTATTTACAGCCCAAGATCATCCAGTTCGAGAAATGCAGGACACTTTTTTTATAATGGGAAAAATTGCCAAACTTCCAGATAAAAAATTGGTTAGTGAAGTAAAAGCTTCTCATGAAGGAAAAATTAAAGGAAGTATAGGTTGGCAATATGAGTGGAAAGAAGAACCTGCAAAATCAGTTCTTTTAAGAACTCACACAACTTGTGTTTCTGCACAAACTTTAAAAAAAATTGCAGAAAATAAAGAATATCCTGCTAAATATTTTGCGTTAGGAAAATGCTTTAGAAATGAAACAGTAGATGCAACCCATGGTTTTGAGTTTAATCAGACAGAAGGAATAGTTGTAGATGAAAATGTGAATTTCAGACAATTAATAGGATATTTAACTGAATTTTTCAGAAAAATGGGTTATGAAAAAATTCGCATTAGACCTAGTTATTTTCCATATACAGAGCCTAGTTTAGAAATTGATGTTTATCATCCTATTTTTAAAAAATGGCTTGAACTTGGAGGTGCAGGAATGTTTCGTCCTGAAGTAACAATACCTTTTTTTGGAAAGCATATCCCAGTTTTAGCATGGGGCCCTGGATTTGACAGAATAATAATGGAGTATTTTGACATAAAAGATTTAAGAGATATGTATTCTAATGATATCAATAAGCTAAGAGATATAAAAATATGGAAAAAATAAAAATTTTAAAAAATGTAAGGAGGTGAATAAATAATTAAAATGAAAGAAATTAAAAAGAAAATTTGGCCTGAGTATTTTCAACAAATACTAAATGGAAAAAGGAATTTTGAGTTAAGATTAGCAGATTTTGAAATTCAAGAAGGAGATATCTTAGTTTTAGAAGAATATGATCCTGAAATTAATACTTACACAGGTAGAAAAATAAAGAAAAAAGCAAAATCAATAATTAAGTTTAATCCAACAAGAATGCATAGACCAGAAGAAATAAAAAAATATGGATTTTATATTATTGAACTTAGTTAAAAAAATATAGTTAAAATGGCTATTATCACATTAAATAGAAAAGAATTAGAAAAAAACATAGGAAAAATAACAAAAGATTTAGAAGAAAAAATAACAATGTTTGGAACAACAATAGAAGAAATATCTGATGATGAAATTTCTATAGAAATTTATCCAAACAGGCCTGATTTGTTATCCTTACAAGGATTTATAAGAGCAATGTTAAATTTTTTAGAGAAAAGACAAAATATTCCAGAATATATAGTTGAGAAACCTGAGAAAGATTTCAAAGTTATAATAGATAAATCAGTAAAAAAAGTAAGACCTTTTACAGCGTGCGCAATCGTAAAAAACTTAAAATTTGATGAAGAAAGAATAAAGAATATAATTGATATTCAAGAAAAACTTCATTTAGTATTTGGGAGAAACAGAAAAAAACTTGCAATAGGTATTTATCCTTTAGAACAAATAAAATTACCTATAAGATTTTTAGCAAAAAAACCTGAAGAAATTAAATTTCAACCTTTAGAATTTCCTAAAGAAATTAATGGTAGGCAAATTTTATCTCAACATCCAAAAGGTAGAGAATTTGGTTATTTATTGGACAACTGCGAAGTATTTCCAATTTTTCAAGATGCAAACAACGAAATACTATCTATGCCTCCTATAATAAATTCTCATAAAACAGGAAAAATAAAAAATGAAACAAAAGAAATTTTTATTGAATGTTCTGGATTTAATATAGAATATTTAAAAAAAGCTCTTAATATAATAGTAACAGCACTTTCAGATATGGGTGGAAAAATAATATCCATGGAGATTATAGATGAAAAAGAAAATAAAAAATATTTAACACCTATTTTAGAACTTGAAAAAAAAGAATTTTCAATTGATTTTGTAAATAAAACTTTAGGATTAAATCTAAATGAAAAACAAATAAAACCCTTATTAGAAAAGATGGGTTTAGGTTATGAAAAAGATAAGGAAAGATATTATGCATTAATTCCAAGTTACAGAACAGACATAATTCATGAAATAGATATTGTAGAAGATATTGCTATAGCATATGGTTATGAAAATTTTATACCTGAAATTCCTAAAATTTCAACAATAGGAGAAGAGGATATTATGGCAATTCTAAAAAGAAAAATATCTGAATTATTAATAGGGTTAAATATGCTCGAAATATCAACATATCATTTAACAACTAAAGAAATTGAATATAAAAAATTAGGATTTAAAGAATATGGAGATATTATAGAAATAATAGATTCAAAAACTGAAAATAATATTTTAAGAACTTCTTTATTGTCACAATCAATAAAAATACTTTCTGAAAATAGCGATGCGAGTTATCCTCAAAAAATTTTTGAAATTGGAAAAGTTTTTTATGAAGATGATAGTAAAGAAACAGGAATAGGAGAAAAAGAAAATCTTTGTATATCAATTTGTCATGACAAAGCTAATTTTACTGAAATAAAACAAATTTTAGACTATCTTTCAAGAATGCTTGATTTTAAATATGAAATAAAAGAAATCACACATCCTACGTTTATAGATGGAAGATGTGGTCAGGTTATAATAAATAAAAAAATAGCAGGAGTTATAGGAGAAGTACATCCGAATGTGTTAAAAAATAATAAAATAAAGATGCCTGTTTCAAGTATAGAGATAAATATAGAAACAATTAAATAAAATATCAACTTTAGGAGTATACTATTCTAATAATTGAAAAAATAAAGATTGATCAAATGATGCTAATCATTATTTTTTTGATTAATGTTAAAATTATCCAAAGTAACATCCATTATTATCTTTTTTAAAATTATTTTCTCCATTTTCTAATTTTTTTATTAAGTCGAGAAGTTTAACTTTAATGTCATTATTAAACAAATTATATGATTTTAGTATAAAATCAGCTTCTTTACTTTCAGAGTAATCAACATCAAGCGATAGAGCATTTATTTCAAAAAAACCTAAAGATTCATAAAGTTTAGTTAGTGACTCTCTATCACTTATGTCTAGTTTTTTATTTAATTTAAAGAAAAATATTGGAGCATTGCTTGGATTCAAAATTATTTCAATAAATCTTATATAATTTGCAATTCTTTCAGATATTAATCTTCTTATTTTCCTAAGAAGAAACTCTGTTTCAATATCAACTTCTTCAATATCAAATAATTTATTAAGCTCTGAAAACTCAGGTAAATGATAGATTTTTCTTAGTTTTTCATATTCTTCTTTAAGTTCATTTATATTTGAAAAAGTATCATTCTTAATTTCTTTGTTTCTATTTTCTTTTAACTTCATTTTTACATAAAAAATTTAGAAAATATGCTTTTTAAAACTAACTACTCATAAAAAATAGTTTATTACAATAATTATCTTTGTTATTCTTTATGTCTTTTTAGATTTATCAGATTGCTCTTAGTAATAGATATTTTTGTAAATATAAGTTATTTTATTAACAACAAGTAGTAAGATAATTTTAAATAAATATTTAAATATTTATCATTATGAAAAGAAAAAAAGCGCAGATTATAGGTGTAGTGATATTTTTAATAGTTATTGTTTTGATATTATTATCTGCAATAATTACTTATATTATTCTTAAAACGAACATTATATCAGTAAATATAAAACCAACTCAAAAACAAAAACCATTTAAAACAGAAACTTTAATAGAAATACAGAAAAAGCAAGATATAGTTTGTTATTTTCCTTTTGTGAAAATAGGAGATATATGTTGTTTAGACAAAAATATTAATAGAGTATGTGACAATTTAGAAGAGCAAATTTTAAGAGAGTTTAAAAAAGAAGAGAATGTTTTTTGTCAAAGACCCTATATTCAAGAAGGAACTAGGTGCTGTTTAGATGAAAATTACAATAAAATATGTGATGATTATGAATTTAGATATTCTAATAACAACAGATATAGGACAAATATAGATGATCCATTTGAAATAAAAGAAATTGACGTGTCAAGGAAAGATCTCACTTTAGATATAAAAAATATAGGAGAAGAAAAAGTTACAATAACAATGATTAAAGTTGATGAATGTGATAAGATAAAACCTAACAAAAGTTTAGATATTGGTGAAAAAAAAAGCTTTTTCTTTGATTGTGATTTTACAGTTAAGATAAATAGTGATATAAAAATTGAATATAAAATCGAAAACTCAACAGAATTAAAAATAGCAGAAGGATATATAAAAGAGAAATCTGATTACAGGTATTTATACAAGATTTGTGATCCTTACTATGATTCTCATTGTTTTTAAAATTATATAAACAGGTAAATATTATTTTTTACTTGATTTTGTATTTTATTTTTAAACTTTTAGAGTAAATTAAAATTAATAAAGCCACAGCTGAGTCTTGAACTCAGGACCTCTACCTTACCAAGGTAGCGCTCTAACCAGCTGAGCTACTGCGGCATTTTAGTTTTTAATAAAAATAAATAACTAAATATAAAAGAATATCTATTGTTTTATTTATTGTGTTATAAAAATTTTGTATTGAATTTTATTATTAAATAAATTTTTTAATAAGAGAATTTCTTTATTATTTTTATTTTAGAGGTTTTGGCTTCATCAAATTTTTAGTAGAATTTGAAATATTAGTTTTTGCTTCAATATTTGCCTGATTATTATTAGAGGTTATATTATTTGAAATAGGTTTTGTATCTTTAAGATTAACTTTAGCCCAATCTAAATTAACAGCATTTCCAGTAATTGATTTTATACCTGAAAACTGATTAAGAATCCAAATACCATATATTTTCATACCATTTCCAAATCCTGAGAGTGTAGTCATGTCCACATTATTGGCTTTAGTAACTAAATATAGTGTAGATACAAATAAAATTATCAATATAAGGAATATAACCATAAATATTCTAGGTTTTCTATGTTTATAAGTAACAAGTTTGTATAGAAAAAAAATTCCGATGATAGCAAGGATAATAACAAACCAACTAATCATTCTTTTTTAACCTCTTTTTATTTAATCTTTTTTATTTATTTTTTTAAATAATTCAAATATAAAAACTTTATGGTAAATTAATTTTAAAATTCTTTAATTAAAGAAATTTTACATAGAATTTAGTTATTGCCTTAATTTATTAATTACATAATGTTTATTTTTAAATAAAAGTCAATAATCATCATAATCATAATAATTCTTTAAAGTTTTAATTTACTTTATATTTAAGTTATAATCTTTCAAATATTGAAAGTATTATACTTATAATTGTTAAAACAATAACAATCCAACCAGCAATTGCAACAATTAATCCATTTCCTATTTTTGAAATAAAAGGAATACTTTGATTTAATGCTCCACCTTCTGTCATAGAAAATCCTACAGCTAATGAAACAAGAATAGTTGTTATCCACACTGCAAACTTAATTATAACAGAAAAAGGTTTTACAAACTTTTTTTCAATACGACCTTTTTTAACCATTTTAATATATAATACTCTAAATTTAAAAGTTTATTATAAAATATAAACTTTTTGTTTTGGATTAAAATAGATGGATTTAATTTTTTTGTTATTTCTTATGATAAATCTCCATTATCCTCTAATTTTATATTTTTATAATTAACGAATTTCAAAATTACTAATTTTTACATTATTAGGATATTTTAAATTTTCTTTTTTATTAATATCTCTTTGTTTTTTAAAATTAATAAAAAATATAGAAAAAATAACGATTATCAATATAATAACTATAATAATTAAAAATATCCATAAATAATTGCTGTCTATTTTAGATTTTTCAAAATTATCTATATTTTCACTTGATGATTCTTCTGAACCTCTAAAAATAATTTTTTGAATAATTGATTTTTTCTCAATAATAGCAAAATTCTCAGTTAATTCAAAAGATCTATAACCGGATTTATAAGCACTAACTTCGATTTTATAACTTCCTATTTCATTAAAAATAATACTTGTAGGAATTGATATTACTTTTGATGAATAATTCGGAAAAACTATTTTAGGACTTAATACTAAATTATCAACATCACTTGAATAATCAAAATAAACTTTTTCTCCTTGTATAAAAACTTTTGATTCTTTATTACATTTTTCATCATTACACATTTTTAATCGAAAATTAATAAGAGGTTCATTTACTATTTCAAAAACTTCCTGCCGTATTAGATTAATAGGTTTTTGAATTTCTACTATAGCAATACATTGCTGTGGTTTAATTTCTTTTGTAACATTAAAACCTTCATAAGTTCTTGATAATGGAACATCTTTACTTATTCCAACATTTTCTGGTAAAAGCATTCTTTCAAATAAACCCGGGCATTTTATCCTTGCAATATAAGAGATTTCTTGATTTTTATCAGAAGATATTATATAATCAAATTTCACAGTTTCTCCAACATTAAAACTCGGTTTTACATCAATCCTAACTGTTATTAAAGAATATACGTTTGAAACTGAAAAAATTATTACAAACAATATTAATATAAATTTTTTTTTCATTTTCCAAATTTTCCGATAAATGTCGGATCCCCAATTAATGTATCATGAATTCCAAAAAGGTCTCTATATTGAGCATAATTAGGCAAAAGAGGTGTTTCCCAATCATATCTTCTTTCTTTATTTTTTGCTACTTTAAATGCATATCCTATTGATTTGTTATTTATGAGAATCTCATCAAATATTTCGTTTAAGAAATGATTTCCATACATATTTTCAACAGCACCTTGATATCCTATAGAACCTTTTCTAATAATATTAGCACAAAACAAGTTTTCAAGACTACCAGGGTAATAAGAAGAGTAATAAGAAGCTTCTCTAAAAGAGCATGATGCACATCCGAATGCATAATTAAACATAGGAGGAATCTCTATTAATTCATTTGTTTTCATCATTCTATAATCAATATCCCACCCTTCTAATCCAGCATGACCTGCGTAAGCAGTCATGCTTGAATTAAATAATATGTTATTCTTTAATCTGTTAACATTTTCACAATCGCTTGTTCCATAATCTTGTGCTTTGCCATCTATTAAATCTTGATTACAATTTTCAAAAGGATAAAAATAGTTTTTGTATCTATTAAATATTTGAGGACATTCTACATCGAAATAACAGCTACAAAAACTTTTGTTACATTCCATTAATGGAATTCTTTGAGTATATCCATCTCCAACCATCATAAAAGTTCCTCCACTTTTTTTAGTAATTTTATCATAAAACAAAACTCTCGCTAAATATGAAGAAACATCTGAACTTGATAATCCAAAGATTCTTCCGACAGAAAACTCTCCTTCATTATCTTTATCAATATCTCCAAGTTCTCTAAAATCAGATTCATAATAACTATAATAGTCTTCATAATATTGTTCATTAGGAATAGATTCAGGACTTCCTATAATTGTAAGATAGTAGTCGTCAAAATCAGTTTTTAACTTAACATTAGCTATATAAAAATTTGAACCATTTGGTTTTAAACTTATATTAAGGTATGAACTTTTCTTTAAATTTTCAGGTATTAAAAATTCCTTTGATTTGTCTCCATTAGAATTTCTTAAATCTAATAAACCTATAAATTGCCCGTTCAAATAAACATCAAAATCTGTTTTATTATATATGTCTAATTCTTTTATATTAACAATGATTGTGCTATAATTCTTATTTTGAACATAAAAACTAGATTCATTTAAAGTCCATCCTGAAATTAAAATAGGAATGTTTAAAACTCCAGAGCTTTCTTCTTTTGAAAATGACAATAACAATTCAGAATCTTTATAAAAATACATCATATTGCTTTCATTATGAAATATTAAACTACCATTAAATTCAAAAGTTATATTTCTTAAAAAATAATGAGGATAACCTCCTAAATATTCAGAATAATTATTTCTAGGAAGATCATTATAACAAGATACCTTTTTATATCCTAGAGGTTCATTATTAAAATATATGTTTACAATAACAAAATCTTTACTACAATTATAAAAAAAACCATTCAGATAAATATAATAATAAGGTTGTTCAATATAATCAAAAATGCTTTTATTTTCATATACCTTGTAATTATTCTTTGTTTTTTCGTTAACAGAGATATTTTTATAAAAGAACGTATCATTGTTATTTATAGAATTATCTTCAAAACTACTCGTTACAAATATTTTTATAGAATGATAGTTATCCTTCAGATAATAATCATTAGTTACTTGTGCATAAACTATAAGATAATATGTTTTTATTTCCTTAGGATTAAATTCAAATTGAACTGATTTATTTTCACCAGGATTAAGATTTAATATTTCTTTTTCATAAATAATACTATTATTATAATACATTAAGCTTAAATTAAATTTTCCTGTTTGAATTTCACCATTATTAAAAATACTTATATTAAAATAATTTGCAGAATTTATTTTCATGTATAAATAAGCAGGCCCTGTGATCTCTACATCTGGAGAAGGTTCTTTAACTTCAAAAGAAAAAAATTCAAAATTATTTTCTTCATCTAATTCTTTAGAATCTGTTGAAACATTTATATATAATTTTTTGTAACCAGCTTTTTCAAAAGTTAAGTTTATTACAGCTTCTTTAACTTCATTTTCGTTTATATCTCCTAAATTTTGCATTCCTATAAGTATTAATTCTTTAGAATCATTCACTAAATATAATCTCACACTACAATTTTTAGAAACATTAAAACCAATATTCTTAACACCTATTTTCAATTCAGTTTTTTTATTAACTTTTCCTTCATAAGGAATAATATAATAAGGAAATATATCTGGAAGAGTTTTTATAAAAAAGGTTATTTTTTCTTTAACACCTTTCATATTTAAACTTTTATTATCAAAACCACTTGAACATGAGTCTATATATTTACATTCAGTTATTGTTTCATTATAATTACTATTAAAAAAATCTTCTATTAATTTGTCATAAACAAGTAAATTATTTGAAGCATTTGTTAGTATCAGTTCATGTTTTGAAGCTGCAAGAATAGGAGCAATCAATGAATTTTTGGTGTAAAGGTTTCTAACAATTCCAGCAGTTCTCATAGTTTTTAAGTTTCCAGATAAAGATATATCCCAATCATCAGGATTAACTAAAATTATTTTTTTTGTCTTAGTTAAATTTAAGTATACATCTTGCAAAGTTTTTAAATCATATTTTATAGAACAATACTTTGAAGATTCGCCACTTATATTTCCAATACATATGACATTCTTTCCATTAAATGTTTGATTTTTATCTAAATTACTTCCTTTAATGATTAATGGAGAATTAATCAAAGAAGCATAACTTGAGGCTACTAAAGCAATTTCATAATTATCTTCAACATAAATTATATCACTATAATTTAACCAGTAATTCAAATAGTTATCTTCACTTATTCTTCTTATTTTACTTATATTTAATCCAGCTCCAACAGGAGGACTTGCAATAAGCAAATTATCAATTTCTTGTGAAGTATCGCCTAAAATCGTTAGTCTGTTTGGAGAATATTGTTGCATAAAATAAATAACAGAATCAATATCTACATTAGCATCTTTAACTATTGGAACATTATATCCTGTAAAATTTAGTAACATTGCTAAATTTTTCTTACAGATTGGAAGAATTTCACTTGAAGGAGGAATAAAATTAGATGAATCTAACTCTATCCCAAATGCAATTGATTTGCTTTTATTTGTTTGATCTCCATAATGCCAGTCAATACTATCTCCATTTGAATATCCAAAAATTTGACATATCGTGCCAGAATTATATCCTTTTAAATAAACCTTAAAATTATTTGATAAATTATAAAATAGACTATCATCAGGAGTTAAAGAATTTATATGACCCCAAGGATAAATTATAAATCCTCCATAAGAATGATAATCAAACACATAAGAAAAATTGTTTTGAATAGATAAATTATATATAGCATAAGTCTCAGGCTCTGAAAAAGCTTTTGTGCCTCTATAAGTCTCTGAATAAAAATTTGGACTAGAACCTATATCATCATAACCCCAAGTATAACCATAATTTCTGTTTAAATCAACGCCATCATAATCATCAACTACATTATTGTTATTATTATCCCTTAAATTTTTTCTCCACCATAGATTTCCTTTTTCTACCATAATATGTCCATCAGGATTAACCATTGGAACAAA
The DNA here is from genome assembly GCA_038740375.1 of Candidatus Pacearchaeota archaeon. GTDB lineage: Archaea > Nanobdellota > Nanobdellia > Pacearchaeales > GW2011-AR1 > ARS1285. The sequence continues at coordinate 45,615 of JAVYLW010000004.1, read as the reverse complement.
CCAAAACTCATAATTATCAACAATTTTTTTAATTTTTTCATTTAAATAATAATTTTTAGTTAAATAATTTATCATATACATAGGAACTTCAACGCTGATTATTTCTCTTGCATGATGATTACCCGTAATAAGTATTCTAGTTTCATTTTCTTTAATTCCAACATTATCAGATATTTTTACTCCATAAATATTTCTTCCTTGAATTGATTTTCCAATAACATAAACTTTAGCAATAGAAGAATAATTTTGTTGAATAGAATTTAATTCATTAACCATACTCTCATAAGTATGATATGCTGAAAAATTAGCATCATTTCCAAAATTATTAAATTTTGGTAATGTTACAGGCAATATTTCAAGATGATAACCTTTATTTTCATAATATCTCCTTTGAGAATCTGAAATAACAACATCTATATAACTATCTTTAATAGAAACTATATCTAAATCATTTTTTAAAAAATCTTTAATTGAATTATTATCTAGGTATATTCTTACTAATGATTTTCCAAACAAAGAATAAACAGAATCTGAAATTTCATAAGAAGGAGTATTAGGTATATTAAAATCATTTTCACCATGATAAATTAACATAGGATAAACACAAACATTTTTAGGAGTGTTAGTTCCTCTTTGACAATTTTCATTTCCACTCCAGACTGATAAAGGAATATATGGCAAAACTTTTTTCCAATCATTATCAGAAACTAAAAATAATTCTTTAGAATCATATTTATTCATATCTTTTAAATTATTTGACAAGAATAAACTACACTTTCCATTATTACAGATTTCATTAGAAGAACATCCAGGAGGACATATTCCTCCACATCCATCATTTCCACATTCTTTTCCTAAACAATTAGGAACGCATTCTATAAATGATGCATCTCCTCCACTAGTACCACTACTTCCACTTCCAACTACTATAGGAGTATTTCTAGATAAATTATTCTTAGGGTCTCTTATATCTTCAGGAGGTTTTCCAAAAGTATCCTTTATTATACTAGTTAATTCATTTCCACTTTCAGTTAAAACTGTAAAAGCTATAGAAACAGTAATTATTTTTGAAAAATCTTTAAGTCCCGGAATAAAATAGGATTTTATTTCATAAATCTTTTTTTCATCTTCTTTAGGAAAACCTTCAGCATAAGGATATTCATATATATAAGAAACACCGTTTTTATCATTAAAAATAAATTTTAGTTTATTTATTTGTCCTTCTCCTGTTCTTGTAACAGAAATAATAGCAGTATCATTATTTTTATTTATATAAGCACTTTGAATATCTAAATCAATTAATATAGGTTCTAATTTTGTTTCTTCTTTTCCTTTTTTTGTGAATATTGCAATTATACTATAAATGATTAATATACCTAAAATTGAAAAAACAAAAGAAAGAATAATAATACTAATTATTTTATTTAACCCCTTTTTATTCATTAATTAAAAAAACAGATATTAGTATTTAAACTTTTCTAAAAATGTGTATTGTAACATTAACGGGTGTTCTAAATCATAAAAAAATTTAATTTTTCTTCTTTAATTCTTTAATTTGATATATCTTAATTTTAATAAAGTAAGAATCTTAAGCTATCTTAATATCAAACATAGATAGTTAAAATAATTTATTTTTATTTATTTAATTAATATTACTGAGTTTGATGTAAGAACTCTAAAAAAAGCATCACGGAAACCTACACCCTTATTAGGTGGAGGAGGATTTCATTCTTATTGTTGTCTAGAATATTAAATGAATTAAATTTTAAGTTATCCTAATATTAAACATAAATAATTATAATAATTATTAATATATTATTTGTAATTTTAAAAAATCTTAAAATTTTAACTTCTTTTTTAACATAAAACTAAACAATTTCTTAGTCATTAATTTTCTTTCGAGGATTTAATTATAAAGATTAATGCCCCCACCGGGATTCGAACCCGGGTCACAGCCTTGAGAAGGCTGTATGCTTGGCCTCTACACTATAGGGGCAGAATAATTTTAACTTTATTTACTTAAATAATAAACTAATATCTCATAAAATTTGTTTTTTAAATACTTTTATATGTTAATATAAGTTATTATAAAAAAGAAAATGTAAAAAATAAAAATTAAGAGTAAAATAAAAAATAATGAATCTATCACAAATAAAAATATATTTTTTAAAAAAAACGCTCATCTAAATTCTCTAATATTTAAATTCCAAAATAGATATTTTTCTTATCAAATATTTAATTAAACTTTATAAACTTTATATCCTTTATGAGCTTTTTCACTTACTTTAATTCCAACTCTATCTCCTTTTTTAGCTTCTGTGACATTTTTTCCTTCAATCTGCATACTTTTAACAACTTCTTTAAAGTCTCTTTCACCTCCAACAACTCTTATAGTGTCTCCAACTTTAAGATTTTCTTTGAGTTCAACTGCAATTACTCCAACATGCTCAAAAAAGTTAAAAACTTCTCCAATTAATTTACCTTCCATATGTAAATTAATAATATTAAATATTTAAACCTTATTAGAATTTGAATATTATAAAGAAAAAGTTATTATAACAAATAGATATAGATTTATTTTCTAATTCACTTTTTATGAACTTATTTTCATAGCCCTGCCAGGATTCGAACCTGGGTCACAGGAGCCAGAGTCCTGTATACTTGACCGCTATACTACAGGGCTATACAAAGATTTAACAAAAATTGATATAAATATCTTACTAAATATCACACTTTTTTAATCTAAAAATCTTATAAAAATAAAAATCTATTAAAAAAACAAAATCTATATAAAATTTTTGCAAAATAAAATAAACAAAATACAAGATATATGTATTAATAAATTAATAAAATTATAAAAAAATCTATCTAAATCTTAAAACTCCATTTCAATTCTAAGTTCATTAAGGCACCATGTAAATTTAGAAATCTGCATAAGATGTTGCCTAATACTATTAGCATCTTTATTCTTAGAATCTTTCCATTTAAAATGTTCGTTATAAATTTTTAAGTCATTTAATCCTATTTGTATTTCAGATTCTCTATTAAACTTATAAAATAAATGATAATACATTTCAAAATGCTCTTTAACTTTCTCAGCAAAAGGCAATACTTCATCAATTTTTTTATGAGATCTTGCAAGATGAGCACCTATATACTTAAACTCATCTCCTAACAATTCTAATAAAAATAGTGTAGAAAACATTATTGGTTTATTTTTTTGAAAACTAGAGTCTTTAATTTTATTATTTATCCTACAACAATAATCAATAAACCTATCAATATTAATATCCATAGCATGTATTGTCTTGCATATTCTTATATCTCCTATTTTATTTTCCTTTATTAAACTTATAATTTTATCAAATAAATCTAATAACAATAAAAAGATTCTTCTTAAGGAATTATCAAACTCTTTACTTGAAATTTCACCCATTTCTCTAATAATACAATAACCTTCTCCATGTTCAATTATTTCCACATTAATAAATCTATTAACAAGGTCTGTTATAGTTTCTAAAGCAGGTTTTTTCAAAGGTTTTTCTCCAAATCGAGCATATTCAAAATGAGAAGCATAAAAATTGTAAACATTTTCATAATCTTTTTGATTTTTATCATATTTCAATATAATTTCATCACAACCTTCTCTATATGCAGATTGAAAATATCTCCATATTAAAGGAACTGTAAATCCTGTAATATCAATAGTAGTAGATTTAAATCCGTTACGTTGTTTTCCGTTTATACATAAACAACCGCCATCTTCCACTAAATCAACTTCGTCTCCTGCGGAAAGATTAAGTTTCCTTGTCCACTCTGTTGGCAAAGTTATTGTTAGAGTATTATGCCCCTGCTTAATAATTTTTCTTTTCATTTTTTTAGCAGGATTTATTTAATAATTAAAAAATCACTATATTTAAAATTTTCTCAATATATTCAATAGTGAAAATATATAAAAATATATTTATAAAGTGATATATATAATTATTATATTCACAATTGACAACTTATATAAAATAAGAAGAAATTAAAAATAAGATGGAAAAAGAATATAATTTCCAACCAGTAGAGAGCATACCTGCATATTTTACTTATGATGAAGTTTTCAAAGGTATTGAAAAAATAGCTAACGAGGAAGGATACTATATAGTTAACGAAAAACTTTTTCACGATCCAGGATTATGTCATAATGGAAAAAAAGAAATAATTAAAAAAGGATTGAGTTTATTTTTTAAAGGAGAAATAAAATATATTGTGGAATTTACAGGCGAAGACATTCATTTTAAATCAGAAAGAGGAAGAGATTTTTATAGAACTGTAATAAAAAATCCAAAAAAAGATATATTATTTGAAAGTTATAATTATCATATTAACAATCCTGAATCACTTTCAGATGAAGAAGATTATTCACCTCCAATGCAAAGTCAAACAAATTTATATTCTAATGACCCACTTGCAAAAAAACTATTTGAAATGATTAAAAATCACTATTATAAAAAATGATTATTACATTTTTTTAAACGACATCTTCTGTCAACTAAAGGGAATAGCTATCCTTATTAGCCTAAAAATAAGATTATGGTGTATTTCTTGACTCTCTATATATTTCATTGCTCTTTAATCATAATGCAATTCATCTTCCCTTTAAAAAGGCCTGAATTTTTTGTTAAAGATTTAAAAAATAATTTTTATAAAAAAATTCTATTATCAATATTTATTAATCTATTAGATAACTAAATTCTAAATAAAAATAGTTTATCTATTAATTAAAAGAATTTCTTAATAAAAACAAAATATATATTCAATATTTCTAATTATTAAAAATATTGATAAATAATATAACACATTTTTAAATTAATTATTTAATGAAGAAAATCAAAATAGCTCTAGCAGGTATAGGAAATTGTGCTAGCAGTCTTATACAAGGTTTACATTTATATAAAAACATAAATCCAAATGAAATAATTCCAGGTATTCTTCACACAAAAATAGGTGAATATGAAATAAAAGACATAGAAGTTGTAGCTGCTTTTGATATTGACAAAAGAAAAGTAGGTTTTGATTTAAGTGAAGCTATATATGCTAAACCTAATAACACATTAAATTTAGTACATAAAATTCCAAAGACAAATGTAATTGTAAATAGAGGTCCAACATTAGACGGATTTTCGAAACATATGTTAGAATATCCTGAAAATGAAAGATTTGTAGAATCAGATGAAAAACCTGTAAATGTCAAAGAGGTTTTAAGAAAAATAAAACCAGACATGTTAATATGTTATCTTCCGGTTGGTTCACAAAAAGCAGTAGAGTATTATGCTAATGCATGTTTAGAATCAAACACCGCTTTTATAAATGCAATGCCTGTATTTATTTGCTCTGATAGTAATTGGGCTGAAAAATTTGAAAAAAAAGGTTTAATTTGTGCTGGTGACGATATAAAAGCTCAAATCGGAGCAACAATTTTGCATAGAGTTTTAGTCCATTTATTTGAATCAAGAGGTGTCAAAATATTAAGAACGTATCAATTAAATTTTGGAGGAAATACTGATTTTTTAAACATGCTAGCAAAAGAAAGATTAGGTTTAAAAAAGATTAGCAAAACTGAATCAGTTCAAAGTCAGTTAAAACAAAGATTAGAAAAAAATAATATACACATAGGTCCAAGTGACTATATTCCATGGCAAAAAGACAATAAGATATGTTATATAAGAATAGAAGGTGAAAATTTTGGAAATGCTCCGGTTACTCTCGAACTAAAACTAAGTGTTGAAGATAGTCCAAACAGTGCAGGTGTAATGATAGATGTTATAAGAGCTGTTAAAATTGCAATGGATTCAGGATTAAAAGGACCATTATATGATATATGTTCTTTTGCATTTAAACATCCTCCAATTCAAAAAACAGATGAAAAATCAAAAGAAGATTTTGAAAATTTTATAAAAAAATATGGAAAAAATAAAAATTGCAAATCTATACAATATTGAAAAACAGTTTCAAAAAAAAATAGATAATATAATAAGGAACGATCCTTATCCAGATACAGTAGAGTTTCATCTTACAGACAAATGTAATTCTAAATGCATTTATTGTTTCAATAAATCCAACAAATATAACAAATTCAAACAAAAAAACAAAAATAAAATTCTAAAAACTTCTGAAATATTCGAACTTTTAAAAGAATTTAAAAAACTTAATATAAAAAAAATTTCATTTTCAGGAGGCGGAGAACCTCTGTTATATAAAGATATATCAAAAATATTAGATTTTTCAATAAAATTAAATTTTAAAACAAGACTGATCACAAACGGATATTATATAAATAATTTAAACAAAAACATTTTATTCAACCTTAAAGAAATAAGAATCAGTATAGACAGCTTTAAAGTTGAAAATTATACAAAAATAAGAGGTGTAAACAAAAAATTTTTAGAGAGGGTCATAAATAATTTAAAAAAATTAACCAAATTAAGAACAGGGAAAAATAAAATAACTGGAATAAGTTTAATGTTAATTAATGAATGTAGCAAAGATTTAGAATATACAATTAAAAGAGCGAAAAATCTAGGAATAAATTTAATAGAAATAAAAAATGACATAATTAAAAAAAAGAAAAAATCTAAAAAATTAGAACGTATCTTAAGAAATCTCGTAGAAAAATATAATGATAAAAACTTTTATATTAATCCTAGATTTGAAGAAAGATTTTTACCAAATATATCAAAATATGGATGTTTTGTTTCATATAAAAGAATAGCAATAGATATGCATGGAAATGTATTTCCTTGTTGTCTTCAAGCTCAACCAAACTTCCATGCTACATATTTTCTCGAAAATATTCATAATTTTATGTCATTTAAAAAATTATGGAAAAAAACTAAAATTATCAGAGACAACTTAAAAAAATACACAAAATGTAAAAATTGTAATTTTGAAGATAGACTATATAATATGTACATATCTAAAAATATAAAAAAATTTGAAAATGATTAAAAAAATAGCATATCCTAGAATATCAATAGCAGGAAATCCTTCTGATGGTTTTTGGGGCAGTTGCATATCTGCTTGCTTTTTAAACTTTAAAACAGAATCTACAATAAAAAGTTCTAATAAATTTATTTTAAAGAATTATAAAAGTATTCTAAAGATTAAAAATATTAATTTACTTAAAAAGATATTTGCATTATTTCCGACAAAAGAATTTAACAATAGTTTAGAAAAACATAAATTAGCTTTAGCAGTTATAAAAACTTTTTTTGACTTTTGTAAATTAAACAATATAGATTTTGATATAAAACCTTTTAAACTAGAATATAAATCAAACATTCCATACTCATGTGGATTTTCAGGTTCAACTGCACTATCTATATCTATTTTAAGAGCATTAGACGAATTTTATAAAACAAACATTCATCCAAGAGATTTTGAAGCAATGGCTTTACATGCAGAAACTCATGAATTAGAAAGAATTGCAGGACCTCAAGATTCATTAACTGTAAATAATGAAGATTTTCTCTACATGGATTTTTCAAAGGATTCTTATAAAAGCGAATCAAAAAATGAAAATTTATTAGCTCTAAACGAAGCAGTTATTCATCTAGATTACTCAAAAAAAGAGGCTTATCTAAAAAATCAACCAGTAGAAGATAATGGAAAAGTTAGATATACTGCTATACCAAAAATAGAAAAAATTCCAGTAAAAGAATTACCTTTTTTCATAATCACTAAAGGAGATGGAAATGATTCCTCTAAAGAACTATCTAATAGAGCGGATTCTTATAGAAAAAAAGAAGAAAAAACTATAAATGCTATGAAAAGATTAACATATTTATCAAAATTAGCAAAAAAAGCTATATTAAATTATGATGTTTATGAACTTGGAAAAATAATAGATGAAAATTTTGAAATTTCTGTTTCCCTTGACAAAAATATTTTACCTGAAGAAGATGTAAAACTCATAAGAATTGTTCAAAATATTGGAGCAAATGCAAAATTTCCCGGATCAAGCGGAGCTGTCCTTGGATTATATCCTAGTGAAGAAATATTTCAAAAAATAAAAAAATATTTCAGCAATAAAAGATACAATATAGAAAAAGTAGTCTTAGCTTAAAAATAAAAAATCTTTAAATTCAAATTCTAAATTAAAATTTATTAAAAATTTATTTCACATAAACTTATGACAAACATAAATTTTTTCAATTGAGAGTTAGTAAAAATAAAATATATAATTTGAAAAATAAAAATATATCTTTAATGAAATCTAAAAATTATCTTAAATAATATATAATTAATAATTTATAATTAAATTTTGAGTTATTTATTCAATATTTAGAATATAAAGAATATTTCGAAATCTTATCATTATTTTTTTATACTAAAATAATGAAAATATCTAAAAATATTTTATTTAAAAAAAATATTGGCAATTAATAAATTCTATATGTAATTTTTTCGATTATGCAAATAAATGAATTTATTAACGAATTAGGAAAAAGAAATTATGAGAAATCTAAAAAATTAGAATTATATGATGTAAGAAAAAAAAATATTGATGATGAAGATATAAATAAAATTTCTGAGAAAATATCTGAAAAAATAAAAGAAGAGAATCAAAACATTATTTTAATTTCAGGTGATGGAAGAATTAACACTCCTTATATAATGAACAAATTAGCCAAAATATTCTTGCAAAATAAAATAAAAATTTTAGATGCAGGTCATAATAATCTAACTCAAACAATTGAATATGCAACAAGAAAATATAATACAAGTGCTGTAACTATAACAGCATCACATCAGCCAAGCGAATATAATGGTTTTAAAATTGCTTTCCAAAATAAATACTCAGTTTTAAAGAATAATAAAAATTTAGAGAGTTTAATACAACAGTCTTGGAAAAATGTTAAAAAACCAGATATATATTACGTTCAATCAAATTTAAACAAAGATTATTCTGAAATAATTACAGAAAAATTTAAACATTTAAAAAAAGGTCCAAAAATAAACTTTTTATATGATGCAATGCAAGGAATTTCTTTTCATTATTTTAAAGATATAATGTCAAACTTAAAATTAAACTCCTTTGATGCAGTAAGGCAATATCCTAATGCTTATTTTAATATGGATTATAAAAATGAAGGTCCAGATCCTCTAAAAAAAGTAAATTTTGAATTATTAAAGAAAAATATTGATGTTAATAAATTAAAAAATTATGATTTTATCGCTATAGTGGATGGAGATGGAGATAGATTTGGTCTTGCAGTTAATAATGAACTAATAGATTCTCCTATAATTACTGCTGTTAGAGCTAAATATTTATTAGAAAAATTCAAAAAAAATAATACTAAAAGAAAAGAAAAACCAGCTTTTGTTGCAGAATATTGTCTTTATGCTATGATTAATGAATATTTAAAAAATGAAATAGATATTTTTCCAGTAAAAAGAGGAAGACCTAGCCATATAGAAAAAATATTAGAATTAAAAGAAGATAGAGCTGTGTTAGGAGGTTCTGAAATATCTTTACATAATTACAACGAAGAAGGAATTGATGACGGAATAGAAACAACTCTATTATTCTACGAAATTGTTCAAAAAGAAAAAAAAGATGGATTAATGAAAAGAATAGATGAAGCAAAAAAAGGATTAAAAAAGTCTCACGAAGAGTTAAGAATAAAAACAGAAAAAGAAAATAAAAAAATAATTCAAGATATAGTTGAACATTACAAAAGTTATGAAAAATACAAGGATTTTAATGATGCAATATTTAAAATAAATGAAACAGAATTTCTAGTTCACGCATCAAACAACGATCCTAATGAAATTGCAATAATCTCTTTTGGAGACAATTTAAAAGAAATTTTAGGAAATTATGAACAATTATACGAAACATTAAATGAAATTGAAAAAGATTTGGGAAATAAGCTAAATAACAAAGTAAAAAATATAAAATGGAATTAGAAAAAATATTGCAAGAAAAAAACGAATTAAGTGAAATAGCATTAACATATAATAAAGATAAAGAATACAAAGTTAAATTTAAAGAAATATTAAAAGAAAAAATTAAATTAAGTGAAAAAACAGCATTAACTGCAGGCCTTCAATGTTGTGAAGACGAGGTTGTAAAAATAAGTCATGAGAATATCATAGAAGTATTGGAATTTGCCAAAAAAGAATTTGAAAACAATAAAAAATTTTATAATGATTTATCTAAAAAATTAGATGAAATTAAAAAAGGTTTAACTAATAATGCTGAATTTAAAGGACTAAATAACCAAGAAATTTCTATATTAGAAAAAAAAGTATGCGAATATTGTCCAAAAGATGAATGGTATCTCAATATAGGAGGAAGTCCAGCTATAACAACAATTTCAATGTATGAATACTCAAAAGAAGATAAAAACGTTGATGTTTTTTATGTTGGAAATCTTGTTTCAACAACCATAGATGCTTTATATAGAAATCCAGAATTAATTCCAGTTTTTATAAATAATAAAATTACTAAAGCAAAACCTAGAACTCTTTGTCTAGAAGATTATTTAGGAAAATATAGAATAATGATAACTTTTTCAGAAGGAAGAGAATTATCAGAACTACAAAGAAACTCTTTTTTTAAGAACTTACAAGAATTAGGAACAAATTATAAAAGAGTCTTAATTAATATAGGTGGACTTAACAAAGGAGAACCTGAAGAATATAAAAATTTAATTGAAGAAATAAGAAACAAAGTAGATTCAAACTTAATTTACATTGGAACAAATGATTTTCCAAAGGATAATGATAAAAGAAAAAAATATCTAGAAATAGTATTAAATAGCGATTTTGCATCTATGAATGATGTAGAAATTAAACAGCTTTATGAATCAGTTAATGGTGATAAAAATAAAAAAATAGGTGAAATATTAGAAGATTTAGAAGAAAAAGCAAAAAGCGAAAACATAAAAACTAATGAAAATAAGATACTTATCGTTCATTCTCCAAATGGAGCTATACTAAAAACTTATGGAAAATATGAAAGTATACCAAAAGAAAAATTAGAAGAAGCATTGAAATTTTCTGTGATAGCAACTTCATATAGATTAGCATCAGGAATATATCCTAACAAAGAAATGATTGAAAATATTGCAAGTAACAAAATTAAAAATTTAAATAAAGAAGAATTTGAAAAAGAATTTGGAGACGAATCTTATTTAAAACAAAAAAAAATTATAGGAGTTTATTCTCCAAAATTATTAAATATCATAGGAGATATGACAGGTGCAGGTGCTACTTTTGATGGAGTAATGATGTATTATTTATATAAAATAATTTATATTTTTTAAAAAAGATGAAAATATTAGTTGCCGGAGGTGCAGGCTTCATAGGAAGCCATCTTGTTGATGAACTTGTTAAAGAAAATAACAAAGTAATTGTAATTGATAATTTATCTTCAGGAAGAATAGAAAATATAAATCCTCGCTCAACTTTTTATAATGCTGATTTAAAAGATTTTGAGAAAATAAAAGAGATTTTTGAATTTGAAAAACCTGAAATTATTTTTGATTTATCTGGACTTATTAATTTAAGAAAATCTATAGAAAATCCTATTCAAGATGCAAAAAATAATATCTTATCATCAATAAACATTTTAGAATTAGCAAAAAATAATAATGTTAAACATATAATTTTTTCTTCTTCTGTTGCTATTTATGGAGAACCAAAATATACTCCAATAAATGAAGAACATGAAACAAAGCCTAGATCTCCTTACGGATGCGCAAAATTAGCAATAGAAAAATATCTTTATTTTTATAAAAAAGAATATAATTTAAAATACACTATTTTAAGACTAAGTAATATATACGGACCAAGACAAAATATTAATGAGGAACATGGAAGTGTAATTTCAATTTTTTTAAACAAAATGCTAAAAAACAATAAACCTGAAATCTATGGTGGAACTCAAACAAGAGATTTTTTATACGTAAAAGATGCTGTAAAAGCTTTAATTTTATCATTAAAAGAAAAAAAAAGTAATATCTATAATGTCAGTTCTGGAAAAGAGACAGATATTATAGAAATTTTTTCAAAAATAAATAAATACTTTAAAAATAAATTTGAACCCATATATCTTCCTGAAAAAAAAGGAGAAATTAAAAAAAATTGTTTTTCTTTTGAAAAAATAAAGAATAACTTAGATTGGAAACCTACAATTAGTTTAGAAGAAGGATTAGACAGAACTTATTGTTATTACCTAAAAAATTTAAACAAAATAACAGCATAAAATTTTTTCTATTAGTAGACACTAACAAAAAAAGTTCTAAATACTAAAATTTACAAAATTCTAAAATTACATTAAATCTCGATGAATAATATTTTATTAAAAAATAAGTAAAACCCAAAAGCTTTATAAACTATTTTTTCCGAGTTAATTTTATGAAAAGATCTAGTCGCAGATGGAAAAAGAAGAATCAGATGCGTTGGAAATGGCAAAGAAAAAGACTTAGACGTGTAATGAGAAAAAGAAAACAAAAAAAATTAATGTAATTAATTTTTCTTAAAAATTGTTTTTATAACAAAATAATTAAATATTCTTAAAAAATATTAAGATATACTTACTCTTATTTATTTTATCAGTCTCAAATTTTATCAAAAAAATATAAATGCTTGATGATAACAATATTTATAAAACAAAAAAATCGCTTTAATAATTAAAAGGATGGAATATAATTCAGCTATTTGGACAGAAAAATACAGGCCAAAAAAATTTGAAGAAGTTGTAGGTCAAGACGAGATAATCAAAAAAGTTCAGAATTTAACAAAAGCTATGAATATTCCTCATATGCTATTTGCAGGTCCTGCTGGAACAGGCAAATCAACTTTGGCTTTAATTGTAGTAAGAGATTTATTTGGCAATAATTGGAAAGAAAATTTCTTAGAATTAAATGCATCAGATGAAAGAGGAATTGATATAATAAGACAGAAAGTAAAAGATTTTGCAAGAACAAAAGCTCTTGGAAGCGTTCCATTCAAAGTTATTTTTTTAGATGAAGCAGATGCTTTAACAAAAGAAGCACAACAAGCATTAAGGAGAACTATGGAAAACTTTACTAGCACATGCAGATTCATTTTATCTTGTAATTATTCTTCAAAAATAATAGATCCAATTCAATCAAGATGCGTAGTATTCAGGTTTAAACTTTTAGAAAAAAAAGATATAGAAAAAAGAATAAGATATATATCTGAAAAAGAAGGATTACAAATTTCAGAAAAAACTATAGAAACTTTATATGAAGTTTCAGAAGGTGATTGTAGAAGAGTAATTAATTTAATGCAAGCTGCAGCTTCGATAACTCCTGCAATTACTCCTGAATTAATAAATACTTTAATTTCAACTGCAAAACCAGCAGAAATAAGAATTGTTTTAGAATACGCTTTAACAGGAGATTTCCTAAAAGCAAAAGAAAAACTTCTTGAAGTTATGCTAAAAGAATCTATCTCAGGAACAGACATAATAAAATCTATTCAAAAAGAAATATGGAACCTTCAAATAGAAGATGAACTAAAAGTAAAATTAACAGAAAAAACTGGTGAAATTGAATTTCGAATGGTAGAAGGTAGTGATGAATTTATACAACTAGAATCTTTACTAGCAAGTTTTGTATTAGCTGGAAAAGGTATTACAAAATAAAAAAAATTAATGATATTATCATTTAAATAATTTTTTAAATCTTAAAAAATAAGATGTCACTTCCATTAATAGAAAAATATCGTGCAAAATATTTCAAGGACATTAAAGGTCAAGATCTTGCAATCCAAGATTTAAAAATTTTTTATAAAACTTTTCCAAAAAAAAGAGCAGTTATAATTAATGGTCCTGTTGGAACTGGAAAAACATCTCTAGCAATTGCACTTGCAAATGAAAATAATCTAGAATTATTCGAATTAAACGCATCTGATTTAAGAAATAAACAAAAACTAGAAGAAATATTAAAACCTGCAAGTGAACAATCATCATTATTCAAAAAAGGAAAAATAATATTAATAGATGAAATAGATGGAATAAGCGGAGATGACAGAGGATGTATCGGAGAACTTATAATATTAATTTCAAAAACATCATTTCCTATAATAATAACTACAAATAATATTTGGGATAAAAAATTTAGTTTATTAAGATCAAAATGTCAAATAATTAATTTAAAAGAAATAAAAGATGAATTTATAATTGAAATAATAAAAAATGTATTAAAAAAAGAAAAAAAAGAGATAGATGATTATTTAATAAAATTAATAACACAAAAATCAAAAGGAGATGTAAGAGCTGCTCTAAATGATCTTCAGACTTTAATTAGCTCAGAAGAAGATATACTTACATATGATAAAGATAAAGAAGTATTCAAAATATCTGAAAGAGAAAAACAAGAAGATATTTTTAATGCTTTAAAAAAAATTTTTCAAAAGCCAACTGAAAAAGATATTATAAATGTATTTGATAATGTAGACGCAGAACTTGATGAAATAATTTTCTGGATTGAAGAAAATATTCCCTTAGAATATCAAGGTAAAGCTTTGGCAAAAGCTCAAGAATATCTATCAAAAGCCGATATATTTAAAGGTAGAATATACAGACACCAGTTTTGGAGATTTTTGATTTATGAAAATTTTTTCTTAACAGCAGGTATATCATCAGCAACAAAAATTAAATATAATAAATTTGTTCAATACAGGCGTCCTTCAAGAATTTTAAAAATATGGATTAACAATCAAACAAACATGAAAAAAAATAGTATAATTAAAAAATTTGCAGAAATTTCACATATGTCAAAAAGAAAAGCAGCAAAAGAATTCTTTCTTTTACCTTTTATAATAAATCAAAAAATAAAAAATGAACTTGACTTAGAAAACTCAGAATATGATTATATAGAAGAAAAAAAACAAAGAATAATTAAAGAAAATAAATTAAGCTTATTTACTTGAGGCTGCATTATAAAACAAAATCATTATAATATTTTATAAATTATTAAAAAAATTCTTCATCAATAGATTTATCAGAAGAATTTTCTTCAAAAATATTTTTAGAATTATCTTCATAAACTTCCTTAGTCGCTTTCTTTAAATCTTTTTTAGAAAATATTCCTTTCTTTGTAACTGAACTATCTAACTCATCTTCAACTTCTTCTTTAATAATAGATAAATCCCCTTCCTCATCATTTTTTATTATATTAGAAGTTATTTTTTCCATTCTTCCTAATCTTCCAGAAGTAAGCTGAAGTTCTCCTTTAAACTCACCAACATATCCGTTAATAATTTTAATTTTATCACCTTCCTTAAATCTTACAGCATCATCATTCCATAAAGTTAACTTAATATTTCCAGAATCATCTTCTAAAATAGCATTACATAACTTCAACTCTCTTCCATATTTGTTTATAATTCTAACTTCTCCAAGTTCTCTAATAAATCCTTCAACATTAACATTTCCCTGTCCTGATTTTAAATCACCTATACTTGTCATTTTAACATTAATTATTAATTAATTAATAAATCTTTGGGTATTGTTTAATGAAAAATTGCGTAATGTGTAATAAGTTTAAAATTATCCATATTAAACATATAGAACATCTTTTAGAATGTTTCTATTTTATGCGACTCCTCTATCCACTAAATTGGACGGCTGCCCTTAGTAACTTAAAAAATAGGATTATAGTGTATTTCTTGATTTTCTATAAACTTCATCGCTTTTTAATTATAATGCAATTCAATCTTTTCACCTTTAAAGGGCCTAAATTTCTTGTTAAAAATTAAAAGAAATATTAAATTTTAGCAGCTTCCAGCACTATTTGTATTACTGCTTGAAGTTCCAAATCCAGCTGATACAGGAGAACTAGAAAGATTTTTTGAACATTCAGAAGGTTTTGTTGTAAAAGCATCACATATTGCTTGTTTTATAGCTTCAGGCGTTCTATTTACTTGAACTTCAACTCCGTTTATAACAAAAGTTGGTGAACCACTAATTCCTAAACTATTAGCTCTTGAATTTTGTTCATCATAAATTTTAGGAGCATCATTTTTCATGTAATTTTCAACTTTTGTTTTATCAATTCCTAATTTTTTAAATATATCAGTTATGAATTTATCTAGACATGCTGCATCACCTCTGCAAGAACCTATATCCGTGCTAGCGGAAAATTCTTTTAAATAAGCAAATAACTTATCTTTTCCATACAATTTTTCAATACTTATTTGTCTTAAAGATTCTATTCTTTCATATTCTCCATGCATAGCACCAATTGCAACTATATTAATATCTACTTTATTTTTTAACAAATCATAAACTGGAAATAATGCTTTTTCAAATTGTATTCCATAAGGACAATATGAAAATACAAAAGCTTCTACAACAGGTTTTGCTGTCTTTGGAACAGGTTTTGGTGAAGCTACACAAACCCCATTTTTGCAGATTTCTCCATTAGAACAATCAGAGTCATCGCTGCACTCAGGAGTATTTTTTGAATTTTCTGAAAGTGGAATAGCTCCTTGAACAAAATATTCTCCATCTTTAGTAATATAAAGAGGAAATTTTTGTCCTTGATAATTTACTGTAATTTGATAAAGATTTTTTCCCTCTTCAGAGTAATTAATATATTCAACACCTCCTCCAGTCTTTTCATTTAAAAAATCAACAAGTTTTTTACCAGCATCATCACCTTTAATAACAGTCTTTCCTGTAATTCCTCCTCTTACTAAAACCACTAAAAGAATAACTATTATTACACCTAGAATTATACTTAAAATCATCCATCCATTATATTTCTTTTGAGAATTATTAGAATTAGAAAAATTCAAATTATTATAATTTTCAGTTTTAGATTCTCCTTTAGATGCTAGTTTTACATCTTTAACTTCTTCCATTTTAGATTTAAATTTTAAAGATTTAAAAACCTTGTGGTCTTAAAAATCCATCAAATTTTTAAAATTGCAATAATTTATAAACATTAACAAATAAAAAAATATATTATTAAAGATATATTTTTTATTTATATTTATATAATATCAAAGATTAAAGAATCAAAGAATATAAATTAAAGAAATAATAAAAATATATTAAATTTATAAACACACAAAAAAACATTAAAAAACAATGAGCATTCTATTATTACTAAAGATATACTAAGTATTAAAGAGGTCAAAATAATGGTTTATGACATTATAATAGGAAGAAATAAAGAAGATCAAAAAAAATTTCAAGACAAAGGGGTTATTTACATAGGCAAAGGATATGTTCAGATGGGAAATTACATATCCTTATCTAATAGAATTTATCTAGATATAATTAGAAGTCATGTAATATTAATTGCTGGTAAAAGGGGAAGTGGTAAAAGTTATAGTATAGGAGTATTAGCAGAAGAAATATCAGACCTTCCAGAGAATATAAAAGAAAATATTGCTCCAATAATATTTGATACTATGGGAATTTTTTGGACTATGAAATACAAAAATGAAAGAGAAATAGAATTACTAGATGAGTGGAATCTAAAACCAAGAAATCTTCCTGTAACTATATGGGTGCCTTCAGGATATTTTGAAGAATATGAAAAAAAAGAAATTCCTGTTGATAAAAAATTTGCTATTGCTGCAACTGAACTTGAAATAGAAGATTGGATAAAAATTTTCAATTTAAAAATGATTGATTCTATATCTATTTTTATTCAAAAAATAATCTCAGAGCTAAAAGAAAAAGAAAGTTTTGATTTAGATGATATAATTGAAAAAATAAAAAAACAAAATGTATCCGATTCAAAAATAAAAGAATCAGCTTTAGCTTTATTTGAAGCAGCAAAATCTTGGAAAGTCTTTGCTAAAAAAAATGAACCTTCAACAAAAATTAATGAATTAATAAACAGAGGAAAAACTACTGTACTAGATTTATCAATATATCCTTCAAATTCTACATTCAACATAAGAGCCCTTTTAATAGGAATAATTTCAAAAAAAATATTTGAAGAAAGAATGATTGAAAGAAAAAAAGAAGAAATAGAATCTATTCAATATGGAATTGATTATAATGTAAAACAGAAAAAGGAACTTCCTTTGGTGTGGATATTTATTGATGAAGCGCATGAATTTTTACCGATAAATAAAAAAACTCCTGCAACAGATTCTTTAGTTCAGATATTAAGAGAAGGTAGACAACCAGGAATATCTCTTATTCTTGCAACACAACAACCAGGAATAATACACAGAGATGTAATGACTCAATCAGACATAATTTTGTCTCATAAATTAACAAACAAAAAAGATTTAGAAGCTCTAAACGAGATTATGCAAAGTTACTTTTTAGAATCAATCCAAAAAACAATGAACTCACTTCCAAAACAAAAAGGTGCGGCAATAATACTAGATGACAATTCAGAAAGACTTTATACTGTAAAAATAAGACCTAGATTCACATGGCATGGAGGAGAAACTCCAACAGCAATAAAAATAAAAGAAAATATCTTAAGATAAAAAGTAAAATAAAATGTCAATAGAAAAAATATTTGAAGATTTAGCTTTAATTGATTCTGAAATAAGAGCAGTTTATAAAGGAATAAGTATGGAAAACTTTCAATTACAAAAAAATGAAGAACTAAAAGAAACACCACCGCCTCATTATTATATTATAGTAAATCCAGCATCAAATATAAACAGAACATATATATTAAAAGAATTAAATAAAAAACTTCTAAAAAATAATAAAACTAAAAAATGTATTATATCTGAATGGCCAATAAGTCCAAACTTAAAAAATCCAGAAATATATTATCCGTTTTTAGGAGAATTAATTTGGAAAAGAATTGATAAAAACCTTAAAAATTATGATTGATATTAAACATTTAATTAAAGTGACATCCTTTGTCCAATAAAGTGAACAGCAGTCTTTAGTAGCTTAAACTAAGATTATAATTATAGTGTATCTCTTGATTTTCTATACACTTCATTGCTCTTTAATCATAATGCAATTCATCTGTCCCTCTTGAAAAAAGGCCAGAATTTCTTACTAAAGATTTAAAATAAACAAAGACAATTTTAAATTTTTATTTTCCATCTAAATTTCTTTAAATCGATTTTATTATTTTTAATCTCAACACCCTCTTTTCTCAAAAGAAAAATTTTTCTTTTAAAACCTTTTGAATAACCTCCTATAGAACCATCTGAACAAACAACTCTATGACAAGGAATAACAACCAAATTTTTATTTTTATTCATTGCATTTCCAACAGCTCTATAAGCGCGAGAATTTAATGCATCTGCAATATCTTTATATGTAACAACTTTTCCTAAAGGAATTCTTTTCAAAATCTCATAACATCTTTCATTAAATTTTCCCATTTTTATTAAATTTATAATTCATTCTTTTTAAAAAAGAAGTATTTAATAACATCTACTAAAAGTATATATGTAAATACCATAACTATCAATATAAAAAAATATAAAAAAGGAGGTTTTGTAAAACCAAATAGTTCTCTAATCGGTGAAACAAAAGGAATAACTAAAGTAATTATAGTAACTATTATAGTGCTTATAATAAGCCACTTTCCAGCCTTACTTTTAAAAAATGGAAATCTTCTTGTTCTAATTGAAAATATTACAAATATCTCAGTCATCATTGATTCAATAAACCAACCTGTTTGAAATAAAGAAGCATTAGCAGAAAATATAAATAGCATTACAAAATAAGTTAAAAAATCATAAATAGAACTAATAGGACCAAATATTAACATATACTTATTTATAACCTTTATATTTAATTTTTTAGGTTTTTTCAAACTCTCATTATCAACATTATCAACTGGAATTGTAAATTGACTAAAATCTGACAGAAAATTCAATAATAAAATTTGAACAGGAAGCATTGGTAAAAATTTTAAAAATAAAGACGATCCTGCAACAGAAAACATATTTCCAAAATTAGAACTAGATGTCAACAAGATATACTTGGTTGTATTATTAAATATTTTTCTTCCTTCAATAACTCCCTCAACAAGAACAGAAATACTTTTTTTCATTAATATTATATCTGACGCTTCTTTTGCAACATCAACTGAATCATTAACTGATATTCCAACATCTGCCTCATGTAAAGCAAGAACATCATTAACACCATCACCAATATACCCAACTTCATGTCCATTTCTTTTTAAAATAAGTATTATTCTTGATTTTTGAAAAGGTGTAAGTCTACAAAAAGCATCAGTTTCTTCAACTACTTTTGATAATTGATAATCATTTAATTTGTCTATTTCATCTCCTAAAACTATTTTTTTAAGTTGAAGATCTACTTGTTCTGCAACTTTTCTAGTTACAAACTCATTATCTCCTGTCAAAATTTTAAATTTAATTCCAAGAGCCTGTAATTTATCAATAGACTCTTTGACTGTTTTTTTAGGAGGATCTAAAAAAGTTATAAAACCAAAAAATGTTAAACCAGATTCGTCCTTAAAATCGTATTTTTTTTTATTGTTTATCTCTTTATAAGCAACTGCAATAACTCTAAATCCATCATTTGCAAGTTCTTTATATCTTTCTTCAATTTTTTTAGAATAAAACCTCATTAATCTTTCTCCAGATTTAAATTTAACTTTTTTACATATATTCAATATCTTATAAGGAGCTCCTTTAGTTATTATTAAAGTTTTATCTTCTCTTTTAACAATAACAGACATCCTTTTTCTCTCATAATCAAAAGGTAACTCATCAATTTTTTCATAATTCATTAATTTCTCTCTATCTTTTTCCTTTGAATGCTTATATATTGCTATATCAATAGGATTTCCAATAAACTTTTTTCCATGAATAACTGTTGAATTGCATAAAAGTCCATATAAAAAAACATCTTCATTTGAATTATTTTCAAAGTCAACATGTTCTACAAGAGATATATTACCCTCAGTAAGCGTGCCTGTCTTATCAGAACATAAAATATCCATATTTCCAAAATCTTCAATAGATATCAGCCTTCTCACAATAACATCTTTTTTCCCCATTTGCATTGCACCTCTTGATAAACTTACAGATAGTATAGCTGGAAGAAGTTCTGGAGTTATTCCCACTGCAATAGCAAGTGCAAATAATAAAGAATTCCAAAAATCTTTTCTAATTAAAGCATTAATAAAAAAAATTATTATAGTTAATGATAAGATTATTTTTAATAACAAACCTCCAAAATTTCTTAAACCTTTCTCAAATTCTGATTCAGGTTTTTCTTTTATTGTCTTTTCTGATATTTTTCCAATCTCTGTATGAACTCCTGTTCTTATAACAACTCCAACACCTTCACCCCCAGTCACGATTGTACCCATAAAAGAAATGTTTTTTAGATCTGATAAATTCTTTACATTACTTGTTAAGGATTTAGAACTTTTAAAAGCACTAACAGACTCTCCAGTTAAAATTGATTCATTAATTTCTAAATTTCTTGTTTCTATTAATCTTAAATCAGCAGGAACCACGCTTCCTATATTCAAATAAACAATATCTCCTGGAACAAGCTCGCTTATAAATATCTCATTCTTCTTCCCATTTCTAAGAACTATACATTTATGAGTTATTTTTTTATTTAAATTCTCAACAATTTTATCAGATCTATATTCATTAATAAAAGATAAAAATGCAGATAAAACAACTATGATTATTATAATAAGAGAACTAGCGGTTTCTTTTAAAATCATTGATATAAGTGCACTTAAAATCAAAACCCATATCAAAGGGCTTTTAAATTGCCTTATAAAAATAAGAAATCCTTTAAAATTCTTTTTATGAATAATATTTTTACCATAAATTCTTTGTCTTAAAATAATCTCTTCATCTGAAAGCCCGCTTTTTGAACTATCAAGACTATTAAGTACCTCATATTCATTTTTAGAATAAAAATCTTCTTTTATGTCTAATTTCACCATTTTTTTAAAATATAATTTACAAAAGAAATCAATATTTAATAATTTTTTGAATTAACAAAATTTATTAATAATGAATAATATAATTTTAATTTAAAACAAGAAATTCTATTCTAAATCTATGTTTATAAGGAGCAATTTCTCCAGCATGAGCAACATCAAGAAATTTAATTTTTCTTCTTAACTTTCTAGCTTCAGAAGTTAAGTCATTAATAAGTTCTTTAATTTTATCGTCCTTACAAAACCCATAATAAAAAAGTTTTGTATTTTTTTTAGAAGCTATCAAACCCCACTTTAAAAAACTCTCTTTTAGATTAGGTCTTGCCATTATTACAACATCAAACTTTCCAAGTTTTGATGTAACTTTTTTCTTCACATCTCCTTGAATTATTTCTATTTTATCTTCTGGAATCTTATTTATTTTAACATTTTCTTTAAAAAATTTACAACATTCTCTTCCAATTTCAATTCCAACAATTTTTTTAGGTCTACTATATTTATATATAACAATAGGATATACTCCAACACCTGCAAACATAACTAGAACTTTATCAGAACTTTTAATTTTAGAAGCAATATATTTTCTTTCATTAGATAATCTTGGAGAAAAATAACAACTTTCTATATTAAATTTAAAGATACAACCATTTTCTTTATACTGACAAATCAAAGTCTTAACTCCTGCAAGATGTTTTGTTTTTATTGTTCTAAAACGACCTTTAACATTAGTAATTTTTTGAAGAACAGTCTTAACTCCTGGTTTTTTTAAAAGCTCTTTTGCATACTTCAAAAGTTCTTTTTTATTTTTTCCTTCGCCTTTTAATATTACTATGTTTCCCAAAATATCATAATCAGCCATTTTAAAAAAAAGTAAAAAGAATATTTAAGGATTATCTCTCCTTAAGTTTAATTAAATAAAAAAAATAAATTATTTTAGAGTAACTAATTCAAGTTATTAGAAGAATAAAATACTTTCTAATTATAAAATGAATTTAAAATAAAAACTTAAAATAAATTTTTCGATGCTAAAAATAAATAAATATTTAAATATGAATTGTTTGTTATTTTTGTAAAAAAGAGAAAAATGAAAAAAAAAATTTTTTTGTTAATATTATTTATATCAATTTTAATTCCATTCATATCAGCTCAATGGGATGTCTGGAGCAGCGGAGGCTTTGGATATTTTAATTCACCATTATATTTTTTACAAAATGTATGGGTATTATTTGCAATAATCTTTATGATTTTCTTTGCTATAATTTTTTACACTGTAAATAAATCATTCAAAAATTCAGCAATATCTGGAACAATAGCTCTAGGTCTATCAACTTTCATTAGCATAACAATTGCTCAAAGAGGTTGGTTATATAGTAATATGGGTGGAACAATAGGTTCTTGGTTACTTGTTATATCAGTTTTAATAGCTTTTGGTTTTTTAATAAGATTTTCATATGAAAGTTTTGGAAGAATTGGAACTATAGCAGCAATATTCCTTATTTGGGCTATTCTTCACGGAACAGATCCTTATAATGTTCTGCCCTATGAATTAACAAATAATTATACTATAATTACAATTTATGAATTTATATCAGGTTGGATTGGATTAATTTTTTTAATAATAATATCTGCTATAATAATAACTGCAAGAGTTCAAAGAAGAGGTTTAAATTTAAGTCATTTTTCAGACTATATGTTTGGAAGATAAAATCTTTAAAAATAAATAATAATAATTAAATTTTTAAACTTCAAATATTTAATAATTTAAAATGCCTGGAACACCAAAAGAAAAAATTGTTGGAATTTTACTTATAATAATAGGAATATTTCCATTATTAATGATGATAGAATCTTTTAAAGATTCAATTTCAAAATATAATTTTCTCGATTATTTTATTCCAGGAAATCCTGCATTTGCTTATCAATTAATCATAATAATTCTAGGTTTATTATTAATTTTTTCATCAAAACCAAGAAGAATATATTAAAATAAATAATTAAAACAAAAAATTAATTATAAAGAAAATATTTATAAATAATTGTAGACTAAGATGAATATGAAAAAAGAGAAGTTAAATAAAAAAATAATTTTATTATCATTAATTCTAATAAGCTTTATAATTACTAATATTTTTATTGTCACAGCAAAAGAAATTAACAACAAATATTTAGAAAAAAGTTTACAAATTAAATATAAAGGACTTGCTGGTGCTTTTTCAAACTTTTTCTCAAAAGAAGGTTGGCAAGCAGGACAAGTTGAAGCAAATATAGGAAAAATATTCTTTTTTGCAATGATTACAATAATTATTTATTTAATTATTGGAAATATTTTTGGAAGTTCAAAAACAGGTTGGATGTTTATATTATCAGTTTTAATAAGTTTCTTAGCAACAGCATATTTAACTCCTGAAGATATATACTCTGTCATTAATTCATATACTGCTCTTGGTTTAACAATAACTACGATGATACCAATAGCGGTTTTATTTGCATTAACTTATAGAGCATCTACAGCAAATGAAGGACAAACAACATTGATTATGATTCAGTATATAGCATGGATTTTATTTGGAGCATACTCAATTTATAGATTTATTTATGAATATTGGTGGCAAGAAACTGAAACAGCAAGTCTTACAACTGGTTGGATTGTAGTTGCAGCAGCATTATTATCAGCAGGAATGGTAATATTTAATAAACAAATTATTCACTTCCTTGTCAAAAAAGAAATAGAAGCTAAAAACGAAGCTATAAATAAAAAAACAGCAGAAGCAGGAAACGTAATAAATGCGCTAGATAAATTAGGAGAAAAATTAAAATAAAAATTGATAAATTTAAAAAAATTCTAAAAAAAGATATAATAAATTTCTTCTAAAAACTTTTAAAAATATATTTTTCTTTTAGAATTTATGAAAAAAAAGAGAACTCTAATTATACTTTTTTTTGTATTTTTAGTATCAATAATTTTATTTGTAAAAATAACTTGTTCACAAAATATCTTTTACTCATTAAACTCAAAAAATGAATTAAAATCTATAAATTTAAGAGGTCCTTTAGATATAAATCCTGATACAGGAAATATTCAAGCAACAGAACAATTAGATAAAATAGCACAAACATTTTCTAATGAAGATGAATCTCGAGAATATTTAAAAAAAGGATGGACAAAAATTATATCAAAAAGTGAATATTTTAGACCTTTTATTAGTTTTTATTTAAAAATTTCTCCAGTTATTGATCCTATATCAAAATATACTATAGGAATGGAACCTAATTTAAGCTGGTTTTATTTTTTAAGTTTAGTTATATTTATAGCAATTACAATTTATACGTTTAGAGTCACTAAAATATTTGGAATAAATTCTCCATATCTTCATTTTGGAATCATAATTCTAGTAATTTTACTAGTTTCTATTTCAGGAATATCTCAAAAAATTGCAGAAAAAATAATAGATGCAATATCTTTAACTAAAATATGGTATGTTCAGCTAATAATAGTCACTGCAGTTATCTTAGGGTTTATAACTGCTTCAATTATATCAAAATCAATACAAGAATTAATAATTAACTGGAAAGAAGAATTAGATAAAGAGAAAGAGAAGAAAAACAGAGAAGAACTTAGCAATATTACTGAAGCTTATAGAAAAAGTCTAGGAAAAATTTAACTTTAACCTAATAAATCAAAATTATCTTAGAATAAAGTTTTTTGAGCTCTTTGTTTTGAAATATTTTCAAGTTTTTTCAAATGACTATCAACCCTATCTTCTGAAAATTCATATTTTAATAATATATCTTTAATTCTATTTTTATCTATTTTTGGAAAATCTATCTTTACTTTTTTATCAATTTTAGGATTAGATATCTCATTATAAATCTCTTTCCAGTCAAAATCAACATAATATTTATTATCTTTTTCAACAGCATCAAATATTTTCTCTTTTGTTTTATACTCTTTTACAAATTTTAAACTTTTTTTAGGACCAAGACCTTTAACACCTCCAGGATTATAATCAGTTCCGCATAATATACCTAAACATATAAGCTGTTCTTGATTTATATCAAGTTCTTTTAAAACCTCTTTTAGTTCTATTATTTGAGGATATACCTCTTTATAGCCAGAAATAGTTTTTCTTCTGCGAGCCATAGAAAGGTTTTGTATTAAACGAGGAGCATTAAACATTAAACAATCGTAATCTTGAGATGATACTGCATAAACTAAACCTTCTTTTGCAAGATAACTAGCCTGCGCCTCTCCTTCAAAAGGAGCTTGAATAACAGCAATGCCCATAGCAGTCAATAATTCTTTACTTTCATTTATTTTTTTTTCATCTAAATAAACAAAACCTCTTGAATATTTCCTCATACCTTCTATATCTTCTTCAGAAACAGCTTTCTCATATTTTATTTTCATCTCTTCCTTAATATCCTGCCTGTTTTCAAGAGTTTTTTCTTTTAAATAAGGAGATTCTCCGTCAAAAACATAAACAAGTTTTATTCCTTCACTAATAAGATTAACATTTCTATAGAACAACCCTGATAAATGAGAGGTAATATTACCTTTAGAATCTTTTAAAGGTGTTCCATCAGGCTGTCTTATTGTAGTTAAAAATTGATAAATAAAATTAAATGCATCAATTGCTAAAGTTTTTCCTTTTAAATCTAAAAAACTTATCTCTTTTTTCGGAATTATTTCTCCTATCTGTAAACCCATGAAATATAAACAAAAAAAGGATTAATAAAATTATTGATGTTCTTTTTCAAATCTTCCTGAAATATAGCTCATTATAAAATCAATCCTACCATTAAAACTTAAAGGATCATAAAAAGCTTCATAATTATTAGGTGCTTCTATATTAGATGGTATATATTTTTTCCAAAAAGAGATACAAAACTTTCTCTTAACATCATTCGGTAATCTACTTAATCTATCTGATTGTTTAGAAATTTTAAATTTTCTTTTTTTATAAGAATGAGAATGTTTAGCAAAATCTAAATAGCTATAAGCTACTCTATTCATAAATTTAATTAACTCACTAAAACTTTCGCGAGGTATTTTTTCATTATTTAAATGAGCATTATATCTTTTTAAATTACCTGCAGCAAGATAATTAGCAATAATCTCCATTGGATGTTCTAAATCTAAAATTTCAGTTGGAACATAAAGATTTCTAGTTCCATAAAAAATATCTTCAATAGTTTCTTTTTTTAAACACTCTAAATCTTTTTTTCTAATACCCCAATTTCTTGGAATTTTTAATTCTTCATAATGTTCATTTTTTCTAGCAAATTGTCTATGAATAGAATTCAACACAGACCTTCCATACTTAGATATTATTTCCTCTTCAGTAGACATCCTTACATCAGCACAAGGATAAAAAAGTAAATCTATCAATCTTTCCAATTCTTTATTTTGTTTTAATTCTCTCATTTCATCAAAAATATTATTTTCCATTTTAATTATTTATGATATAATATAGCTAATCTTCTTATTTATAAATCTTTTTATTGTAACTACTACATAATTACATATTTTACCACATTTCAAAAGAAAAAATCTAAAAAATCTTTAAATAATATGTTAACATTCTTATCTTATGTCCATTACTTTAAATTTTATTCCAATAGATTATGATTATTTTGATTTTAATGGAAAAAACTACATAAGAATAATAGGAAAAACTGAAACAGGAAAAAAAATTGCTGTTATTGATGATTGTGATATATATTTTTGGGCAATTTTAAAACCAGGTGTTAAAAACAAAAGAATAGAAGAATTAAAAAAAAATATTGAAAAAATAGTTATAGAAAAAGAACATAGAAAAACAAGAGTTATAAAAACAGAGGTCCATGATAAAAACTTCTTAGGAGAACCTGTAAAAGCAATAAAAATATTTATAACCAATTATAAAGATGCTCGTGATATTGCAGATCAGCTTGATTTTCATGAAATAGATAAAAGAAGAGAGTATGACTTAAATTTCATAACAAAATATATTCTAGAAAAAAAAATCAAACCATTGTATTGGTACAAAATAGAAGGAGAAATATTGAATAATTCAGAAGAATTTGGAGGAATGGATTATTATCTCAATGTAGAAATTTGTTTAAAATTAACAAAATATTCTGAAATTGATAAAACAGATTTTAAACCAAAAATTCTTGCATTTGATATAGAGACAGATGAGTTTGAAATAGGTAAAGGAGAAATTCTAATGATTTCTTTAGTTGGTGAAAATCTCAAAAAAGTTTTAACTTTCAAAAAAAAATCTAAACATGATTTTGTAGAAACTTGCAAAGATGAAAAAGATTTATTAAAAAAATTCGTAGATTATATAAAAAAATACTCACCGGATATATTAGCAGGATATTTTTCAGATGGATTTGATCTACCTTATTTAAGAGCAAGGGCAGAAAAAAATAATTTAAAACTAAATATAGGAATAGATAATTCTCAACCTACTTTCACAAGAGGAAAACAAATAACTGGAAAAATAAAAGGAATAGTTCACTTAGATTTATTTAGATTTATAAAAGTAGTATACGGTCCATATTTGCAATCAGAAACACTTTCTCTAAATGATGTTTCTGATGAATTATTAGGAGAAAGGAAAAAAAATTTTGAATTTAAACATTCAAGTAAATTAAATCATAGAGAATGGGAAGATTATTTTGAATATAATTTACAAGATTCTATACTAGCTTACAAACTAACTGAAAAAATATTGCCTGATTTAACAGAATTCTCAAGAATAGTTCAAGAACCTTTATTTGACGTATCGCGATTCTCTATGTCTAATCATGTAGAAAGCTATATTATCCACAACATAGAAAAATACAATGAAATAATAGAAAAAAAACCGATTTCTGAAATTGGAGAAAGAATCTCAGAAGATAAATATGAAGGAGCCTTCGTATTACAACCAAAACCAGGTTTGTATGAAAACTTAGTTTTCTTTGACTTTACAAGTATGTATGGCAGTATAATAGTGACTTTTAATCTTTCTAAATCAACTTTCAGAGAACATAAAGTCAAAAAAGCAATAGAAATTGAAATAGAAGGAAAAAAAGTTTATTTTATCAAGGAACCTGGATTTTTTCCAGAAATGTTAAGAGAAATAATTAAAAAAAGAAAACAATATAAACAAGAATTTAATCTTAAAAAAGATAATTTATCCAAAGCAAGAAGTAATGCATTCAAACTTTTAGCAAATGCTTCATATGGTTATCAAGGTTTTTTTGGAGCAAGATATTATTGTAGAGAAGCAGCAGCTGCAACAGCTGCTTTAGCAAGAACTTACATTAAAAATACAATATCTAAAATCGAAAAAAATGGATTTAAGGTAATTTATAGCGATACTGACTCTATATGTTTTGAAATGGATAATAAATCAAAAAAAGAAGTGCTAGAGCTTCTTGATAAAATTAATGAAGATCTTCCAGGAATAATGGAACTGGATTTAGAAGATTTTTACAAAAGAGGAATTTGGGTAACAAAAAGAAAAGGAGATTTTGGAGCAAAAAAGAAATACGCATTAATAGACGAAAAAGATAAATTAAAAATAAGAGGATTTGAAACAGTAAGAAGAGATTGGTGCAATCTAGCAAGAACAACTCAAAATAAAGTTTTAGAATTTATACTAAAAGACGGAAATACAAAAAGGGCAGAAGAATATGTTAAAGAAATCGTAAAGAAAATCAAACAAAGAGAGGTAAAAATTAATGATTTAATAATAAGAACTCAATTAAAAAAGCCTATCGAAGAATATAAAGCAGAGTCTCCTCATGTTACAATAGCAAAAAAAATGAAAGAAAGAGGTTATCCTGTTAAAATAGGAATGCTAATAGAATTTTTTGTATCTGAACCAGAAAATCATCAAAAAACAAAAACAGGAAAAACAAAAGGACTTATAAGAGATAGGGCAAAACTTATAGACGAACCAGGAAAATATGATATTGATTATTACTTAAATAACCAAATACTTCCTGCAGTTGAAAATATATTTGAAGTTTTTAATTTAGACTTAAAAACTATATTAAATGGAAAAAAACAGACAAGTTTAACAGATTTTTAATAATAAATTTTTAAAAAACATCTTATAAACATACTATCTAAAAAATATTCAATAACATGTGTTTTTAGTTTAAAATTAAATTTTTAAATATCAATAAAAAGAATTAAAAATAAAAAGAAATTTTTTAAGAATTATTTCCAGATTAAATCTTCTAAATAATCTTTTATTGGATCCCAATAAAACTCATTCCATAATAAAGAGATATCTTCATACAAATCATCAGGAACATTTTCTTGAATAAGTTCTATTTCACATGATTTATCAGTTTTCTTTTTTATATTTATAGTTACTTTAGAAAAATGTTTATCGGGAAAATCTACACAAGTCCAATTCTGAACAATCTTACTTCCGGGAAGAAGTTCAATATTTTCACCTTTTATATAATTATCATAAGAAGAAAATTTTCCAGGAACTTTCATAGAATTAACAACTTTTCCTCCTATAATCTTAGAAAGCTTTTTAGGAT
This sequence comes from Candidatus Pacearchaeota archaeon, assembly GCA_038740375.1. GTDB lineage: Archaea > Nanobdellota > Nanobdellia > Pacearchaeales > GW2011-AR1 > ARS1285. The sequence goes on along the minus strand of JAVYLW010000004.1, from coordinate 15,166 downwards.
TAATAAAATACTCGTAAAAGTCATTAGCACTGCAATTAAATTGTATAGTTTGTTTTATAGTTTTCATTGCTCAACTTTAATTAATTAGAATTTTAGTTTTTTAAATCTTTGTGATATAAAAAAAATAAAAAATATATATTATAAAATAGTTATAGAATAATGAAAAAAACAATTGAATCTAAAATAAATTCTCATTTACAAAAAGATATAAATAGAATTAGAAAAATAGCTAAAGCACAAATGAAAATGAATTTATTAAGAAAACATCAAATTAAATTATTAAATGAATTAATTAAAAAATTAATTAAAGAAAAAAGAATAACTAAAGAAGAAGTTGCTCCTTATATGCCTAAGAAAAAAGAATCTGAAAAAATTTTATTTAAAAAATAAATAAATCATTAAAATTATATTATTATTTAGTATGCCTATCTTTTCTTAAAGGAACAAAAACAAAACCAGGATATTCTTTAATTTCATTTCCTTTCGCTTCTTTTTTTATGCTAAAAATAGAGTTTAAAACAGGAATTACCATTATTCCGCCCGTTTTTAATTGTTTAATTAAATCACGAGGAATTTCATCAGCAGAAGCAGAAACGATTATTCTGTCAAAAGGAGATTCTTGCAAAAGACCTTTTGTTCCATCTAAATTAAAAACTTTAATATTTTTAAAAGATTTCAAATTTTTTTTTGATTTTTCATAAAGCTCTTTTATTATTTCTACTCCAAAAATTTTTAAATTTTTAGATAATTCATTAATTAATGCAAGAACATATCCACTACCGCTTCCAACTTCTAAAATTTTTTGCCCATCTTTAACATCTAGTAAAGAAAGCATAAATGCAATTGTATATGGTTGTGAAATAGTTTGACCATATCCTATAGGAAGAGGATGATTCTCATACGCAAATTCTTTTAATTCGTCAGGAACAAAAATTTCTCTATTTACTTTAGAAAAAGCATTTATAATTTTTTCAGAAAATCCTTCTTTTCTCAACAAATCTAATAACTCTTTTTTATTCATAAATATAAGAAAAAAATAAAGTTAAAAAATTTAACTATAAGAATTAAAGAAACATAATTAATATCAAATAATTTTTCTAAATTTTAAACCTAAAAAATAAAAATAATGACATAGCTTTAAATTTATAATATAAATTAAATTATTCTCCCTCAAATTCTATAATGGCAAAAGTTCTAAATCCGTTTTTTTCTATTTTTTCTCTGCCCTTTAAATCAGGTAAATCAATAACAAATGAACACTCGACAACTTCTCCACCAAGTTTTTTAACAAGTTTGCAAGCAGCAAGACTTGTGCCTCCTGTTGCAACAAGATCATCTATTATTAAAACCTTTTGTCCATTTTTTATAGAATCCTTATGTATTTCAATAGAATCTTTTCCATACTCAAGTTCATACTCTTCTCTAATAACTTCTCTTGGAAGTTTTCCTTTTTTTCGAATAAGTACAAAAGGAAGTTTCATCCTATTTGCTAAAAGTGCTCCAATAATAAATCCTCTTGATTCAATTCCAGTTATAACATCAATCTTCTTTTCTTTATATCTATCATACAAAATATCTATAACTTTGCTTATACCTTCAGGACTTGCAAGTAAGGTAGTTATATCTCTAAATATGATACCTGGTTTTGGCCAATTAGGAATACTAGTTATTTTACTCTTTATAAACTCTAAATCTTCAGATAAATTCTCTTTTATTTTTCCTCCGTAGAAATTAGCTATTTCAGGAATTGCTATTAGTAATAATTGTTTAACTTTATCAGAGTTTTCACTCATTCTTTTCATAATAATATCAAAATTAACTGGTTCTTCATCTTCTTTCCAACAATCATAATCTGTTGACATAGCAATAGTTTGATAAGGTATAGAAAGTTCGTTAGCTAAAATAACTTCAGGACATGTAGACATATTAATTATATCAGCTCCTAATTGTCTAAACATATGAGACTCAGCCCTTGTAGAAAATCTAGGTCCTTCAATTGTAATAACTGTTTTATCTTTATTATAAGAAAATCCTAAACTCTCGCAAACAGAACATAAAATCTCTCTTAATTTAAAATCATATGGATCTGCCATAGGAGTATGTTTAAATTCACCTTTTTCTTCATAAAAAGTATTTTTTCTTGATTTAGTAAAGTCAATGAACTGATTTGGAAAAACTAAATTACCAGGTTTAATTTCTTCATGAAGAGAACCTACTGCAGATGTCGCAATTATATGTGTGCAACCAAGATGATATAAAGCCCAAATATTTGCTCTAAAATTTACAAGGCTAGGAGGTATTTCATGATTTTTTCCATGACGAGAAATAATACAAACAGGAACTCCAGAAATTCTTCCAGTTGTTATTTTAGAACTAGGTTTTCCATAAGGAGTCTCTAAATCAATTTCCTCATAATCATTCATAAGTTTAGGATCATCAAGACCACTTCCACCAATAATTCCAATTTTAACCATGAAAATAAATACTTAATAACATATTTTTAAATTTTTGTATAAATTAAATAATTTATTAGCCTATAATATTATAAAATAAACACATAGTATAGTTTACTTAAAAAGATTATTTTATTTAATTAGTTTTATATAAGTTAATTCATTATATATAATTATGAAAAATAGTTACGAACCAAAACCAGAATTTTTAGAAAGAATGAAAATTTTACTAAACAATTCTAAAGATTTAAATAATTTTTTTGAATCAATAAAAACAACACCAAAAAAATCAATAAGAGTTAATACATTAAAAATATCAATAGAAAATTTAATTAAAAGAACAAAAGAAAAGAATTGGCAAATAAATGTGCCTTTTGAAAATTATCCAGAGATAATTCAAATTATCTCAAATCTAGAACCTGGAGAAATCGGAAAAGCAAAAGAACATATCTTAGGTTATTATTATGTACAAGAAATAACCAGCATGATGCCTGTTATAGCATTAGAACCAAAAGAAAATGAAATAATATTAGATCTTTGTGCAAGTCCTGGAAGTAAAACTACTCAATTAGCAGCAAAAATGAATAACACAGGAACAATTATAGCTAACGATGTTTCAATACCTCGAATAAAAATTCTCTCGTCAAATTTAGAAAGAATAGGCGTAACTAATACTATTATCACAAGACACGATGGTATAGGATTGTCTATTAAACTAAAAAAAATGAATTTTTTATTTGACAAAATACTAGTTGATGCTCCATGTTCTGGTGAAGGAAACCTTAGATCCTCTCCAAGAACATTTTTAGAATGGAGTGAGAATTTAATAAAAAATTTTAGTAAAAAACAAAAAAAATTAGCAAAAGAAGCATTTGAAGTCCTCAAAATAAATGGCACAATGGTTTATTCAACTTGCACTCATGCTCCAGAAGAAAACGAAGAAGTTATACAATATTTATTAGACACATATAAAGATAAAATAAGAATAGAACCTGTAAATCTTCCAATTAGAACTCGTGAAGGAATTTTATCTTGGAAAAATCAAAATTTTAACAAAGATATAAAAAAAGCAGTTAGAATATATCCTCATGATAATGACCTTGAAGGTTTTTTTTTATGTAAATTAAGAAAGATAAAATGATACCTCTAATTAATAAAGATAAAAATAAAATCTTGGAAAAATTAAATGAGCAATATGGGATTAAAAATCTTCCATATTTACTAATTAAATTTGGTGAAAATAAATTAAGAATATATTCAGGAAATCTATCAAAAGAAGAGCTTTCTAAACTTGATAAAAATCTTAGAATTGAAAATATTGGTCTGTATTTTGCAAAAATTGAAAAAGAAAACAATATAAGATTGACTTTTGACGGAGTTTCATTACTTAAAGAAGAGATTACAAAAAATATATTGATTATAAATAAAGAACAGGAAAATGATTGGTTAAAAGGTAATAATCTAGAAATCAAGAGTGAAAAAAATTGGAAAATTATAAAATACGAAGATGATTTTTTAGGATGTGGAAAATCAACTGGAGAAAAAATAACAAATTTTATTCCAAAAGAAAGAAGAATAAAAAATTAAACAGAATATAAACTGGATTCTTCAAAATTATCATTTTCTATAATTAGTTTTTTAAAAATATAAAGTTCATCTGCAGTCTCCTTAAGAGTGTTCAATAAATTTCTTGAAAACTTCGCAATTTTTCTAAGTTCTCTTTTTTTAACATCTTCATCATTTATTAAATTTTCAGGATCAATAAAAAATAATCCTATGCCTATTGGCATTTTACCTTTTTTAAAATATTCATAAAAAACAGGATAACTCCTACCTATTAAGATTTTTTTTGAATTAACTCCTGTTGTTTTAAACTCATAATTTCTTAATCTTTCTCCTCGAAAAAAGGCATTTCTCAAATGGCTCCTTTTTTCAATTTCTACATAATTTAATAATTGTTTTAAAGATAAATTTGATAATTCTTTTTCAGAAATATTTAAAATAAGAGAAAATAAATCACAAAAAGCACGAGTATAAATAGGAGAAGATTTTCCAACTCCATTATAATAAAAAGGTATTGTAGAATATTCAGGATTTTTAGTCAATAATAACTTCATACTTAAATTAAATATTTTAGAAATATTAACTATGTTTTCTATACTTAATTTTCTTGTTTCTTCTTTCATTTTTTCAACTTCTTTTCTAGCTTTTTCATATTCTCTTCTCAAAAAATAAAGTTCTCCGCTCATCGCATTTTTCCACTCATTTAAAGATGCATTAGCACTTCTATCTTCTGATGCTTTTTTCAACATCTCTTTTCGAGAAATCCTTAAATCATTTATTTGTTTTTCAACAACATTTATATATTCCCTTATTTTTTTAATTTCATTAAATAAATTAGAATATTTGATAGACAATTCTTGATAATCTCTATTTCTTTGTTCAAGCAAGGCATTAGTTTCATGTAATTTTCTTTCAAGGTCATTAGTAAATGATATCGACATAAAATAAGGTGAAAAATCAAAAATTTAAAGATATCTATAAAGTTATATAATAATTTATATCAAAAAAGTTTTCATAAAATTAAACAATCATTTAAAAATATTTATTTATTAATTTTATTAAATTTAATTTCTTATCAAGATAGTTAAATTATTATTTTTATAGGTATTAAGATATTTTAAAAATAAAAAACTAGTGATTTAAAAGCAAGAAAGACATATTTTATAAAAAAATTGATTTAAAATAATAATAAAACTAAATAAACAAAATATCTTTAAAGATATTAATCCTAAAAAAAAGATAAATATAAAAAACTTAAAACTAATTAAATAAAATGACTGAAAAATCCTATGGAGGCAAAAACGGTGTAAGAGAATATTTAGAGAAAAATTTTAAATTAAAAAATTCAACTAAAGAAAAATTAGATAAATTGCCTGAAGAGAAAAAAAATAAAAAATTGTCAATAGAAAAAAACAGTAATCTAAATGAAATAGAATCATATATTAAAGCAGGAAAAATAGCAAAAGAAGTAAGAGATTATTCAAAATTAATAATCAAAAAAGATATGTTATTATTAGACATAGCAAGAAAAATTGAAGCAAAAATACTAGAACTAGGAGGAGAACCTGCATTTCCAGTTAATCTTTCAATTGATGATATAGCTGCTCATTATCATCCAACAATTGAAGATAAAACAAAAGCTTCAGGATTATTAAAAATTGATTTAGGCGTTCACATAAACGGATTTATTGCAGATACTTCATTTTCTCTTGACCTTTCAGAAGAAAAAAAATACACTGAACTAATAAAAGCATCAGAACAAGCACTAGATAGTGCATTAAATATTCTAGAAAAAAATCCTACACTTCATGAAATTGGAAGCATTATACAAAAAGAAATTCAAAAAAAAGGATTTTCTCCAATAGTTAATTTATGCGGTCATGGACTTGGAAATTATAACATACATTCTGGAATAACTATTCCAAACCATGGAAATAACAATCAAAATAGAATTGAACCTGGAAGTTACGCAATAGAACCTTTTGCAACAACTGGAGAAGGAAGAATTTATGAAGGACCTCCAAGCAATATTTTTGTAATTTCAAAATTAAAAAATCCAAGAAGTCAAATAGCGAGAAAAATACTAGAATATGTAAATAAAAAATATAGAACTCTTCCTTTTTCATTAAGAGAAATACAAGAAAACTTTGGACTTATGGCAAAGCTTGCTATAAAAGAGCTAGAACAAAATAAAATAATCCACTCTTATCCTCAGTTAATTGAAGTTTCTCATAAACCAGTAAGTCAAGCAGAACATACTTTTATAAAAACAAAAGATAATAAAATTATAATAATAACAAAATAACATACTAATGGATATAAATAGAACTTTATTAATATTAGAAAAAAGAGGATATATAAACAGAAAACCAAAAGCAATTTATGTTTTTTTATTAGGATTCTCCTATTTATTAATATGGTATTTTACCTTTAATTTTTATGTAAAATACGAGTTAAAATCTTTAAAAATATGGATATTAGTTTTAACCTTAATAACAATTTTTACTTTTATTTTTGCAATTTTTCATTTATGGGTGCTTTTAAGAATAGGTAATAAACCTAAAATACCTAAAGCATTAGATGAAGAATAAATTTTACAAAAATTATTTATATTTTCAAATTTCTTCTTGAGTTTTATGTATTATAAACCATTGTATTAATAAAAAACACCAAATAATCAAAAAAACAACAAATATAACAGAACCGTAAAGATTTGCTTCTTTTTGTCCAATAACAAACCCTGTTGTTAAAGCTTCTCTTAAAAAAATTATTAAAATAAAAAAACCTCCTAAAGTAATTATAGCAAAAATAATTATCAAAAGTTCTAGTCTAAAATGTTTTCTTTTTTTAGAAATATCATATTCTAAAATCTGTTTTTTGTATTTTTCTATTTCTTCATTAATATTCATAGAAAAAATAAGTTATAATACTATTTATTTCTTTGCCTATTATTTAAAATAAAAAAATTTTTATAGTTTAATGACTACTATTTTATATATTTTTATGTCTACAAACTTTATAAAAAAATCTGGAGGATCTTTAGAGGATATAGACATTAGATGCCCTAATTGTAAATCAAGTAATGTCACATTATTCAAAGATGAATATGGATACTACGATGTTTTAGAATGTAAAAAATGTGGATATAAAAATACAAAAAATAGAAAAAGTGAATAATTATCCAAAATTTTAAAATTATTTAGACTAAAAATAAAAAAATATCAATTTATAAGCATTTTTCAGATATTTTAATAATTAATTATCAGAAAAATTATTATAATCAAAATTAGATTTTATTGCAAGTGCGCAGGATTTATTTTTTATCGTCTAATATTTTAATATTTTAGACAAAACAGTAAAAATCTTATAATCTTTTTTATCGTCGATAATTCTCTTTCTTATCCTTCATTGATGCAAGAGAACCCAAAATTAAATAAAATTTAAAATATTGATATTTCAAATTCTTTTTTTGTTATTATAAATTTTATTTAACTTTTTTAAAACCTTTGTCTCCTCTTTCTGTCTCATCAAGTTCTTTAACTTCTTTAACATTAACTTTTAGTATAGGTATTATTAAAAGTTGAGCGATTTTCATTCCTTTTTCTATTAATACCTCTTCTTCAGAAAAATTAACCAAAACAACAGAAACTTCTCCTCTATATCCAGGATCAAATGTTCCTGCTACTGTATGAAGATTCATTTCACTTACTATACCTGCTCTATCTCTAATAAGACCTACATGATTATCTGGAATTTTTATAACAAGACCTGTCCTAATAGCTTTTTGTTCATTTGGCCTAAAACTTACATCTTCTATAGAAGTTAAATCTAAACCAATATCTGATTCATAGTGATAGCTCGGTAATTCTGCATCTTTATGTATTCTTTTTATTAAAAGAACATGTTTCCTCTTTTTTGTCATAATTTCATAGAGTAACAAGTATTTATAATTGTTTAGGTTAAACTTAAAAAATAGAAAAAAATATATACTACTTTCTCTTAATAATAATAGTATAAAAAGTATATTTATCTATAAAAATAAAACAGTGTTTTCTAAAATAATTTATTTTAAACATGTATAAATTCAAAAAATGGAATCACGAATTGGTAATATAACTGGAAATTTTGATGAATATGATATTACCTGTCCTAGATGTGGAAATAAAAGAGTTGTTATTTCTGCAGATGAAAACGGATATTTTTCTGTAGTTGAATGTCTAAATTGCGGTTATAATAAAGAGTATGATAAATAAAAAATTTTAGATAAGAAATAAATTAACTTTAATCCTTATTTTCTAACAATATTAACAAAAATTTTTCGAAAAATTAATACAAAAAACTTTTTCAAAAAGTTATATATTCTAAATACATAAGTTTTAAATTTTTGATTAAATATTTAAATTCAATGAATAATGAAAAAGAAAAATTAATAAAAATTTATCCAGAATTATGCGATATTCTAAATAACATTAAAAAAGTTGATGAAATTTTAGAAAAAGATTTGTCTCCTAAAATAATAGGGCTAATTTCAGGAACAGAAGAAAACAGAATTTTTTTAGAAAAAAGATTTAAAGAAACTAAAATCTTTAAATCATCTTTTATATTTTCTACAATTGAGGAAATAAGAAAACAAAATTTTCTAGGAACTCTTGTTTTTTACAAAAAATTAGAATCACTTCCTATTATTTTTAAGGATGACGTAGTTTTATGTGGAATGGTCTTTGGAAAAGGAGAAAGATTAATGCCTATAACAAACGCTTTTAGAAATATGAAACCTGCAATGTTCACTCCCAAAATAATACAAATTAACAACAAAATGTATCAAGAAACATTAATTGAATCTGCAATGAAATATTTTACTCTTGTATCTTTTTATTTAAAAGAAAAAGGGTTTAGAGGAATATTAAACAAATGGGGTGATGAAATTCAAATTCCAGCAGTAGATTTATTTAAAGAAAACGTTGATTATTCAGATACAGATATAATCAAAGTAGTTTCAGAACAAATAGTAGATGAAACAACAGCAAAAGAAAAAGATTGGGTAGGTTATGATAAAAACAACAATTTATTAAGACAAATCCCAAGAAGACCTATTGAAGAATTTGAAAAATTATATAATCAAGGAATAGTGAAAAAAAATGAAAAAGGACAATATATCTGCGGAGTTAGTTTAGGTCCTGTAGCAGTCTCTTACAGATTTCTTGAAATAGCAAAAGAAGTATTTGCAGATGAAATAGAAAAATACGGATGTTATTTTGATTTTGATCCTTATTTTATAATGGCAATAGCTCTTACACAAGAAAAAAATTCAAGAGAATTATGGGAAAAAGAAAGAGATAAAAAAATAAATGAACTTGACAAAATGATGGTAAATAATCACTATGGAAAAGATTTCTTTGACAAAATATTAAGTCTAAAAAAGGAATTTGAAAAAAAGTATAATAAAAAACTGAAAATGAAAACTCTAAATTTTGGAAAAGTTTATTGGGCAGACTTAGGCTTACATAATAGAATGAGAGAATATTTTATGAGTTTAAGAGAATTAACAAGAGATGGTTTAATAGCAAGAGAAATATCTGGAATACCTCAAGAAGCAGATGAAAACAATAATAGAATAGTAAATTCAGAATTGGGAGACGTTGAAATAAAAAATTCAGTTATAATAAATTCAAAAATAAATAAAGGTAAAATTATAGACAGTGTTATAATAAATGGAAAGTTTCACAGAGCAGAGTTAAATAACTCTTTCTCAATAAATGACAGAAGCTATTCAATTAAAAGTGAGAAATATTCTGGATCAATAAGAACAATATCAATGAATCATATCGATGTTCCAGAAAAATCAAGACATGTTTCAATACCTTTAAAAGAAGGAATCTTTCATTTCATAGTATCTGAAGAAGATGATTTAAGGAATGAATATTTTTTATCTAATCCTATAAGAAATAATGACAGAAGTTTCAGAAAATTATATGAAGATGTATTTCTTATTTCATATGAAGAATCAGAAAAAATTCGGTTAGAATTTGAAAAAAAAATAATAGAAAAAATAGAACAAAAAAATACAGATACTGAATAATTCTATAATAATTAGAATTTATTATTAAATTTAACTTTCACATTACTAATTTTTAAAATCTAAAAGTAAAATAAAAGAATTTATTTGTAAATTAAACACAAAGTTTTATTATAAATAGTTTATTTTAACAAATATAAAATAATAATTAAAATCGTAATAACAATTATCAATATTATTAATATTATTACCAAAGTGTTTAGAGATATTACAGGCCTAGATTTATTTATCTCATGACTTATCAACTTTTGGGCTGTTTTGTTTATTTTAAAAAAAGAATAATTTCCAGATATAGTATCTGTATAATAAATTTTTGCCAATGTAAAATTAATTTCATCAAATTCTCTAAAAGGTTTATCTACATCAGAAATTTTTTTGCATTTCCCATCTTTACAACCTCTAATGCATTTTTCTATTAATTTTTGGATTATTTCATAGTTGCATAAAGATTCATTTGTTCCAGGATTTATACATGAATATTTAATATAATTTTGGTAAACATCATTATTTTTACAATATTTGTCATCAATATAAGAATCCTTTCCACAGTCTGAATCAAAATTACATATTTTTTGATAATCCTCTACACAATCATTATTTAAACATCCAAATTCACAAGTCTTCACTAAAATTTCATTGACATTACTTCTTGCAAAGCATGAATCAATTGAACATCCTCTTTCATAACAAATTCTTGATTTATAAACATCTTTACCTTTACAATAATTACTTCCAAAATCATCACAATAATCCTCTCCACAATCAACAAAAATAACAGGTTCTTTTGATATTTTACATTCACTTTCAAAAGTATTAGGATTTAAACAAGTAGAATTTTGAAAATATTTGAATAAATCTTTTCCAATGCAAAAAGGATTCCCAATAAAACCTGTTATTCCGCAATCAGAATTATTTTTACACTTAATATTAACTATTTTACATCTTCCAGTAATTTCATCACACCCATAAACACATTCTTCAACTTTTTCTTCCTGAATATATAAATTAGAATTATTACATCCTGCAAGTCCATTATCAAAAATTGTACAAAAAGAATTTACAACTATTCTAGAACGATAAGAATTATTATATTTGCAATAATATTGACCCCATTCACCATATATATCCTGACAATTTATTATAATTTCTTGACTTCTAATTTCTACACAAAGATTATTAATACAAGTTGGAAAAATTTTATCCTTAACTACATCATTGTCTAGACAATATTCATTCCCAACAAAATGAACAAATCCACAATCAGAGTCTTTATTACATAAAATTTGTTCATTAGATAAAACAGAACTTACTAAAAAAATAAGCATAATTATTCCTATTAAAAAAATAAAATATAATTTAAAATATTGATATTTCAAATTCTTTTTTTTAATTCTCATAAAATTTATTTCCTTACAATCGATTTTAAATTAAAAATTTAAGAAAATATTTGTATTTAAAGAAATTTATAAGATAAAGAATATTTTATATAATATCAAAATTTAATAGTATTAATCTAAAATATTCTCTTCAAAAAATCAGATTATTACAAAACCTTGATTATTAAATTAAAAAATAAAATCAAAAAATTAAAAATTATTATTAATGACGAGACTTATAAAATTATGACTATTCTTTTATTATTATATCTAATTTTTATTAATTAAAGATATTAATAATCTTTTTTTTAAGATAAATATAACAAATAACTTAGTTTTTAATTATGAAAAAAAAAGAATTGCCTTAAAAAATTAAATTTTATCATGCTAAAAGTATGTAGAATTTTATATTTATATTAACCTAAATATCCGACAGGACTTCTTTCAAGTGCAGCTTTAGCAGATCTTAAGTAATCAGTTTCAATTTTCCTATACCTATCAAGATCAGCTTTAGATACTGAAGCAGTAACTTTTTTCAATGCTTCTTCAAAATGTTTTAACTTTACTTCCTTACAATTTATATCTTCTCGAAGAGCAAGCATAGCAGCCTCTCTAACTAAACTCTCTATATCTGCTCCAACAAATCCCTCTGTTTTTTCAACAAGATAATCTATTGTCACATCTTTAGCTAAAGGCATTTTCTTTGTATGTATCTCAAATATTTGTTTTCTTCCTTCTTTAGTAGGTGAAGGAACTAAAAGTATCCTATCAAACCTTCCAGGTCTAAGTATTGCAGAATCAAGCATATCAGGCCTATTTGTAGCTCCAATAACAATAACATTGGATAAATCTTCTATACCATCCATTTCAGCAAGTAATTGATTTAAAACTCTTTCAGTAACCTTAGTACCTTGTTCAATTCCTCTTTTACCAGCAAGTGCATCAATCTCGTCAAAGAATATAACACATGGAGAAACTTGTCTTGCTCTTTCAAAAACTTTTCTAACACCTTCTTCAGATTTTCCAACCCACATTGAAAGCAAAGAAGGTCCTTTAATTTGAATAAAATTTGCTTCAGACTCTTTAGCAACAGCTTTAGCAAGAAGTGTCTTTCCAGTTCCAGGAGGACCATATAATAAGATTCCCTTTGGAGGCCTTATTCCAATTCTTTTAAAAGAATCAGGATATTTAAGAGGCCACTCAACAGCTTCTTTCAACTCCTGTTTTACAGAATCAAGTCCTCCAACATCATCCCACCCAACATTAGGAGTTTCCACTAAAACTTCTCTCATTGCACTCGGTCTAACCATTTTTAAAGCTTCAGTAAAAGCTTTATGACTAACCTTAAGCTCCTTTAATTTTTCTTCAGGAATAGGTTCTCCTTCTTTTAAATCAAATTTAGGCAAATTCTCTCTTAGAACAATCATAGCAGCTTCTTTTGCAAGTGCACTAATATCAGCACCAACAAATCCATGAGTAACAGAAGCTAAAGCATTAAGATCAACATTTTTTGTCAAAGGCATACCTCTAGTGTGTATCTTTAATATTTGTAATCTTCCCTCTTTATCAGGAGCTCCTATCTCAATTTCTCTATCAAATCTTCCAGGTCTACGAAGAGCAGGGTCAATTGAATTAGGTCTATTTGTAGCTCCAATAACAACAACCTTTCCTCTAGACTTTAATCCATCCATCATAGTTAACAGTTGTGAAACAACTCTTCTCTCAACTTCTCCAGACGCTTCTTCTCTCTTAGGAGCAATTGCATCAATCTCGTCAATAAAAATTATAGAAGGTGCATTTTTTTCAGCTTCTTCAAATAAATCTCTTAATTTTTTTTCAGATTCTCCATAAAATTTACTCATAATTTCAGGTCCATTTAATAAAATAAAATTAGCTTCTGATTCATTTGCAACAGCTTTAGCAAGAAGTGTCTTTCCAGTTCCAGGAGGTCCATGTAATAAAACTCCTTTAGGAGGCTCTATTCCTAATTGCTCAAAAATTTCAGGATGTTTTAAAGGAACTTCTACCATTTCTCTTATTTTTTTAACCTCTTCTGTAAGCCCTCCTATATCTTCATAAGTAACTTCTGGTATATTATCTTCCTGAACTTCAATAGATTTATTAGAAATTGAGATTTCAGTATTTTCAGTGATTATAACTGCTTGCGAAGGAGTGGTATTTACAACAACAAACCTTATTTGTTGTATTGAACCTCCAAAATTTCCAAAACCCATGTTTCCAAAAACTTCATTTAAATTTCCAAATATATCATTAAGATCCCCAAATTCATCGCTCATAATATCTCTTCTTCTAGAAACTCCTCCTAAAACTATAATATCTCCTTTAACTACAACTCTTCCAATAAGCCCTGGTTTTAAATCACCTTGAATTCTTATCCCTTTTTGAGGAGATATTATCAATCTTTTTGCTTCTTTAAAATTAGCCTTAGAGACAATAACATTCTCAGACACTCCTGTTCTAGCATTTTTTCTTATTATACCATCTATTCTTATTATTCCTTCTCCAACATCAGCAGGATAAGCTCTATCTGCAATAGCAACTGTTTCTCTACCGCCTTTAATAGAAATAACATCTCCTCTTTTTATTCCAAGTTCTTTCATAACATCTAAGTCAATTCTAGCTATTCCTTTGTATGCATCGTCTTGTAATGCTTCAGCAACTCGCAATTTTAAAGTTTTATTTTCTACCATAAACTATTTTTCCTTATTTATCTCAGAAATCTTTATTTGAGTATTATTTGAATTTAATTTGGAATTAGAACAAAAATTTAATGAGATTTTTCCAAACTCTTCAAAACATAATTTTACCATATCATCCATTATTTTCTCCTGTTCTTTCATAAAATTTACGATTTCCTTTGGAATAGAAACAGCATAACTATTTCCAACAAATCTTAATTTAACATCGAACTCTTTTCTTTTAAGGTTCATAAAATTAAGATATTCTTGCTCGTCTTTAGGATGAATAATTTTTGAATTACATTTAGGACATAATACTGCTCTGAGAATAAATCCATTTTTTGCTATTTTAACTGGATTCATTCTCTCGTCACACTTTCCACAAAGTATTGTATTTTGGAATATATCGCTCATATTGTTTTTTAATTATTATTTATTGATGTTATAATTGTTAATGGTTAACACACATACTCTATAGCACCATCTAAACTTAAATTATTAAAACCCTGAGGAGCCAGTGTCATGCACAAAGCATGTCTTTGCTCGTCCAGGGGAAAAGAGGTGTTAAAGTATCGTGTATACTTTATGTGTATACATAAAATGTATACTATTTAAATCTTTTGTATAACTTAAAAGTAGTAAAAAAAATTGAATAAAACTTCATAACAATTTTTTTAAACACATTTTCTCTAATCAAGATTATTAATAAAAATGAAAGGAGGAAAAAGAAAATGAATAAAACAGTAAAAGGTTTAGTCTTGTTGGCAGGTAGTTTTATAGCAAATACTGAAGCAGAGTTAAAAGCACAACAACCAATTGATTACAGAGGACCTGGAATTCAAATCGGAGGATTTGACATTTACAGAAAATGGAGTTTAAAAACAGAGATAATACAAGCTCCAGTATATCAACAATTTGATACATATGCAAGAACACCTTGCGGACCTCAATATGTTGGCTCAAGTTGTATCAAAGTAGGAACAACACCGATTGCAGTTC